>PMUN01000046.1 GCA_003166875.1 Bryobacterales bacterium | reverse complement strand
GCACGCCTACCGAAAGCTCACGTACTTGTGGGCAAGTTCTCCGCAGCAGTCTCCGCCCGGAATTCAGGTGGCCCTGAAGCAGCTCACCGAGATGTACTTCCCCACGGGCAACGGAAAACCAATCGCCGTCGTCCGGCCTCAGTGGAAGTACAACCTCCAGTTTGTACCGTTGAGCTGGTATCTTCGGGAAAAGCTGAGTCTTAGCGTTATGGACCCGCAAGACAAACTTCATGCGACTAACAGCGGGGATTTGGTCCAGAAACTGTGGGAGAGAAGCTCTAAGGGAAAGGCAGGCGAGGAGTTTCCTTCTCAACTTGCGATACTCTCGTTCGCTGGGCTGGACACCCATGACGTTCTTGGGTACTCGATCTTGGCGCATGAACTTGGACACTTTCTAGACTTTAGCTTTGATCCACCGCTCTTCAAGAAGCAGAAAGTTGGGATAAGATCTGACCAAGTTACCGCTGTTCTCAAGCAGGTTGGCGGAGGCGCCCCGCCGGACGCACTGACAGTCAGCAACACCGTTAGGAATCTCGTGCAGCGAGTGACAGTTGCTGTTCGAGAGGTGATTGCAGATCTCTTTGCGACCAGAATGGTTGGATTCGCGACATTCGTCGCGCAGGCTGAATTCTTAAAGAATTTGGCGCCGTGGCCCCAACCCATTATTTTGCCGTCGGGATATCCGGGCCTCAGATTCAGACTCCAAATAATCCACGAGCACTTAAGCAAATGGCTACCGAGCTGCCTTGATTTTTTCATCGAACAGAGAGCCCTATATCCAGAACTCGCCGAACCTCTAATCGAGTTCATGAGCAAGTGGCAAGGACGACTAGACGAGCCACCCGGGCCGATTCCAACTCCCCTGACCGTGGACGCACAACTAACCAAGCTGGTCGAGGATGCCGTGCGCGCTGTGTTGCCGGATCTACATCAACTTGTGCGGGACATAATCTCGGATGAAAAAGCAGCTAAGCTTACCGAACAATTCTTCCAGAGAATCCAACGACTCCAATTTGATTTACCTCCAAGTTGTCCAGGCGAGCCAGTGAACTGCTTTGCAGAGATCCTTTCCGCAGCTTGGGCGTACCAAGTCATTTATGGAAAAGAACGCGAAGCAAACATCCCGGAGAGAGATCGAAGGTTCGACGAGTATGAGAAGACTTGCCGCCTGGTGTTGAAGGCTATCGAACTCACTGCAACGGGACCCCCTAACTCTGCCAACGAGTCGACAAGCTTTACCGAGTGCCCTACAGCTCGTAAAGAAGATCTGAAGAAAGGAGGGGTGTTAGGGATGGCCCATATCTCCGCACGCCTCCAGTTGGATGCGTCGGACTCGCTGCACATAGACGTGACGCCGCTCAACACGAAAGCAATTAAGACCGCATCCCTCGACGTCCACCTTGGTCATTGGTTTGCGGTTGCTCGGCGAGTACGAATGCCAAGCGTCAAGCTCGAAGATGAAGCGGCCGAGAGACTATTTTCAACAATCGGCCGCGAACTCATTTTCGTGCCTGGAAAAGAAAGATTCGTCATACATCCGGGTGACCTGGTTCTCGGGGCGACGCTTGAGTTCGTGGCATTACCTCCAGACGTTATGGCATTCGTCGAGGGTAAGTCTGGTTTGGGAAGAAAGGGGCTCTTTGTCGCCACTGCAACACAAGTAGCTCCAGGATTCCATGGTGTGATTGTCCTTGAACTGGCGAACGCTGGAACCGTTCCTCTTGAACTCAAACCTCGAATGCCTATAGCGCAATTGGTGCTGCAAGCATTGAATGATCCCGTTCCTTTGAGGAATCTCTACCAAGGGAAGTTTTACTGCCAGGTGCAGCCCTAAGGGACCGGAAAACCCGCTTTCGAATTTGCGGTCGGTCTTCGGAGCGTTCGTGACGCCAGGCTCACAAAGAGCAAGTCCTACCATGGGAGTCCGGTTGGAACCCACGCGACGCTATCCTTTTTCTTGCCGGGCCGGGCTAACATGGCGCAAACATGCCGGTGAAATACGTTGCCTCTGGTTGCCAGATCGCCACATCGCGCGTACGCAGACTCATACAGTTACCGCGCGTTGCTACTCGGTGCCGGTCCGCCATCCAGGTTCGAGCCCCGTCGTCCCCGCCAAATTTTTCAATCACTTCCATATGCCTTCCTGCCCACCGCGGGTTCTCCCGAAGGGTACGCCGCGCTCCCTTGACGCTCAACGGAACATCTCCAGGTCCTCGTGGCGGACCAGCTCGGGGCTCTCGTCGTTGGTGTAGACGACGGTCGTCGCCAAGCCGGTTTGGACGGATGCCGCTCAACGTGCTCGTTCAGCTCAGCAAATCCGGCCGGACGGGAGTCGAGGCGCAAGTTGCAACCGACACCTCCGCCTCGGGTGACGGCGCCATCGGACTGACGCCTCTAGCGCGGAGTGGCGCCGAGGTTGTCGGAGCGTCCGGCTTCGAGGCGGGACCACTGGGCGGTGGGACGTCCATCGGTACGGGTAACTTGCTTGCCATTAAACCGTTGTGGCCAGCCGGTCGGCGAGTCCTCCCACGTCTCCTCGCGCCCGTAGACGGTCAAGTCGAGCAACCGGTAGCTGTTATCCATCGCCTCGACGCCGCGTCTCGTCGTCCAGTAAGTCTCGAAGACCTTGGATCCTTGGCGCATGTAGCAAACGATGTGCATCATGCCCACCCGGCGTCCAACCAAGAGCGTGTCGAGCGAGTCCTGGGCCGAGTACCAAGGCATCTCCCAGCCCATGAAGTCGCGGTACCGNNGCTCTCTTCGTACGGGCCTTGGCAAAACGTGGCAAAGGTGACGTCGCGAGAATGAATATAGGATAGCTCGCGGACCTGCGATGTAACCCAGGTGCACCCCTCGCATTGCTCCGGCGCAGGGTGGCCGGTGTGCCACATGAAATAGTAGGCGATGAGCATCCGGCGTCCCTCAAACACATCCAATATTGTCACCGCCCTACGTTCGCCAATGAGCGGTGTGGCACCGTCCACCTCCACCATGGGGAGCCGTCGGCGGGCGGCTACAATGGCGTCGCCTTCTCTTGTGTGAGCCTTCTCTCGAACCCGCAATGCGTCCAGCTCGACGTGGAAGGTGCTCCGATCGACTATTTTAGGCGCTCCAAGTTCATCACTCATGACGTCTGTCATCGTTCTCTCCTTGCTAACCTCGGTCACGCTTTGGCCTCCGCGTCGCGCTTTCGGGCGGCTTCTTGAGGGTCGGTTATTATGTCGACCCACTTCGAGTCAGGAGAGGCCTCGGCGTCGTAGTTGTCGTGCCANNCCCCATCGCCTCATCGCCGCGGCCGTTGATGAAGTATGTGCGGAACACCCGCTCGCCGTCGCGGAAGAACACGTTGTGGCCGTGCCATTCATTGACGCCGAAGTCTACGTCGAAACTGTCGGTGATGGTGTACCAGGGCATGTCCCAGCCCATCCGCGTCTTCAGGCGCGCGATGTCCGCCTGCGGCGCGCGTGAGGCGTAAGCGAGGGTGGTGTCACGAGCGTTCAGATGGGCCAAGTGGGCCACCTGATCGGCGCCCAGGGAGCAGCCGCGGCAGGCGTGCTCGGGCCAGCCGAACACTCCGGGCTCGAAAAAGGCGCGATAGAGGATCAACTGAGGGCGGCCCTCGAACAAATCGAGCAGGCTTACCTTGCCCTTGGGTCCGTCGAACTCGTACTTCTTGTCCACAACCACCCACGGCATCCGCCGGCGTTCGGCGGCCAGCGCGTCGCGGGAGCGCGTCAAGGCTTTCTCTTTCACGAGGAGCTCCTGACGCGCGGCGTCCCATTCCTGCTGGGATACGATCGCGGGCGTTTTCATTTTGCTTGTTGCCATCTTATTTCTCCTTTGTTTTTTGAAACAGACCGAGACGATTCGCTCTGAAAAAGTTTCTGAGTTTGCCGATGCACACCGCCAGAATTCCTCCCGTGGATCCTGCGCCGGCGACCATTACTGCTGTGCTTGCGATGCATACTGGGCACATACGTCTCTCCTTTGAATTTGTATCTTCCCCTCTTTTAGACGCTCAGCACGGCCTCAGTTTGACAGTCCCGGAATAATAGCGCAATTGGGAACATATATGTACCTAAACGTTCGGCTGCGCTTTTGGAACATGCACGCCGGCGCTCACATCCTTGCTGTATCGTTTGGCCCAACGGCACATACCCCGGAGTGGCGCGATGATCGTCCTTCCCAGCTTGGTCAACGAATACTCGAAGGCCCTGGCCCTCGATCTGGTCGCGCGCCGGGTGATCAATCCCGTGGATTCCAGATTGCGCAGAGTTCTGGTAAGCATGCGCTGGGAAACGTTTCCCACGTTGCGGCGCAACTCCCCGTGCCGGTAAGGCCCTTCTTTCAGCGAGAAGAGGATCTTCGGCGTCCATCTGCCGATAAAAATCGCTTCGTTGCGGCACTTGCTGCTTCTCTCAGTTTTCGATATAACCTGATGCTTGGTGCTCACAAGATAAACTTAACCCTGAATGTCGAAATGCTGGGAGTGACAAGTGTGGCGGGATTCGGATCGACATGGACTCGCTGATCACGGCCGCGGCGCGCGCGCTGGCCGCCGGCGATCCACTGGGCGCCTTAAAGCGGGTCTCGCTGCGCGACGACGCGCCCGCACTGGCGCTGCGCGGCATTGCGATGGCGCAGCTGGGCGATCTGGTCCGGGCCAAGGCCCTCTTGCGAAGCGCCGCTCGCGCCTTCAGTCCAAGAGAGGCTGTAGCTCGGGCGAGGTGCATGGTCGCCGAAGCCGAGATCGCGCTCGCCTCGCGCGATCTGAGCTGGCCAGTGAAGTCGCTCGAAGCGGCTCGCGCGACACTTGAAGCGCATGGCGACCGGCTCAACGCCGCGCACGCGCGCTACCTCCAGGTGCGGCGCCTGCTGCTGATCAGTCGCCTCGAGGAGGCCGAACAGATGCTCGCGCAGCTCGACCCCACGAATCTCCCGCCCGTGTTGAAGGCCGTCCACGAGTTGGTAGCTGCCGGGATCGCGCTCCGGCGCCTCAAAACCAAGGCAGCGCGCGGCGCGCTCGCCCGCGCCAGGCTGGCTGCGAGCCAGGCCGATATCCCCGCGCTCACCGCCGAGGTGGAAAATGCTTCCCTTGTGCTGAACACGCCTGCCGCGCGCCTGATCTCGAACGGCTCGGAGCGGACCCTCCTACTGGAGGATGTCGAAGCGCTGCAGTCCTCCCAAGCGCTGGTTGTAATAGATGCGTGCCGTTACGTCGTCGGTGCTGCGGGCAAGGCGGTGTCGCTCCGAAGCCGTCCGGTGTTGTTCGAACTCGCACGCGCGCTGGGCGAAGCGTGGCCGGGAGACGTTCCGCGGGATGTCTTGCTTCGGCGCGCATTCGGAGCGAAACTCGTGGACGAATCGCATCGCGCGCGGTTGCGTGTCGAAATCGGGCGGCTGCGCAGAATGCTTCGGACACTCGCCACGGTAAGCGCGACCAAGAGCGGGTTTCTACTGGCGCCGTCGAGTGCACGCGAGGTCGTCGTACTCGCACGGCCCGTCGAAGGTGAGCATGGGGCGGTGCTGGCCTTTCTCACCGACGGTGAATCCTGGTCGAGCTCGGCCCTGGCGCTGGCACTGGGCACCAGCCAGCGCACCGTGCAGCGGGCGCTCGATTCGCTCGCGGCTGCAGGCAGAGTGCAGGCGTTCGGCCGCGCCCGGGCTCGCCGTTGGATGACTCCGCCCGTGCCGGGATTCACGACGACATTGTTACTCCCCGCCCCGCTGCCGAGTGACTAGTATAGACGCATGAAACGATCAGCGGCCAAAATCGTTCGCGAATACGGGCCCTTTCCGGGGGCCGAGAGAGTGCATGGCGTCACTTATGACGGCCGGCAAGTCTGGTTTGCGTCCGGAGACAAGCTGAACGCTTTCGATCCGTCGAGCGGCAAGACGCTCCGCTCGATCGATGTCCCCGCGCACGCTGGAACGGCTTTCGACGGCCAGCACCTTTATCAGATCGCCGAGGATCGTATCCGGAAGATCGATCCGGAAACCGGGCGGGTGCTGGCTACCATCCCGTCGCCCGGCGGCGGCCGCGACTCCGGGCTTGCCTGGGCCGAAGGCACGCTGTGGGTGGGCCAGTATCGGGACCGCAAGATCCATCAGATCGATCCCGAGACGGGGGCGATTCTCCGCACCATCGAGTGCAGCCGCTTCGTCACCGGGGTCACCTGGGTGGATGGAGAGCTTTGGCACGGCACTTGGGAAGGTGACGAAAGCGATCTGAGGCGAATAGATCCTCGGACGGGTGAGGTTCTGGAGCAGCTCGATATGCCGGCTGGTGTCGGCGTGTCGGGTTTGGAATGCGATGGCCGCGATCAATTCTTTTGCGGCGGAGGACCTAGCGGGAAGGTGAGGGCCGTCCGGCGGCCCAGGTGAGCCTCCGAGGTCCGTCGATTACATGAGCAAGTGATCGAGGCAGCCCCATTTGAGTGCACACGCTGGTTTGGCCCGTCTTTCGTCAAACTGCCGAGTACTCGGATCGGCGGTCACAAGCCGAATTACCGGTACGAATCTGATCGGCGAACATTTCGAGTCGTGAATTCAGCATTCCGTGCGTTGGCTGCAGCTTCGCGGCTTTGAACTTCAGAGTCCGATCTCCCGTGATTCAAGATCGACTTGAACGAAGCCTAAGAGGCAGACGCTTCGCGTGAGTGGTTCTCAGCAGTATTCGTCGGTTGGTTCTGCGCGTGCTGAGGTATCCCATGCCCGACAGCCTAAGACGCCTTGCCTTTCTGGCATAGGCCTGAAGGGCATCGCGGATGAGTTCGGCCTGGCTGCGCCCCTGCGATTCGGCCATCTGGCGCAACGCCAGCACGATATCGGAATCGAGGTAGAGTTCAACGCGCTTGTGAACGCCCTAAGACCGCTCATTTCTTGCGTCAGATCTCTTGCGGCCTTGGTTTCTTTTGCACGTACTGCAGCCAATTATTCAGGGACCGGACTCGGAGGGCGCAACCCAGCAGCCATTGGTCTTGAGGCGAGTCCTTTGGAAAGCGCCGCAAATCTACGTAGGCGCTTAGCTGGGGCACGGGATCCAGCGGAGCGGCGTTCGCACTAAGGACGCGCTCCAGGATCGTGGCCCACGTGACCCCCTCCTTGGTGCGGCCGACCACGGACTTGGGCACGACGCCACGCATGGCACGACGCACCAGATACTTCTTCTTGCACCAGGGCAAAGGAGGAATGGCGAGGAGAAAACGAAGCATGCGCAAGTCCAGGTAAGGGTGCCGCACTTCGACTTGAGCCCCGGTCCATGCCGCGTCGTGGCCATCAAACATCGACGGCCAGACTGGATCCTGAAAAGATGCGTACGCCACTGGACGCATGGGATGAACCGAACTCGCGGCCGGCGGCGCTAGCCACTTAGCCTCCCACCGGCGACGCAAGTCGTACTTCGATCCGAGAGTAGGGTTCAGCCATTCCGGAAACGCCCCTGGGAGCAGTTGCATGGAGGGCCCGAATTGCCCGGGGCGAATCGCCGCTGATTTCGAGGCGCTCCACTGCGCTTGTAGGACGGTTGCAAGCACATCGCGCAAAACACGCCCGTAACGGCCCTGAGCCAGCAAATACGAAACATAATTTTGCCATTCGAATAGAAGGCAGTGGTCGGGGCCTTCGCCGTGCAGAAACATGCGGCTCAATGTAGCAGCTTGCCGGTAAAAGTTGCGAGTGGCGGCCAATTCCCAGGGATGCAGTGCCGGTTCCGGCGCGGGCAAAGGAGAAAGCTGCCAATTGCGATCGATGCTTGCGTCACCCCACTTGAAAAAATGGATTGGTATGGCAAGCGCCTTGGCTGCCAATCCGGCGCACTCCTTTTCTGCCGGATCTGCCGGGTCGTCCATGGTCAGAGCCGACAGGCTCAGACTTCCAGGAGAGCGCGCTCGCAGCACACTGGCTGCGCCGGCCGCCATGCTCGTTGAGTCGAGCCCCCCGCTCATGAAAATTCCCACCGCATTATTTCGGAGACGATCGCCAGTGCATTGTCGCAGTAATTCTTTAAAGCGATCGATGTAGTCTTCAGACCGGCGTAAGAACAGAGGCGGGTCAACTGGCATGGTCCAGTAGCATCTCGATTGTTTGCCGGCGCGGGACCAAGTAGCGGTGTGCGCCGGTGGCAGACGCTGAATGTCAGCGAACATGCTGGTAGCCGGATCCTGATTGTGCTGCAAGAGCAAGAAATCCGCGATGGCAAGATCGTTCAACTCATCGGATACTGCCGCATGTTGACGGAGGCATTCCAGCGTGCTGCTGAAGATTATCAGTGAACCTTTATGGGTGTAATAGAACGGCTTGACGCCCAGATGATCGCGACCGCAAAACAGACGTTTTCGCGGACCATCCCAGATCCCGAAGGCGAAGTCGCCCAGCAGGTGGTCGACACAGTTCTCTCCCCAGGCGAGATAGGCGCGCAAAAGGAGCTCGACATCGGCCGCGGCCCCGAGACCGTGCTGGGATTGATCTTCCAGTTTGGCGATCAAGTCCGCGCGCGCATCCAAACGAGCGTCGGCGACAATCCAAATTGCTCCGTCCAGGCTGAAGGGCTGGTGCTCAGTTTCCGACTCTGCCGCGGTCTTCAGAAGCGTATGACCGAATCCAACCGGGCCATCCACCCAGATTTGTTGCGCATCCGGACCGCGAAAAGTCAGGAAGTTCGTCAAATCCTGCAGCGTGTTGCGTTCGACTGGACTTTGATCCAGGTGCACAATGCCGACGATGCCGCTCATTGTTTCACTTCACAAATTGAGGGGACCGGCCCGGGCCCCACGGATTGTAATCATAAGCGAAGCGGATGCGCTCGTCCAAGGGCGGATGGTTATAGAACCACACCTTCGCGAAATAAGAGGGAGACGGTTCTGCCAGGTCAGCCTCGGCGAGAATCTTGAGCGACTCCACGGCGACCTCCGAAGGATTCGGAACGATGCCGTGCACTACTTCCATTCCGTACTGATCGGCCTGGTGCTCCAAATGGCGGTCGAAGGCATTTTGCGCTGGCATGGTCGCAAAGGTGAGGAGAAACAAGAACAAAAGCAACACAGGTAAGGAGGCCCAATCGTCCACACCACCCAGCCCCCACGCGTGGCCGAAACGCCGCACCGCCCAGCGCATCGCATGGAAGCACCCCCAAGCAACGAAGAACATCAGAGCCATGGAAAATAACAGGTCCTGGACAATATGCCGCAAGACGTAATGGCCCAGTTCGTGACCGAAAACGACTAGAATCTGCGGCGGCGTCAGGCGCGCCACGGTGGTATCCCAGACCACCACACGCGCGGAGCCGCCCAGGCCAGTCATCACCGCGTTCAGGGCTTTGACCTTCCGGCTGGCGCTCATCAGAAGAATTCGGTTCTCGGGGATGCGCTGGCCGGATCGCGCGATTACGCGTTCGATCTGCTTCACCAGATCTGGTCGAGACTCTGCGAGCGGCGTGAACCGGTCAAACAACGGATCGATTAGCAGCGGGCTCACGAAGGAGGAGTAGGCGATGACCGGCAGCACCCCCAGCCAGCCCCAAAACCACCAATGCCGGGGACTGCGCCGAATGATCGAATACACCAACCAGGCCACGAACACTCCGCCCGTCGCGACTAAGACGTCGCCTTTAACCTCGTCCCAGAACCACGAATCCCAGCCCTGGATCGATTGGCCGAAGTGTCGCTGGACCCAGTGGCCGGCCACATTGACCGGCAGCATCAGCGCATCGAAGATGGCCAGAAGCGCAGGCACGAAAATGAGTGCTTCGAGGAAGGGATCGCGCCCTACAGATTCCACCCAAAGGCGCAGCCGCGGCGCGACCTGAAGACGCAGCAACAGGAGCAGAACGGCAATCGTGCAGCCGAAACGAGTGAAATATATGATGTAGCCGGCCTGGGCGTAAGCGATGGCTCGCGCGGCGCTCTGCGGCGAGACGGAACTAGGGGTCTCTTTGGAGGCTGCCACAGGTTGAGACACAGTGTGCTTCGCCTCATCGGCGCCTGACGGTGTTCTGGCCGAAGGCTGCGATTGACCGGCGCCCAACGAATGGGACCAGACCAGCAAGCTCAGCATCAAGAGCGGCCTCGAACGGATCAAGTACGCCTTAAACACCTGAAACACGCTGGATAGCAGAGCCGAACCTGGGCTGACCAATTGAAAACGCAACGCGATCCTCTCCTACCCAGGCTAAGTCCTGTCTGCAAACGTGACAAAGGACTACTAATACTAGTAGTACCATCGCGATTTTAGCAATTGCACTTTGTGCTTCCCTAGTATAAGATTGTGTCCTCGACTTTCAGAAAGCGCGAACTCGGAGACGCAGGATTTTTCTTCAAGCGCGCTCTTGGGGAGGATTTATATGAGACGGAGAATAAGCCCGATCGTTATGGGGCTCTGCACTCTGTTACTTGGAGCAGCCGCGGGGCATGCCAAGTCCTTCAATGCACTCGCAACCAAAGACTTCAACGCGCTTGGAGTAACAGAAGTACCGGAGCTTCAGGGATTCGGAGGGGTGGCGCTCGTTACGGTGGTGGGAGCTGTTGGGTACGGCGCACGGAAGCTCTACCAAAAAGTAGCTGGACGAGGCCGAGAGTAGCCGGAGGATGGATTTATGAGACGGAGAATAAGCCCGATCGTTATCGCGCTGTGCACTGCCATAGTTGGGGCAAGCGTTGGCTTTTCCAAGGAGTTCAATGCACTTGGACAAACCGATAAATATTTCAACGCCCTTGGCGGCTCCGAAGGGGTACCGGAACTCCAGGGATTTGGAGGGGTTGCGCTCGTTACGGTGCTGGGAGCTGTTGGGTACGGCGCACGGAAGTTCTACCAGAAGATCACCCGACGCGGCCGATAGCTAGTTGGCGTCCTACGCGCGAAACAAAAGCCCCGGACTTTGCTGAGAGGGTCCGGAGAGCGATGGCGCGCCTACGTGAAAAACAAATGAGAAAAAGCCCCGTGGACCTTTCGGGCCGGGGTTTTTACTGCGCACAACGAAATAGCTGTACGCTTATTTAATCCGGGCAACTTCCTACCCTCCTACACACTCGCGCGTGCACCTCGGCCCGGAAACTTTACCGTTTCATAGACGAACCTGATGGACATCGATCCGGACAAAAGCGCTGAGCGACAACCCCAAGGCAGTGGCCGAGGCCCAGCGGCTGATCGAGGCCGGCGAAACGCCAACGATCAAGGACTGCATGAGGGTGGTGGAGCAGGAGCCGGGGCAAGCACGCTGGTGGTTCTCGAGAAGGGCAAGCGGTCACGGGTGTGGTGCCGCGACTGTCTCCCAGTAACACCGCGATCGACCTACCGCCAGTTCAAACCGCTCCCAACGGCGCGCAAGCTCCTCGGCGTATCGAACTACCCAACGTAGAATGTGGGCGCCGCCACTGCCACTCCCAATTCGGCAACGATCACGCCACATCTCGATAGCTGAGCCGGAACCGCAGATACCACCGAACGCCGATGACAATCACATCGTCGGAGAACCAACGCCTGGCAAACAATGGATTTCGGCGCTCGCCCGGTTTTCGCATTCGCTCATTGCTGCAATTCGATTGGAAGGTGCAAATGGAACCTGATAAGATTCGCGAAGGCGCTATCCCGGGCAATGGGCACGCGGCGCATTGGAGGTGACGAATGAAACAGAACACTCGATTCAGGTGGCTGGCCTCAGGGACCGTGGTGGCGCTGTTCGGCTCTCTTGCGCTTCTCGCGCAAAGCCGGGCCGATGTGCCGCCGTACCTCGATCCGAAACGGCCCATCAACGCACGCATTGATGACCTGATGACTCGTATGACTCTCAAGGAGAAGGTGGGCCAATTGAATTTGCCCTGCGTCTACGTGGATGAGTTGGGAAAGGATATCCCTTCAAAATTGGAAGCGTGCAAGAGGTTCGCCGCCGGAACTTACACTCACGAAATCGGGCCAGGCTGCGGTTTCTTCACGCTAGCCAATGAGATTCTGCACAAGGACGCCCGCCAGCAGGCGGAATACTTTAACGAGTTGCAAAAAATCGCGCTGACCCAGACGCGGCTGAAAATACCTCTGCTCGAGGACGAGGAGGGCACCCACGGTGCGATGTTTCCAGGCGCCACAATCTTTCCGGAGGGCCTCGCGATCGGTAGTTCATTCGACCTCGATCTGGTGAAGGCGATATACGCGGTTGCGGCCGCGGAGGCGAGAGCTGTCGGCATTCACATGCTGTCCACTCTGGTCATGGAGGTGGATCGGGACCCGCGCATGGGCCGCAACGAAGAAGCCTATACCGAAGATCCTTACCTTTATTCGCGTATCGGCGAGAGCATTGTGCGGGCAACGCAGGGATCCGATATCTCCGCTCCGGACAAAGTCATCGCGGTGCTCACCGATTTTCCCACGCAAAGCGAGCCCGCCGGCGGCCTGGAGCGCGGCGCCATCGAGTTGTCGGAGCGCTCGCTGCGCGAGAATTTCCTGCCTCCGTGGATCGCGGCGATCACAAGAGCCGGTGGCTTGGGCGTGATGGCGGGATATCCGGAAGTGGAGGACGTGCCGGCGCACGCATCCGAGAAGTGGATGAACGATGTTCTGCGGCAGGAACTCGGCTTTCAAGGAGTGGTGGAGAGTGAAGGCGGGGGTTTCGGAACGCTGATCTACGAACACATTGTGAAAACTCAGAAGGAAGCGGGTGCGCTGGCCTTGAAAGCCGGGGTCGACCTGAACATCACCTACGAACCCGCCTACATGGGACCGCTGATTGAAAACGTCGAAGAAGGAAGAGTGCCTGTTGCCTTGGTGGATCGCGCGGTACGGCGGGTGCTGGAGCTGAAGTTCCGCCTCGGCCTTTTCGAGCACCCGTACGTGGATGTGGAGCACGCTGTCGAAACCGTCCACTCACCAGCGCATCAGGAACTGGCGCTGCGCGCCGGGCATGAGGGAATCGTGTTGCTTAAGAACGAAAAGAACACGCTGCCGCTTCGGAAGGATTTGAAGTCGATCGCGGTGATCGGACCTGATGCCGAGAACCTCATGAACTTGCTGGGCGATTATTCGCCAAAAAAGATTACCCAGCATGTGGTCAGCATTTTGGAAGGTATCAAAGCCGCTGCCGGCCCGCGGGCTAAAGTAGTTTGGGCAAAAGGCTGTGGAGTTTTAGGGAGCGACAAAAGCGGATTCCCCGACGCGGTTCGCGCGGCAACGGGTGCGGACGTGGCGATCGTCGTTGTAGGAGAGAACCAGGGCCAGAATGACCTTGACGAGGAGAAAGATCCTCCTACCGACGGAGAAGGGCACGATGTGGCCAGCCTGGATCTCACGGGCGTTCAGGAGGACTTGGTCAAGGCCATATATGACACGGGAACGCCGACCGTCGTCGTGCTGGTGAACGGCAGACCGCTTTCCACCCGCTGGACGGCGGAACATGTGCCGGCGATCGTTGAGGCGTGGCGGCCGGGTGAGCGCGGCGGGCAGGCTGTGGCCGATGTGCTGTTCGGCGACTACAATCCCAGCGGCCGCCTGGCGATTACGATTCCTCGCCATTCGGGCCAGTTGCCGGCTTATTACAACTATAAACCGTCAAAGGCTTACTGGATCAAGAATGAAAAGCGGGGCTACGCGGATATGCCCGCAACACCGCTTTATCCATTCGGTTACGGCCTGAGCTACACAAATTATGAGTACACCAACCTGCGCGTCGAGCCGGCGGAGATCCACCCTGGCGGCACAGCTCGAGTAAGCTTCGAAGTGAAGAACAGCGGCCAGCGCGTGGGTACGGAAACCGTGCAACTTTATATCCACGAGAACGCAGCCCCAGTTTCCATGCCGATAAAACAATTGCGCGGATTTGAGCAAGTAAACCTGAAACCGGGCGAAACAAAAACGGTAACCTTCACGCTGGGCCCTGAAGATCTCCAACTGTTGGATATTGACATGCACTGGCGCGTGGTCCCAGGCGACTTCGAGATCATGGCGGCAAGGTCGTCGGAAGATCTGCCGCTAAATAGCACGCTGAAGGTAACACCATAGTTCCAGATCCTGCATCGCTCAAGCTCTCGCAGGTTGTTGCTCATCTTTGCCG
>PMUN01000196.1 GCA_003166875.1 Bryobacterales bacterium | reverse complement strand
TCACTTTTGGGGTTCAGTCCATCCTGCCGCCTGCCTCCTGCCGCCTGCCCTCAATTCTCTTCCCACATTGCCGAAATGAACTAAAGGAGGTTGTGTATCCAACACGCCCTCGAACCCGACGGCGCTAGACGCCTCACAAGAGACGAAAAGCTCGATCTCTGCCTGAAGCGCGTTTCCCACGGCGGAGGGGTGCCTCCCTTCTCGAACCACGCTAATGAAATCTTGGCCCGTACGCTCGATGTTGACAGCGGCAGCTCCCAGGCTTTGATTCGAATCATCCTCCACGATCCCGGTCTGGCGGCGCAGGTCCTGCGGGCAGCCAACTCAGTCATGTACAACCATTCCGGGCGGCCCATCCTGAACATTGCCCACGCCACCACCCTGCTTGGCTGGTTGCAAGTCCGCAACATGGCCGACACGGTCCGCCATATCGAACATTTCGCGAATCATTCCCCGGGACTCCCCGAACTGGTGCTCGGATCCGTGCTGACGGCTGTTCAAAGCCGGAATGTCGCGGCTGCCATCGGCTATCCTCGCCCGGAGGAGGCTTACATCTGCGGGCTGCTTCGCAATATCGGAGAGGTGCTCATTGGCTGTCATTTTCCCCACGAATACTCACGGGTCATTTTGACCATGGAAGAGGATAAGATTCCCGAGCGCGCCGCCTGTTTCCGGGTTCTCGATTTCTCCTGGGAAGACGTCGGATTGCGTGTAGCCACGGGTTGGAATATGCCCGCTCCAGTGCGGCTAAGCATGCAGACATCGGAAGTGGCCGGATCGTTGATCGAGCGCTCGCTCGCTTCCATCACCAACTACGGCCACAACCTGACCCGCGCTCTCTACCGCAAAGGCGTTGCCGTGGACAAGGTGCAACTTGACGCCGTGCTCGGCCCAGCCGGACAGCCTACTCTGCTTTCCGTACGCGATCTCGGACGCATTGCCGAATCCGCGGTGGTCGAAACCAGCGAGACTTTCTCCTCTCTTCAGGTTTCCACCGAGACCATGCGTCTTTCCAAGCAAGCCGAGCGGGCGCGTACTATTTTGGAGTCCGTTCCAATCTTCGGCGACGCTCGTCTCACTCTGGATCGAGCCATTCAAAGGGCTGCCGGCATCCTGAATCAGACAGACCTGGATCTAGCTTCCTTCATTTCAACGCTGCTGGATGCGGTGTGCGCCGCCGGGTTCGTCCGCGTGGTGTTCGGACTGATGAATGAGAATCTGAGATTGATTGCTGGACGCCTGGCAAGCGGAGAATCGGGCGAAGACCTGTTGAACCGCTTCCGGTTTCCCACCGATGGCGCCGCCGGCCCTATCCTGGCCGCGATAAAACGCAGGGAAGACATCTGGGTGGACCGCGCACGCGACGGCCGCTACGACGGCTCCCCCTTGATCACAGCCTTCAACCCCGGCGGATTCGCGTTGCTCCCCATCGTGATCGAGCGCAAAACCGTAGCCTGTATTTACGCCGACCTCCCCGGTTCCCTGCACAGACTCGATGCGGTTCGCCCGGCTATCGGCCGCGTGCGCGATCTGATTGCCCAAGCCATCTGCAAACAGGCTTCGCAATCCGAACTTTAGCATCGAAATCCCATGCGCGCGTAGCGCACGCACATTTGCGTGCCGCATCGCCACTCCTGGCGATGCACGGCAGTAGAGATTCAGATCGGACAGCCCCCTAGTCCCCAGCCCCCACATCTCCGTCATAAGATAGTGGAGGGGTTTTCGTGGCATACGATTTCACTAGACGTCATTTCTTTTTCGGTTCTCTGCTGGCCGGCGCGGTTCCCAGTGCCGGATTCGGCAGCGTCCCTTCCCTGCGGGCGCTCGGCTACAAGTCACCCAATGAGAAGCTGAATATCGCGTCTATCGGCGCGGGAGGCAAAGCCGCGAGCGATATCAGCGGCTGCTCCAACGAGAACATCGTCGCACTCTGCGATGTGGACGAGGTGCGCGCCGCGGGAAAGTTCAAACAGTATGAGAAACTCCCGAAGTATAAAGACTTCCGCAAAATGCTGGACGAGCAGGGCGCGAACATCGACGCCGTCATCGTCAGTATTCCTGACTTCATGCACGCCACCGCCGCCATGTGGTGCATGGAACGCGGCAAGCATGTATACGTGCAGAAACCGCTGACTCGCACCATTTGGGAAGCGCGTCAACTTCAGGAGGGCGCGAACAAATACAGAGTCGCTTCGCAGATGGGCAACCAGGGCTATTCGAACGAGGGAACGCGGCAAGCCGCGGAGATGATCTGGGCCGGCGAAATCGGGAATGTCACCGAAGTGCACGCCTGGACCGATCGTCCTATTTGGCCGCAAGGACTGACCCAAATCCCGGCTTCCGAGCCGGTTCCGAACACCCTCGACTGGGACCTCTGGCTCGGCGTCGCCGAAAAACGTCCCTATACTTCCGGTGGTCCTGATTACAAATCGACCATCGGCGGATACTTCTATCAGCCAGCCAACTGGCGCGGTTTTTACGATTTCGGATGTGGCGCGCTGGGCGACATGGCATGTCACATTCTGGGCGCGCCGAATCTGGCCCTGCAACTGGGTGCTCCCTCGAGCGTAGAGTGCATACAAAAAGAAGGCCCCAGCGATTTCATGTTCCCCGCGAAGTCGGTAATCCGCTATGATTTTCCCGCGCGCGGGTCCATGCCGCCCGTGAAGCTGTTCTGGCACGACGGATTGAAAGAGACGCCCACCATCCCCGGAGTTCCCGAGGGCGAGCTTCTGGGCGATTTGCCGTACGCCCGCCGGCCTGAGGGCGCGCCTCCGCCTCCAACTCCGCCGCGCACCGGTTTCGTCGGCAACGTATTTGACTATGAGAAATATCAGGCCATAACGAACGCCGCCGAAAAGCGTGTCCCTCCGCCCGACGGTAGCCTGTTTATCGGCGACAAAGGCATGCTGACGACAGGCACGTACGGCGAGGCGACCAGGCTCATTCCCGTAGAGAAGATGGCCGACTACCATTTCCCGCCGCAAGTGCTCACGCGCTCGCCCGGCCACTACCGCGATTGGATTCGCGCCTGCAAGGGCGGCGATCCGGCCTGTTCGAATTTCAATGTGGCCGCGCCCTTTGTGGAATGGATGCTGCTCGGAGTGATCGCGCTGCGCGTCGAAGGTAAGCTTGAATGGGACGCGGCGAAAATGCGGTTCACCAACAATTCTGAGGCTAACAAGTATCTCAAGCCGACGTTCCGCAAAGGCTGGTCGCTGACTTAATACTCCGGCTCAGGAGGATGAGGGTCAAACTCCAAATCGCCGCAACCGATGATGCTTCGGACATTAGCGTCAGCCAGCGGCCGTTGTATGCCGATTTGAACAGCTAGTGGACTGTTCCGCTCCGCATCTTTACTACTGCCGTGCGTCGCCAGGAGTGGCGACGCGGCACGCAAAAAGTGCGTGCGCTACACGTGGCGCGAACACTCGTGTTTGCCGCNNGAACGCATGGGATTTCGATGCTAAAGTCCTTTCGCCGACGGCCCACGGAGTCAACTATCGATATGCCCGTGAAAGAAGCTGTCCAGCGCCAGCTTGTACTTCTCAGCTAAATCGCGCGACAGATTCCGCATCTCGTCTTCCGGCATGGGCGCAAAGTTCTTGGCTACGTGAACGTTCTCGCCGATATACGCAAGCTTTGGCATGCCGATAACAGCCGCGGCGATTGGCAGCGACATTGCATAGCGGATAAGTGTACTCGCCGGTGCGGCGCCCGCCAGCTTGTCCTGGCCAAACACTTTCATCGCCGTGATACCCATGTTCTTGCTTCGCGCAACCGGCAGCGCAATGGTTTCGAAACATTCATTCCAGGGATCGTGAAAGCTCTTGGTGGGCCCCACGCGCGCCGCGTTCAGCGCCATCTGAGTACAGTCGAAATCGTTGTGTTCGAGCGCGGCCTTCAGGACGTGCGGATCGTTGTGGCAAGTAACACCGATAAAGCGAGTCACCTTCTGGTCACGCAGCTTATAAAGCGTGCTGAGGACACCGTCGGGAGCCTCCACTGATTTGAGATCGTCTTCATCCATCAGGCCGTGCACATGAATCAAATCCAAATGGTCGGTCTGCAATCGTTTGAGGCTTCCCTCAATAATCCGCAGCGCCTCGTCGCCCTTACGCCGCTCCACCTTGGTGACCAGGAAAACGCCCTTACGGCGCGACTTCATCACTCCTCCCACCCACGTCTCGCTCACGCCGTCGCCGTAGGAATAGGCGGTGTCCACATAATTTATTCCCAGATCCAAAGCTCGGTTAAGCGCTGCTTGGCCGTTTTCTTCATCCTTGTACATCAGCAACCGGCTGCCGCACCCAAGACCGAGAATGGATACGCGTTGACCAGTTCGTCCCAGAACACGCGTCGGCATTGCCCCTTCCTCAGCGCCAAACGCCGCGCTAGCTGCCAGGCCCGACGCCGCAGCCGTCTCTAAAAACCTTCGCCTCGAAACGCTCATAATCCATGGTATGACACATACTCCTTCGACCGCGTAACCGACCCGCGACCTAACCGACCCGACGCAACCGGCCGCGACGTAACCGGCCGCGATGTAACCGAGCCGCGACGTAACCNNCGCGACGTAACCGAGCCGCGACCGGAAGGGAGCGCTACCACGAACGCGGCAAAGCCCGTACAGTGGTGGTGGCGCTTCCTCCCGGTCGCGGCTCGGAACGCGCACATGCAATCCTGGAAGCTGATGGCCGTCCTGTTAAGCTGTTCCGCTATTCGCAAATCCTATGGGACGCGCGTCCTGTTTGAGAATCTTTCGCTGAGCCTTTCCGAAGGAGAGCGTACCGGATTGATCGGACCAAACGGCAGCGGCAAAACCAGTTTGCTTGAGATTCTGGCCGGGAACGATGTTCCGGACTCGGGCGACCGCGCGATCCGGAAGTACAGCCGGCTGGCCTACGTCCCTCAGGATTCTCTATTCGCGCCCGAGGACACCGTCCTGTCAGTATTGAGTGACGCGATGGCCGGCGTGCACTTGGAAGAACGGGAGAAGACCATTCGCATTGAAATGATGCTGCAGCGTGCCGGATTCGAAGATCCCGCCGCTCCGGCCGCCTCGCTCTCAGGCGGATGGCGGAAGCGATTGGCAATCGCCGCGGCGCTGGTGACATCGCCCGACGTTCTATTGCTGGACGAGCCCACCAATCATCTGGATCTCGACGGCATCCTTTGGCTGGAGCGCGCCATCGCCGCCGCGAATTCCTGTCTGGTAGTAACCCACGATCGATATTTTCTTGAGAACGTAGCTACGCGAATGGTGGAAATCAATCCGGCGTATCCCGAAAGCGCCTTCCAGGTGAACGGGAACTATAGCGAATTTCTGGAGCGCCGCGAGGAGTTCTTCGAAGCGGCGTCTAAGCAGCAGGAATCGCTCGCGACGAAAGTTCGAAGAGAAGTGGAATGGCTTCGGCGTGGACCCAAGGCCCGGACCGGCAAATCCAAAGCGCGAATCGATGCAGCGGGACGCCTGATCGATCAATACTCGGCCGCCACGGCACGCAGTCGCACGGCCACGGCCAAGATCGACTTCACCTCGTTAGATCGCAAAACAAAAGTGTTGATTGAGGCCGAGGATATCGGAATGACGCTGGGCGGCCGGACTCTCTTCCGCGACTTGAGCCTAACGCTTTCGCCTGGCGTGAGAATCGGTCTGTTGGGATCGAACGGCAGTGGAAAAACGACGCTGCTCAAGATCCTGGAAGGCGGACTCGCGCCGGACGAAGGAACCATCCGTCGGGCGGACCTGTTGCGCGTGGTGAGCTTCGCTCAGGATCGAACCGAACGTTTGGACCTTGAAGTAAGCCTGCGGCGCACTCTGTGTCCCGAGGGTGATTCGGTGATTTATCGTGGACGGCCGATTCATGTGGCGGGCTGGGCCAACCGGTTTCTGTTCCGGTCCGACCAGCTCGAGATGCCCGTCTCAAGCCTCTCAGGCGGCGAACGTGCCCGTGTGCTGATCGCGAGGCTGATGTTGCAGACGGCGGATGTGCTGCTGCTTGACGAACCGGCCAACGACCTGGATATTCCGACGCTCGAAGTCCTCGAACAGAGTTTGCTCGAATTTCCTGGCGCCATCGTGCTGGTGAGCCATGACCGCTATTTGCTGGACCGCGTGTCCACCATTGTAATTGCCTTGGATGGATCTGGCGAAGTGGGTGCATTCGCCGACTACTCGCAGTGGGAGGTGTCGCGAGGCGAGCGAATTGTGGAAAAGGCGGTTGTGAAGGAGCGAGAGGCGCCAGCGTCCGCCCCGGCGTCGCAAAAAAAGTTGTCTTACATCGATCAGCTCGAATGGGATGCCATGGAGGAAAAAATTCTCGAAGCTGAACGGGAACTGGCAGCCTGGCATCATGAAGTTCAGGACGCTTCTTCAGATGCCAATCGATTGCCGCAAGCCTACGAGCAGTTCCAACAGGCGCAAGCGCGAGTGGACGAGTTGTACGAGCGCTGGGCTGAGCTGGACGCGAAAATCGCAAAATAAATTAGGTACCGTGCGGGGCTCCAAGCCGAACCGCGACCGTAAGGGAGTCGGTGCCCTGCTCAACTTTTCGTGCGCGCCTCCCACAAACGTGGTATCGCCAAGTCCCAAGTATTGGGGATTCAATCCATGGCCTCTTTCGAAGACACTTAATATGTGGATATCGCTATGCCTGAAACGCCCGAAATGAATCCCGCCGCTTTTCCAACGCTGGATGACGCGCAAATTGCGCGCGTGGCCGCATTCGGAGTGGAGTTGCGCGCCGAGGCTGGTGAAATCCTTTTCGACCAGGGTGACGCTGACCGGGGAGTATTTGTGGTGCTTAGTGGCAGCATCGAGATCATTGGCGTTTCTAACGCTGATGAAGCCGTCCTCAGAGTCCTCGGCCGCGGGAATTTCACCGGCGAAGTAAGCCAACTCTCGGGCCGGCGTACCTTGGTCCGATGCCGGGCGCGCGAATCCAGCAAGTTGGTCGAAATCGACCGCACGAATCTTCAGCGCATGATGCAAACCGACGCCGGGCTGGGTGAGATCTTCCTCACAGCATTCATACTGCGGCGCGTGTATCTCATCGACCATTCGGTCGGCGATGCCATACTGATCGGATCCAACCTTTCGAGCGACAGCTTACGTCTCCGATCGTTTCTAGCTCGCAACGGCCATCCTCACACTTACATTGATGTGGAGCGCGAGCCTGATATCCAGAGCGTGCTCGACCATTTCGCCATTCGCGTGACAGACATCCCAGTCCTCATCTGCCGTGGCCAACTGGTGCTTCGAAATCCCAGCAATGCCGAAGCGGCGGCCTGCTTCGGATTGAATGCGGGGATCGACAACGACGATGTGTCCGACCTGATTGTGATTGGTGCCGGACCCAGTGGCTTAGCGGCGGCGGTTTACGGGGCTTCCGAAGGACTGAACGTCCTTGTGATCGAAGGCAACGCGCCGGGCGGGCAAGCCGGGTCCAGCTCTCGGATCGAGAACTACCTGGGTTTTCCCACCGGGATCTCCGGCCAGTCTCTCGCTAACCGCGCTTTCCTTCAGGCTGAAAAATTCGGGGCGCGTATTTCCGTCGCTCGCGCCGCTTCCTCGCTCAAATGCGGCCGCTCGCCGTACACCGTGGAACTGGACGACGGCGTATCGGTGCAGGCTCGCAGCGTCATCATTGCGTCCGGCGCCCAATATCGAAGGTTGAATCTTCCGAACCTGGCTCAATTTGAAGGTGTCGGCGTTTACTACGGCGCCACTCCGGTGGAATCCCAGCTCTGCCAGGACCAGGAGGTCGCCATCGTCGGTGGCGGCAACTCAGCCGGCCAAGCCGCTATGTACCTTTCCGGATTCGCGAAACATGTCCATCTTTCGGTCCGTGGGCCTGGGCTTGAGGACACCATGTCGCGGTACCTGATCGCCCGCATTGAGGCGTGCCCAAATATCACGCTCAAACCCTGGACCGAGGTGGATGCGCTCGAAGGTAACGGGCATCTCGAGCGTGTTCGTTGCCGGAACAATAAGACCGGAGCCAGCGATACTCACGAAATCCGCCATCTCTTTCTGATGACCGGCGCCGATCCAAACACGGCGTGGCTCCGAGGATGCCTGGCTCTCGATGCCAAGCAGTTCATCCGAACCGGTTCCGACCTCGGATCCGACTGGCCGCTCCGGCGTGCTCCGTATCTCTTGGAAACCAGCCTGCCCGGAGTGTTCGCGGTGGGTGACGTGCGCGCCGGAAGTGTGAAGCGCGTCGCCTCGGCTGTAGGCGAAGGATCAATGGCCGTCCAGTTCGTCCACAAAGTTCTAGCCGAATAATCAGTGCCCCTTCAACTCCAGCTCCAGCAGCGTCACCGTGAGTGGCTCGAACGCATATTCAAACTCGCTCCCCCGCACCATGGCTTTCCCAATGGAAACCCCCACGCGGTCCGGATCGTCGTGGCCGTTCATTGCCTCGGAATCCCCAGCGCGCTCGCGATCGCCCAGTATAAACGCTTGTCCATCCGCGACTTCCCCGAGGCTGGCCAAGTTTATTCTGGTACGTCGACCGCCTGATGTGGAATTAACCGCGTAGATCCGCAGCGTCTTTCCATCCGCGCTCAGCGTAGCGCTCAAATCCGGCTCGCGAAGATGTGGAGCAAGGGCAGTGGAACGGTCGATCTTCAGTGCGAACGATCCCGCCGCGCGTTGGTACAGCGACTGGGAATGATAAGTGGGCGAGCGGTACATCCAACCAGCGCCAGGTTGAATAATACCGGAACCAAAGCTGTCGGATAGATTGGAGCGGATCGCGATTTCAACCAAACCGCTGTAGCGATGCATCAGGTTTTGATAGCGGGAGCAGCTCAGCGCATTTCCAAGCGTCAGCAGGATTCCACGCGTCAGTCCCATCCAGCCAGCCGTCGTGTTCCATTCGGTAACCGCTACGCGCACTTCTCTTCCGTTGGCATAGTTCGCGATCTGATCCCGAAGAACCTGGAAACTTTCCTCCTCCGTTTGTAAATCCCCCACCTCATAATGATGCGGACAGAGATAATCCAGATATCCACCTCCCAATGTCAGTGTCTCCGCCGACGGAAAGGACGACAGGATCTTGATATTGGGATCGACGCGCTTCATCGCCTCCGCGAATGCCTTCACCGATTCATCGTATTTCGCTCCGCCAATTTCGTTTCCGATTTGCCAATACTTAACGCGATAAGGCTCAACATGGCCGTTTTGCGCCCTCACATTGCCCCAGTGCGTATCCGCGGCGCCGTTGAAATATTCCACTTCAGAAGCGGCATCCTGAGGCGTTTTGCCGGTCCAGCGAACGCAAATCAAAGGTTCGGCGTTTACGTATCGCGTGAGTTGTACAAACTCTTCCACGCCGACGAAATTGGGATCCAGCCCACCCCAAGGCTCTGTGACGTAGGGCGCTCGCAGATCCCAGTTGCCGAGACATTTGTCCCATTCGAAGACTTCCAGCGTGCTCCCGCCGAACCGGATTACACCCGGATTGAGCTTTTTGAGAGCCGCTACCACATCCGGCCGCCACAGGCCAAGGACGGCATCTGCATCGATCATGTAGACGCGATCCAGCCACAGCGTCCCCGCACCTTCGAACTCGATAGTCAGCGTCGCATTCTGCGCGGCGCGAGTAGCTTTTAGAATCGCACTCGCGCCCTGCCAGTCATGAGATGCCGTGCCCAATTCGACCGGACCCGCGATCACGCCACCCTCGCCGTGCAAGGATGCCCGCACCTTGACGTTCCCTTCACTCCGCATATGCAGCCGCAGCCGGTATTCGTGATCTCGGTCAATATAGAATCCGTCCTGCGATATCCCGGCTCGCGAATGCGCCACCGGCAGTTCGATTTTCTGGCTGCGTTTGCCGTTGAACGCGTTCTCGGTATCCAGAGAATATTTCGCCAGATGCACCGCGCCTTCCGGATACCACGGACGATAGGGCTTATCGATCTCGCGTTTATAACTCGGTTTCCAGGGCGGCTCTTCTTCGAAGCTCGATCCATCCACCTGTTGCGCGATCATTGACGACGTGAGCCGGCACAGCGGCTCGATAAATTGCCCGCCCTGCTTCAGATCGATCGGCCGCTCGCTGATCCGCGTGGGCGTGATGCGGACGTCTTCCACGGCATCGGTCAGTTCGTTCACCGGTTCCAGCTTTACGTCATCGAGCCAAACCTTGCCGGCACTATTTGAGAACGCGATCAAGCGCAGCCAGATGCGGCCGGGCGAGGGAACGCGAAAGAGAAGCTCCAGTTGTTGCCATTCCGGCCCTCCCGGCTTTGCCGCCGCGCTTCCCTGACCACCCACCGGAGTGTCCACCTCCAGCCGTGGAATCGAGCCACTCGATTTCACCCGGTCCGTGGCGCGCCACAGCGACCCCGGCGGAAGAAACATCTCCTTGCTAAGCACGAAATGCGTGGGATTCTCGGCCGATACCAGCACCGCCTTCCCATCCGTTTGAACTGAAACCGGCGGTTCTTTTGCCGGCGAAGAGCGCGCCCATGTGGCGACCGGCGGAAGTGTCTGTGCTGCGAAGAGAAGCAAAAGAGCGGTTGGAATCATAATTCGCGGCTCTCAGCTTATCACTCCAATTGTGGCGCACGCACTCGTNNTTCGCACTCTTGCGAACACAAAGCTCCCTGTCCTACTGCCTGTTCAACCTCGGATCCAGCTTGTACGCCCGATCCAATTCCCGCTGCGCTTCCGCATCCTCCCCCATTTGATGCAGCGATAACGCCAGGTTATAATGCGCCACGGCGTAGCTAGGCTTCAACACCACCGCCTGTTTCAGCGCCTCCTTCGCTTTTCGAGGATCTCCGGCGTCCAGCCAAACCAATCCAAGATTGTTATAAGCTTCCGCGGATCGTGGCTTTCTCCGGATAGCCTCCCGATAAACCGCGGCAGCGTCCTCATAATTCTTTTCCCGCATCAGGACCAGACCAAGCTGCATGCGCGCCTCGAAATGTTCCGGTTCAATCGAGATGGCTTCCATCAGCTCTTTCCCGGCTGCATCCAACTGTCCGGACCCCGCCAGAACCAGCGCGTAATTGTAGTGCGCATCGGCCGCGTCAGGATCGCTGAGCGTAGCTTGCCGCAGTTGCTCGGCACTCTGTCCGGCATCTCCGCTGCGGGCATATAGGATACCCAAAGCCATGTGCGCAGCCGCGGAATCCGGCATCAATTCAAGAGCCTGCAGGTACACGGATTTCGCCTGCTCCGGTTTTTTTTGCTTTTCGAAACCGGCGCCATCCAGCAGCAGCTTCTGAACCTGATCCCGCAGCGCCCGCTGCTGGTGCTGTTTCGAAACCGTTTGCATCTCAGCCGCGGCTGCCTCATTCTGCCCCTCTCTCTTCAATGCCACGCCGAGCCCGTACTGCGCGCGTTCGTAATCAGGCCGGATGGCCAGCGCGTGGCGAAAGGCATCGACGGCGCCATGGTTATCGCCATTCGATTTCAGCGCCAGTCCAAGATCGCACCAGGCGATCGGATTGTCCGGCATCAGCTTTGCCGCAACTTTGAATTCCTCCAGCGCCTGCGCCTCGTCGCCATCGCGCCGCAATGCCACTCCCAGACTCTGATGCGCCGGCCCGAACTCCGGCTGGATCGCGATGGCTTGCCGGAATTGAGCCACGGCTTCTTTCGTTTCCCCCTCCTGCCCCAATGCGATGCCGTGATAGTAGCGCCCTTCGGCATCCTTCGGACGCAGGGGAAGGCATTTTCGAAACTGCGCGATAGCATCCGCCGGCTGGCCATTCTGCAGATAAGCACGCCCTAGCGAGCATTCGATGCCCGCATCGCCAGGTCGCAACTGATCGGCCGCGCGCAACTCAGCCAGTGCATCTTTGATATCGACTTGAGCGAGCAGTATTGCGCCGAGATTATAGTGCGTTACCGCGTCTTTTGGATCGAGCTCCAAGGCTTGGCGGTACAGCGCGATTGCTTCCGGCCACTTCTTTGCCTGCGCAGCTTCGAGAGCCTGCGTGCGATACTCGCCGGCCGTCTGCGCGGTTGCGGCGGCGCTCGCTACAAGCAGCGCCGCGATTGAGAGATATGACTTGGACCTAGAACACAAACTTCAAGCTTAGCTGGCCGATGCGCGGAGCGCGCGCGCTGGTCACCACGCCGAAGTTGCTGCTGGCGAAATTCCCCGACGGATTGTTGAACTGTGCGTGGTTAAAGATATTGAAGGACTCCGCTCGGAACTCGACGGCGGTTCTTTCGGTAATAGCGGTCGTTTTCTCCAGCGCGAAATCGGTGTTGAGGAGACCCGGACCGTGGAAGAATCGTCGGTTTGCGCTGCCGAAAGTTCCCGGTGTCTGCGCGGCGAAAGCGCCGGGCAAGAAATAGGTGTTGGGGCCATTCGGGCCCGGATTTCGCGGATTCTGGATTTGAACCTGACCAATCACGTTCGGCGTGTCCGTGCCGCCGCTGCCTACTAGTGAGATGTCCAACCCGCCCTCGCTCAAGCTAATGGGAAACCCGGAAGCAAAACGGCTGATGCCCACCATGTTCCAGCCATTGACCAACCTTCTAGGCGCATTGCCGAAGGCTCGCGCGAAGGGTATGGCCCAGTTGTAGCTGGCCACGAAATTATTGGTGATGTCGAACGAAGACAACGCGCGGCTCAGCCGGTAGTTCGTGAAGTTCACCAGATCGCCGAAGCCGGAAGCGTCGTCAATCGATTTTGAATACGTGTAGGCAGCCAGGAACGTGATGTCACCTGCCTTGCGCTCTACGCTGACTTGAAGGGAATTGTAGTTCGAGTTGGAAATGTTAGACGTAAAATCGTTTCCGCTTGCGAAAGCAGGCCCTAAATTATTGCGCGTCCCGAACACTTGTTTTCCATTCGGCAAGGTAAATGTCGCCGATTCCAACCCCGGTCCGCATGTGGGTGTCGCCCCCTCCTGAATCAACTGCAGGCACTCGGCGGGGTTTCCCGGGTTCGCGTCGCGTTGTGAAATAAGCCGGTGCCCCTCGGTCCCCACATAGGCCAGAGTCATCACCGTATTGCGCGACAGCTCACGTTGGATGGAAAAATTGAAATGCTCCGCATAGGGCAGCCGATTGTGGATGTCGTATCCGGGCGAGCCGGAAATCGGTAGATAAATGGAGTAATTAAGTGTCTTGTTCGCGGGCGACCCTGGAACCGGGAAGGTGAATGGGAAGCGTTGCGTCTGCGAAGTCCCATCCGAGCGGTTCTGGAAGGGAGTGGCGAACATGGTGGGAGTGGGGCTTACCCAATACAGACCGAACGGCGCATCGCCCACCTCGTAAAACAGATTCAAATCTTCAACCGCCGTGTAGTAAATCCCATACGCGGCGCGAATGCTGGTTTTGCCCGGCCCTCCCGTCAGCTTCGAAAGAAATCCGTCCTTGAAGTCGGGCGAGTAAGCGATACCAACTCGCGGCGCCCAGTTATTGTAATGTGTCGGCGCCAGCGTGCTTGGAATGCCCGGGTCGCCCGGAACCACCCAGCCTTTGGGAGCCGTCGGAAATTGCGTGGACTGTTCTCCCGGAACGATCGTCTCGATCTTCCCCTGCGTGTCGTACCACGGCATGCTCACTTCCCAGCGCACACCCAGATTGAGCGTGAAGTTCGGCTTCAATTTGTACACATCCTGAAAATAAGCGCCGCCATACCGCGTTCGCGAGTCAAGAAATTGCTGGCTGCACTGGTTGTAACTGTTGGGTGCGCCAATCAGAAAATCGGCGAAATCGATACCGGTTTCCAATCCGTTGAATGTAAAATCACCGTTCGGCGCGCACGTGTTCCGCTCATTCACCTGCAGATACCGGAATTCACCACCAAACTTCATCGAATGCTTCCCCATCACCTTCGACAAACTGTCGGAGAATTGCCAGGTGTTGTCGGGCTGCCCGGTTGTCAACGTCGGCACTCCAATGGAGAAACTGTTGAAATAAATCGGAGGCACAGTTTGCGGGAACCCAGCCGGGCCGGAGGGGATGATGCCCAGAGTACCGGGGCCAGTCACGAAGCCGAGAGAGGAAAGGCTCGCAAAGCTGCCCGCAGGCTTCGTCGTAGTGGTCACGGTCCTAAAGAAGCTCACGCGCAACTCATTCACCATCGTTGGACCAAATGTCTTAACGTTACTCAAAGTGCCAAGATGAACACTGGCCGGCGTGATGGCCGGGAATCCGGGAACACTCGCGGCCGCCAACGGGTTATACACGCTCGACCAATCGTTGTGGTAATAAAACGACCAGTTACCGGTCTTCTGATTGTTGAAATCCACGCGCTGGCCAATCTTGTCGTCGTTGATGCTGCCCTTTTGGCTGGCATCCGCGAACCCGCCCGGCTGATTTGGAGCGGGAATGTACGGCAAAATCCCAATCGACGGCGCCGACCACGCTGATTTCGGGATTACGCCATTCGGGAACACGCCGTTGTACGACTCTCCGTTTTGAACCGGGTAACCCAGTCGCTGCGAAAGTACCTGCGCCCAGTAAGCGCCCTGAACGGAGCCTGTGAATGCATTCGCACCAAAGTCCCCTGCGCGCTGTGCGTCTGTTGGTACCGATACCAAGCCGGTGCTCGCCCCCGAAACCTGCCGGGTCCCCTGATAGTCCGTGAACCAGAAAATCTTGTTCTTCCAGATCGGTCCGCCTACCGCATATCCGAACTGGTTTTGCCTGAGCTCAGCCTTAGTCGGATCGAAAAAGTTGCGGGCATCAAAATGATCGTTGCGCAGGAACTCGAAGGCAGATCCATGCACGCCGTTGGTGCCCGATTTCGTGATCGCGTTCATTACGCTGCCGCTGAAGCGCCCGTACTCGGCGTCGAAGCTGTTCGTGATCAAGCGAAATTCAGCAATCGAGTCCAGGTTAGGAATAAGACCCGCGCCCAAGTTCCGTCCCTCGCTGACGTCGCTGCCATTCACCAGGAATGCGTTCGCAGTCTCACGCTGCCCGTTCACCGAAACATTGCCCGCGGAAAGATCGCCCGACACCGGCCGGTCCTGCTGCATGGCCCCGGAAGTAACCGGAATCACGCCGGCTTGCAGTCCCAGCAGATCGATGTAACTGCGTCCGTTCAGCGGCAGCGACAAAAGCTTCTTAGTCTCGATCACATCGCCCAGCTGCGTCGACTCCGTTTCAACTTGGACGGGGTTGGCCTCCACGCTGACGGCTTGCTTAATCGTGCCGACCTCGAGAACCACATCGATCTTCAGGCGATCGTTCACCTTCACGTCGATGCCAGTAGTCTCGAAGTCCTGGAAACCGCTGGCGCTGGCTTGCACTTTGTAAGTCCCGGCTGGCAACGCCAGGAGGCGATACTCGCCATCAGGACCAGAGGTGGTCTCCTTCACCAGGTTCGTTTCTACGTTGGTCGCCGTGACGTGTGCGCCAGCTACAACCGCTTGCGACTTGTCTCGAACGAACCCAAATATTGAGCCGGTAACATCGGCCCGCAAGACGGCGGCGCACAAGACGATCAGCGCGACAATCCGTAGACTATGACAGTTTCGTAATCCTCGTACCCCGTGATCCATGGGAGCGATTATGATATGACATACACCAAGATGTCAATCAAATTACGCTTCTCTGTCTTTTCGATGCTTCTTCTCGCCTTCGTTGGCGCTCATGCTGCCACTCTGAAAGCCATCTTTCCCCCGGGCGTCAAACCAATCGGCCCCTACAGTCCGGGCATCGTGGCAGGAGATTACCTCTACGTGTCGGGCCAGGGAGCCAGACGAGCCGACGGAACTTTTCCATCCGACGCAGCCGCGCAAACACGCGAGTGTCTCGACAAGATCAAGACCATCGTGGCTGAAGCGGGATTCCAAATGGCCGGCATCGTTTACTCCCAAGTCTACGTGCGCGATGCTTCTGCGTTCGGCGAAGTCGAGCGCGCCTGGGCCGAGTACTTCCCGGCCAATGGGCCGGCACGCTCCATGATCGGCGTGGCCAACCTGCCGGACAACACGCCCGTGGAAGTGAACGCGCTAGTGGTCCGCGATCCCGCCACGAAGAAGTCCGTGTTCGCGCCGGGGACTACAGCAGGCCCGGTACCGGATGTCGTGCTCACCGCCGACCGCGCCTACGTCTCGGATTGTCGAGGCACTGGCGCAAGCGACATTTCAGCCGAAGTGAAAGCCGCGCTCGACCAGATGGGAGCGGTTCTAAAAGCCGCTGGCCTGGATCATCGTCACATGGTGTTCGTAAATCCATACATGCTTGACTCAGTAGGCTATGACGTAATGGGCCACGTCTACGCTCAATATTTCGAGTTCGGCAACACTCCCGCGCGAGCCACCATCACCGTCGCCGCGCTGCCCGGAGGCGCTCACATCGAGTTCACCGGCGTGGCTGTTCGCGATCTCAGCAAGCGCCTCGCGGTCCGGCCGAAAAACATGCCGCCCAGCCCCACCGCCAGTCCGTGCGTCCTTGCCGGCGATACGTTCTATTGTTCCGCCAAGTCCGGGTTCATTCCTGGTCCTCAAAGCGGGCTCTACGCGGATACCGTAGAAAGCCAGACGCGCATGAGCATGCGCAATCTGCTGGATGGTCTCGAAGAAGCAGGTCTCAGCTTCGAAAATGTAGTAGCGGCCAACGTCTACCTCGACGACATTCAGGATTTCCCGAAGATGAACCGCATTTATAAGCTCTTCTTCGGCGACACTCCGCCCACGCGAACAACTGTTCAGCAGCGTGCCGCCGTGGAACACAAAGCGAATGCACGCGAAGAATGGCCCACTTTAGAACAGATATCGCTGGTGGCCGTGAAAGGGCCGGCGAAGTATGAATTAAAGGCCAACTCGCCGAAGTTCTGGGACCTCATCGCACCCAATACCAAGCTCGAAACCATCGCTAAAGGTTTCGGATTCACCGAAGGCCCCGTCTGGGATGAGCGCGGCTTTCTCTACGTCAGCGACGAAGTCACCAACAAGATTTTCAAATTATTTCCCGACGGCCATCACGAAGATATCGTCAGCTTGGGCGATCCGGACGGCAACACCTACGACAAGCAACACCGGCTGATCGATTGCGCTAGCGTCCTGCGCGCCATCATCGCCGTGGAACCCGATGGAAAATACAAAGTCCTGGCCGATCGCTATCAAGGCAAAAAGTTCAACAGCCCCAACGATGTCGTTCTCGGCCCCGACGGCGCACTCTATTTCACGGACCCCACGCTCGACCTTGTCAAAGGCGAAAAGCAGGAGCTTCCGTATCAAGGCGTGTTTCGCCTCGGAACCGATGGTAAAGTTCGGCTGCTGATCAAAGATATGGCGCAGCCCAACGGTCTCGCGTTTTCCCCCGACGGCCGCAAGCTCTACGTGGATGACAGCGAGCGCAAAGAAATTCGCGTCTGGGACGTCACGCGCGACGGTGGTGTCGGCAATGGCCGCCTGTTCGGAAAGCTGGATGGCCCAGGCGATCCCGACGGCATGCGTGTCGATACTTCCGGAAATCTCTATGTAACGGGCCAATCCGGCATTTGGGTTTTCGATGCCGCCGGCACTCACCTGGGCACCATCGTGCTCCCGGAGCAAACCGCGAATCTCACCTGGGGCGATCCCGACTATGGAACGCTCTACATCACATCTAGCACGTCCGTGCTCAAGCTCCGAACGAAAGTCACCGGCTTCGTCCCGTACAAATGAAGTGGCGCGGTACCGTCGAAAACTCTTGGTCTAAAAGTGGGGCGGACCCCCTGGTCCGCGGCCGACGCCCNNCGCGGACCAGGGAGCGGACCAGGCTGGGGGGCCGCGCGACCCGCTGGTCGAAGGTTTTCATTCCATGGGATGGGCTGCACGCCCTTTGAGATACACTCATGCCGACGCAGTTTGCGCGCTACGGTGCCTTGTGCTCGCTCCGAGAAACTCTCACATGCTACTATCAGCCAGAAGATTCTATCGCCCATGAAGACAGCTCTTTCGTTTCTCTCTTGTTGCCTCCCGGCCTTGCTCGCCCAGTCTCAGGAAGTCTGCAAGGTCACCCAGCCCACCGCCAGCTTCGCCATTCACCACCAGTCCGGCGAGCCGGAATTGAACGCGGAGCCAAGCTCCGCCCTCTGGTCTTCCGCCGCCCGCGCCGTCATCGTGAAGGATTGCACGCACGTGATCGAGTATACGGATATCAGTTCCACGGTCCGCGGTTTCTGGACCGATAAAGACCTGTACCTCTTATTCGAGTGCCCTTACAAAGTGCTGAATCTCTGGCTGCCTCCCATGGGCGGCGGTCCTCGCAACAAACTGTGGGATCGCGACGTCGTCGAAATGTTTCTCGGCGACGATTGGACGAACATCCGCCACTATCGCGAGTTCGAGATCGCGCCGACGGGCGATTGGATCGATCTCGCCATCAATCTGGATAAAGAAAGCTACGACCAAACCTGGCGATCCGGCTGGAAAACCGTCGCGCGCATTGATAAAACGAAAAAAGTCTGGTATGCGGCCGCCCGGATTCCCCTTTCTGCCATTAGCGATCAGCACGTGAAGGCGGGCACCAAGTGGCGCGCCAACCTGTATCGCATCGATGGCGTCGGCGGAGATCCCCAACGGCATTTTCTGTGCTGGCAACCCACCTGCGTTGTGAACCGCGATCCCAACCACGTTCCGGAAAATTTCGGGAGCATTATTTTCGAGCAATGAAAACGCGCTTGCTCAGATCGCGTGATCCAGGTGGGGCAGGCGCTTTCGCCTGCCAACCCATTTTCTCACTGGCGCTGGTTTCCCTCATCGCACTCACCCTCCCCGCCCAAACTCCGTCTTCCGCGCCTCCTAACCCCGTGGAAGCCGGGCGCGCGCGATTCAACGTTCGATGCGCCGGCTGTCACGGCCAGGACGGTCTTGGAGGCGAGCGCGCTCCCGCCATCGGCCACGCCTGGCGCTCTCGCATGGAAAGCGAAGCTACACTTCGCGACACCATTCTGCACGGCATCCCGGATGCCGGTATGCCCGCCTTTAATTTACCCGCCGACGAATTGCAGCACCTGGTGGCTTTCTTGCAGTCGAGAGTTTCGCCGCTCGCGAAGACCGTCGTTTCAGGTGACGCGCACTCGGGCGAGAACTTGTTCTTCGGCAAGGCCCGCTGCGGGGAATGTCATGCAGTATGGGGTCGCGGCAGTTTGAATGGTCCCGATCTCACCGAATCCGCCGCCAAACTCACCCTGGCCGAAGTCGAAACCGCCCTGCGTAAACCAAGTGCTCATCGCGCGGATGGATATCAAGTGGCCACGGTTCATCTAGTCAAGGGCGGAGACGCGCGCGGTTTTGTCCGCAATGAGAGCGGCGAAGATATCCAGTTGCAGGGTTTTGATGGCCGCCTGCACTTGCTTTGGAAAAGCGAAGTCGCGCGCATCGATCGCGAGTCTAGTTCCTATATGCCGGCCTGGACCGGCTCGCCCGCCGAAACACGCGACCTCACCGCATTTCTTGCCCACGCGCCCGAGTGGAAGCCCGGCCCTGACGCGAAGCCGATCGCCGAACTGCCGGGCGCTGTCGAGTGGCGCGACGTTGAGCAGCCCAAGCCGGGCGAATGGCCCACTTATCATGGGCAGGAAAACGGCAACCGCTATACCGAGCTGTCGCAGATTACTCCGCGCAACGTTCGAAACCTGGCGCCGAAATGGATCTATTCCATGGGCAGCGGTCATTCGCTCGAAGTCACGCCCGTCGTGGTGGATGGCGTGATGTACGTCACCAAAGTAAATTCGGCCTACGCCTTGGATGCCAGAACCGGCCGCGAGATCTGGCGGTATGCTCGACCGCAAACGAAAAATTTAACCGGCGATGCGTCGGGCGGAATCAATCGTGGAGTCGCCGTGTTGGGCGACCGCGTTTTTCTGGTCACCGACAACGCCCACTTGCTTGCGCTCCACCGGCTGAACGGCGCTCTGCTGTGGGATGTTCAGATGGCCGATTCGCATCAGCACTACGGTTCCACCTCCGCGCCGCTAATTGTCGGCGACCTGGTGATCGCTGGTGTCTCCGGCGGCGACGAAGGCATTCGCGGCCAGCTCGGTGCATTTCGTGCTTCCACTGGCGAACGCGCCTGGCGCTTCTGGTCCATTCCCGCACCCGGCGATCCGGAAGCGAAAACCTGGATCGGCCGCGCTCTCGAACACGGCTGCGGCGCAACCTGGCTCACCGGCACGTACGACCGCGAAACCGACACCCTGGTCTGGCCCATAGGAAATCCCTGCCCGGACTTCAATGGCGACGAGCGCAAGGGCGATAACCTCTACACCGATTCCGTAGTCGCTCTCGATTCGAAGAGCGGCACGCTGAAGTGGTACTACCAGTTCACGCCGCACGATTTGCACGATTGGGATGCTACCGAGACGCCCATGCTGGTCGACATGAAATACAAAGGCGAGCCGCGCAAACTGCTTCTGCAGGCCAATCGCAATGGCTTTTTCTACGTTCTTGATCGCACCAACGGCAAGTTTCTTGCGGCCAGCCCGTTCGTGAAAAAACTTACCTGGGCCAAGGAAATCGCGTCCGACGGACGCCCTGTGCTCGCCGATGCATGGCTGCCGACTGTCGAAGGCACCGAAATCTGCCCATCCATGGACGGCGCTTCCAACTGGATGTCCACGGCGTACAGTCCGGGCACTGGCCTGTTCTACCTGCTCGCCCTCGAGAAGTGCAACATCTTCAGCAAAAACTCGGAGTGGTGGAAGCAGGGCGAATCTTTCTACGGTGGATCGGCACGGCCAGTCGCGTCCGAAGAGCCTCACAAATATTTGCGCGCCGTGGATCCGCAAACCGGCAAAATCGCTTGGGAGTATGAGCAGGCGGGTCCGGGCGAAGCTTGGGGCGGTCTGTTGGCCACCGCCAGTGGCCTGATTTTCGTCGGCGATGACGATGGCGCCTTCACCGCGCTGGACGCCCAGACCGGTAAGCCGCTCTGGCGCCTTCCTCTGAGCGCGCGCTGGCACGCATCTCCGATGACTTACGTCGTGGACGGCAAGCAATATATCGCCGTTGCCGTCAACTCCGGCATCATCGCATTCGGTTTAGTGGAGTAAATGTAGGGCAGGTTGCTAACCTGCGCGCCGATTGCCAATCGGCGCTAATAATTAGTTGAGGTGAATTATGACGAATTTCGCAACCAGACGCCGCTTTTTCGGAAACGCACTGGCAACAGCCGGGTTACTCGAAGCCTCCGCCCTAGCCGGCACTGACACCGCGCATCCCGTACACGCCGATGGCGAGGATTACTACGACAAGCTCGGCGTCACAAAAATCATCAACGCTGCCGGCACATACACAATGTTCACCGCGTCCATCATGCCGCCTTCCGTCCAGGCCGCGGTGGCCAAAGCTGCGAAGCATCCCGTTCGCCTAGGCGAGCTGCAGAAAAAGGCCGGCGAATATCTCGCCAAGAAGTTGAAGTGCGAGGGAGCCCTAGTCAGCGCCGGCGCCGCATCAGCCCTCACGTTGGGAACCGCCGCGTGCATGACGGTGGGAAACCGAAAAGCGCCGGAATTGCTGCCCACAGAAGTGTCCGGGCTGAAGAACGAGGTGATCGTTCAGAAGGCGCACCGCTACGGCTACGACCATGCCATGAAGAACTGCGGCGTTCGAATCGTGGAAGTGGAAACGCCCGAAGAATACGAGCGAGCCTTCACGGAACGCACCGTTATGACCAACTTCTTCAACGCTGCAGAGCAAGGCCAGATCGGCCGTGAAGACTGGATTCGCGTAGCCCACAAACATGGCGTGCCTTGTTTCAACGATGCCGCCGCCGACGTGCCGCCCATCTCCAATCTCTGGAACTATACCCAGATGGGTTTCGACCTCGTCACTTTTTCCGGCGGGAAGGGAATTCGCGGCCCGCAGAACGCCGGCTTGCTGCTCGGCCGGAAAGATCTCATCGAAGCCGCCGCCTGGAACAACAACCCGTTCGATGAAACCGTGGGTCGCGGCATGAAGGTCGCCAAGGAACAAATCATCGGGATGGTGGCCGCCGTGGATTGGTTCCTGAGCCAGACTGACGAAGGTATGGACGCTGAATTTCGCCGACGCGCCAATCGCATCGCGGCTGGGCTCAAAGGCATTCCGACTCTCACGCACGAGATCCACGTTCCCCCTGTCGCCAATCACATCCCGCATCTGGTAATCCGCTACGATCCGGCCCGCGTGAAAAAGAGCCCGCTCGAAATCGCGGAAATTCTGCGCACCGGATCGCCCGCTATTGAGCTCAATCCGTCCACCGGCCGCAAATCCGGTACAACGGGATTGCCCTCGGACGAAAACACCATTGTGGTCGGCGTCTGGATGCTGGAGCCTGGCGAAGATCTCATCGTCGCGCGCCGCCTGCATGAAGTGCTGTCTAAAGCGGTGGCCTAGACGCTCATGGTCCGCCGTGACTTTCTTGCCAGCGCCTTGGCCGGCAGCGCCCTGGTCGCGCAAACAGCCGCTACGGATGTAACTCTCGAGCGCGCAACNNACCAGCAACGACGAAAAGGATTCCTTCAATCTCTCGCTCGGCGAAACCGTCCTCGCCAATGAACGCGATACAGCCGAGGTGATCCGAGCGCTCGGCCTCACGAAAGTCTTCGACCTGAGCTACCGCAACCATCGTATGGACGATATTGCACCCACTGAGTTACGCGCCCGCCTCATCTTTCTCTTCCGCCTGCTGAAAGTGGATACAATTTTCAGCTATGATCCCTGGGGCCACTACGAAGAGAATCCTGACCATTACGTGACGGCGCGCGCAGTGGAGGCCGCTTGCTGGATGTCCGGCGGCAAGTTGGACCTTCCCGAACATTTCGCGGCCGGATTGCAGCCGCACAGCGTGAGCGAAAAGTATTATTTCGCGCGCGGACCTCAATTAGTGAACCGGGTAGTCGACATCGCGCCCACATTCGAAACAAAGCTCGCCGGCATTCGCGCTTGCCGCACCATGATCGATCACATGGTGAAGGATCTTGAAACTTCTTTAGCCGAACGAAAGTTACGTCTCCCGGCGCTTTCGAATATTGAGTTCATCAAACAGGCGTTCCAGCAGCGCGACGCCAACATCGGCAAAAGGCACGGCCTTGAATACGCCGAAGAGTTCCACTACATCGGCCCGGACTCGAGCCTCCAGCGCTACATCGAACAAAACGCCGTCCCCTTATAACGACTGCCCAAACACCCGGCAGGACGTCGCATCCATTGTGGCGCACGCAGTCTTGCGTGCCGCGTTCACACTCGTGTGAACGCCGTTAAAAAATCAGCCACCTTATTTCTGCCACAAAATCTCCCCAGCCTCCAGCGGCACGGACGCTTCCGGATGAAACGGCACTACCCGCGCCGTAAAATCGCTAGCGTTTCGCGTAGCCGGCGTACGCGTCGAATACAAGTAACCATTCACCGAACCGGCCAGCTTCTCGCCCCGATCCATCGTCTGCCGGAACGGCTGGCCATCATGCAAAGGATCGGCATACAGCTCCACGCGTACAACCCCGGGATCCAGCGCACCCAAATAAACCTGCGCCTCAAAAATCAACTGGCCGCCTTCCGACTTCATCTCCACCGGACCAAAATGCACATCCTTCCAACCGCGCGCCAGATCCCCCTGCCACTGGAGCAGGACCGCTCCTAGCTTGCCCTTATCTGCTGCACGCCGCGCGTAAGCTTCGGCGGCCTCAAGGTAGTGATCCTCGGTATACTCGCGCACAGTTCGATTCGCCGAAAACACTGGTGTCAATTGCGCCATGCTCTCCCGCATCCTGTTAACCCACGCCTTCGGAATCCCCTGTTCATCGCGAGAGTAAAACTCAGGGATAATCTCGCGTTCCAACAAATCGTAAAGCGCCTCCGCCTCGGCCGCGTCCCAGCCGGGATCATCGCCGTGCTCTTTCCCGTCGCCGATGGCCCATCCAACTTTCGGCGTGTATGCTTCCACCCACCAGCCGTCCAGTTCGGAGACGTTCAATCCGCCATTCACCAGCACCTTCATGCCGCTCGTCCCGCTGGCTTCCCATGGCCGCCGCGGCGTGTTGATCCAAAGATCCACGCCCGCCACCATGCGCTCGGTCATCAGCATGTCGTAATCAACAAGAAAGATTGCGTGTGACTGCACTTCCGGCCGCCGGACGAATTCGTTCCATTGCCGGATCATCGCCTGGCCAGCCAAATCCTGCGGATGAGCCTTCCCAGCCAGCAGCAATTGCACCGGACGTTCGGGATTTGTGAGAATCCGAACCAGACGCGCCGGATCGTGCAACAGCAGATTCGGGCGCTTATACGGAGCGAAGCGGCGTGCAAATCCCATCGTCAGCGTGTCAAAGTCGAAGACCCGTTCCGCAGCGGCGTTTTCCTCGGCTGATGCGGACCAGACGGCTACTTGCCTGGCGTGACGAATGCGGACATCTTCAATCAGAGAACGCCGCTCATTCATGCGCATACCCCAAAGTTGTTCATCGTTAGCGTTTCGGATGCCCTGGTCGATACCCTTCAAATCGCCGCGCCAGCACCCCGCTCCGCAACTCTCCGTCCAAAGACGATCGGCCTCGGTGGAATCCCAGGTCGCCACGTGCACGCCGTTTGTGACATAACCCACCGGAACGTCGCCTTCCGGCCATTGCGGAAATAACGGTTGAAACAGCTTGCGGCTCACCTGGCCGTGCAGGCGGCTTACGCCGTTAATTGCGCCGCTCGCTCGGATGGCGAGATATGCCATATTGAACGGCTCACCTTCGTCGTACCGGTTGCGCCGGCCCAACGCCATTAGATCCTCGAATGATATGTGGAGTCGGTTCTGGGCGTAAGCCGCGAAATAGGACCGCATCAAATCGGCCGAAAAGCGGTCGAAGCCGGCCTCCACTGGTGTATGGGTGGTGAAGAGATTCCCGGCCCGCGTCACCGCCAGCGCCACTGGAAACGGCTGTCCGGTTTCTTCCATGTAGCTGCGCGCCCGCTCCAGCACGGCAAATGCAGCGTGCCCTTCATTTAAATGACACACGTCGGGATGGATATTCAAGGCTTCCAGCAGCCGCCAGCCGCCAATTCCCAATATTTGTTCCTGCCTTAACCGGAGTTCCGGGCCGCCGCCGTACAGTTCGCTGGTATAGGCACGGTATTTCGGTAGATTCGCCGGATCATTAGAATCCAGCAAGTACAGCTTCCGGAATCCCACCTGCACCTCCCAGCAGCGTATCCACAGCGGAAATCCAGGCAGTCCGATCCGCAAACGCAGCCAGTCGCCGCTTGGATCGCGCAACGGCTTGATGGGCAGCTGCCCGGGATCATTATATGGATAGAGCGCGATCTGGTTGCCATACGGGTCCAGCGCTTGGCGGAAATAGCCCTGCTGATACAGCAACCCCACCGCCACCACCGGTACACCCAGATCGTTCGCGGCCTTTAATTGATCTCCGGCCACATTTCCAAGCCCGCCGGAATAAATCGGGAGTGCCTCACTCAGCATATATTCCATGCTGAAGTACGCCACCGTCTTTAGCTTTGCGGCCGGATGAGCGGTTTCGAACCAGCGCGGCGCCTCTCTGGTTACCCGCGCCTCCTCAAATTCCGCCACCATCTTCTGAAACTCAGGATCGGCCCATGCACTATCCAGTTTTTGCTTGGAAACCGTTTGCAGCACCACCCATGGATTGTGCGTAAGATCCCACAGTTCCGGATCCAACCGCTTCCACAGCTTGTCGGTGGAATGATTCCAGGCCCAATGCAGATCCAGCGCGAGACGAATTAGTGGATCGTCGCTCCGCGCCTCCGATGCGAGATTCGTATACTGTGGGTTCATAAATCAGTCAAACTGCGGCCTTGCTCAAAACCGCGCCAACAATGTTCTGCGCTTCTTCCTGGATTCGCCGCAAATGTTCTTGGCCCCGAAAGCTTTCCGCGTAGATCTTATAAACGTCTTCGGTACCTGAGGGCCGCGCCGCGAACCATCCGTTTTCCGCAATCACTTTTACGCCGCCGATTTCGTTGCCGTCGCCCGGCGCGGTAGTCAGGATGTGCTCAATCTTTTCTCCCGCCAAATCGGAAACCGAAATATCCTTGGGCGACAATTTCCCGAGCCTGGCCCTCTGTTCAGCGTTCGCCGGCGCGTCAATCCGCTCGTACGCGGATTCCCCATTCTCGCGGGTCAACTGTGCGTAGATTTCTCCTGGATCGGTCCCTGTGCGCGCCGTGATCTCGGCCGAAAGCAGCGCTGCGATGATGCCGTCTTTATCCGTGCTCCATACGGAACCATCGCGCGCCAGAAAGGATGCGCCCGCGCTTTCCTCGCCGGCGAATCCCAGCCATCCGCCAAAAAGTCCGTCCACGTACCACTTGAAACCAACCGGAACCTCGTACAGCTTCCGGCCTAACTTAGCAGTCACACGGTCGATCATGCTGCTGCTCACCACCGTCTTTCCAACCGATGCGTCCTTCGGCCAACCCGCCCGGTTGCCATACAAATACTGGATGCAAACGGAGAGATAATGATTCGGCGGAAGCAATCCCGAACTTCGCGTTACGATTCCATGACGATCATGGTCGGTATCGCAAGCGAACGCAACATCGAACTTGTCCTTTAACCCGATCAGCCGCCGCATCGCGTAGGGCGACGATGGATCCATTCGGATCCTGCCGTCCCAATCCAGCGTCATGAACCGGAATGTCGGGTCGACATCTGAATTCACCACCGTCAGGTTCAAACCATAGCGCTCGCCAATCGGTCCCCAGTAATGCACGCCGGCGCCGCCCAGCGGATCCACCCCGAGCTTCAGTTTCGAATCCCGAATCGCGTCCATATCGAGAACACCGCCCAGATCCCCCACGTACTCGCTGATGAAATCATGCCGGTGCGTAGTGTCCGCCTTGAGCGCCTGCTCCAGCAGCACCCGCTTCACGCCGCTCAAGCCGTTTTTCAGAAACTGATTCGCCTGAGCCCCAACGAACGCTGTGATCGAACTATCCGCCGGCCCTCCATTCGGCGGATTATATTTGAAACCACCGTCCTCGGGAGGATTGTGCGACGGCGTCACCACAATGCCATCCGCAAGTCCAGTACGCCGGCCCCGGTTGTACTTCAGAATTGCGTGTGAAACAGCGGGCGTAGGCGTGTATTCGCCGTCCGGCGCAATCATCACCGGAACATTATTCGCGGCCAGCACCTCGAGCGCGTTCCCCAGTGCAGGCTCCGATAGCGCATGCGTATCTATTCCCATAAACAGCGGGCCGTCGATACCCTGGCTGGCTCGATAAGCCACAATCGCCTGCGTGATCGCGAGAATATGCCACTCATTGAAGGCTCGGTCAAACGACGATCCGCGATGCCCAGACGTCCCGAACGATACTCTTTGTTCCGCAACGGCCGGATCTGGCCGGTCCGCAAAATAAGCAGTGATCAGCCGCGGAACATTCACCAGGTTCGAAGCCTGCGCCGGCTGTCCAGCATTGGGATTAACGCCCATCGGGAACTCCCTCCCAACTTAAGATACTCTCACAGGTATAATGAGTGCAGATGACGGTTTTGTGAACTCCCTCCGCGCCCTCGCTCTCCTGCTTCCCCTCTCCACCGCCGCCCTCGCCGGCCCTCCCTTCCAAACGGACGACCCCGAACCCATTGACTTCCGAAACTATGAGTTCTACACGTTCGCAACATCGGACGGTACGGCCGTGGAAACCGACACGTTCGGCCCCGCGCTCGAGTTCAATTGGGGAGCTCTTCCCAACGTGCACCTCCACATCATTGTTCCCGCCGCGGCCATCTTTCCGTCCAACAATCCCGCCTTCGCCCCTGCCGGCATGGGTCCGCGAGCGTTCGGCGTGGGCGATATCGAGTTGGGCATCAAACTTCGTTTCATCCAGGAAACCAAACATCGTCCCATGATCGGAACATTCACAATGTTCGAGATGCCCTCCGGCAACGCTGCCAGAGGTCTGGGTGTCGGAAGAACCTGGTACAAACTACCGCTCTGGGCCCAGAAAAGCTTCGGACCCTGGACCACCTACGGAGGCGGCGGCGAGACGCTGGTGAACGCCCCCGGATATCGCAATTATCCATTCGCAGGTTGGCTGGTCCAGCGCGATCTTGGCAAGAAATTGACGCTCGGAACCGAGATTTTTTATCACGGCCCCGAAGGCCTCGCCACCGCGCAAACCCGGCCAGCCACCCTGATCGATATCGGCGGCTACTACAAATTTCGCGACCCCGGCTTCCAGTTATTATTCTGCTACGGCCACACCGCCATTGGACAACGCGAGAACTACGCCTACCTTGGACTCTACTGGACCTGGGGCAAAAAGAAATCCGATCCCGCCGACCTCCACGGCATGCTGCCTCCTAATCTCTCAGGCGGCTAAAAACCGATCCGCGACCGGCAGGAAGCGCCACCACGAACACTCAGCCAGAGCGGCCATTTCCCACCCCAAAAGCGCTATCATTTATCAAGGTTGACAAAGTCCGTCACAATCGCGATCTTGTTTGCTACTGGTGCGTTCCTCGCCTCACGAAACCTCGCCCTAGCCGACGAAAAAACGAAAATCACCGATCCCCTTAGCGTAGCCGACGCCAAGAAACTCTCCAGCCCCATTCCCTATTCAAAAAAACCATCTCTCAGGGCCGTAGCGTGTTCGCGCGCAACTGCACCGGTTGTCATGGCGCCACGCGCTGTTCTGCAACCCCATAATCCGGCCGATCCGCAAAATACGCAGTAATCAGCCGCGGAACATCACCCAGATTCGAAGCCTGCGCCGGCTCGCCAGCATTCGGACTTACACTCATCCGGGTTCTCCTCCAACTAAAATGCTCTCACAGGTACGAGGAGCCTGAATGACGTTACGGTGACACCCTCAGTTTGGGGCAGGATGGCACCCAGGTTGCGAACCCGCGAACCGATTGGCAATCAACGCACCACGCGGCGTCCTGATGTCTTAGCCGGCCGGCCGCCTACTCAACTGCACGCTAATCCTCCCGCAATGCGACCACCGGATCAACATGCATCGCTCGCCGCGCCGGAAAAAGTCCCGACCCGGCGACTACTGCGATCAACGCCATCGCAATTCCCCCCACGATCACCGGCTCCGTTGGACTCACGTCATACAGAAATCTGGCCAAGAGACGTGACGATGCCGTGATCCCTCCCATTCCGATTGCCACTCCTATCACTGCCAGAAGCAGCGTCTCTCTCGCTACCATCACTAATACTGAGACTGGCGTCGCGCCCAATGCCATCCGAATTCCGATCTCCTTCGTCCTTCGTGTGACTGCATGCGATCCTACCCCGAACACTCCCACCGCTGCCAGCGCAACCGCGAGGCCTGCAAATAATCCCGGCAGCATCGTATTGAATCGCCGCGGCTCCAGTTTGCGCTCCACCACGCGCTGCATGGTCTCCGCAGTCACGGGCTGGTTCTTGTCTATCTCAGCCAGCACCCCTCGCACCGCTCTCGACATCGCGCCTGCATCGGCCGCGGTCCGGATAACCAGCACGTTGAACCGCCCCATTGCCGCGCCCTGACTGCTGAGCGGTAATTGATGATTTAATGCGTAAATCTGGCCCCTGGCCGCGCGATCCGGCGAATCTTGCCTCACGTCTTTGGCGATTCCCACGATCGTGAACCACGTCCCATCGAACTCTATGCGTCTGCCCAGGGCCCCGGCGCCCGGCCACCAGTCTCGAGCCAGTGATTCGCTGATGATCGTCACCGGTGGCGCCGCCGGGCCATCGGTCTCTCCGAAATACCGCCCACTCACCAACGCAATCCCCATCGCCTGCAAATACTCCGCGCTGGTGTTCGCGTAGGATGCAAACGGCTTCTCCCGCCTCGTCTCCGGCTGTCCTTCCACCACGAATTCGGTCCCTTGCATTATTATTCCCATGGGAAGAGACGACACCGTTCCGGCATACTGCACGCCCGGCAAGGCATGCACCTTCCGCAGCAACTCCTCGCGAAATGCGCGCACGCGCTGGCCATCCGGGTATCTACTCTTCGATAACTCCAGCCGCATCGTGAGAGCATGTTCCTTCTGGAAGCCGAGATCCACGTTCGACGCGCGCCGGAAACTCTCCAGCAGCAGGCTGGCATCTGCCAACAATACCAGCGCCAGCGCCACTTCCACCGTTACCAGCAGCCTGGCAGTGTGGTTGCGCGCTGTCACCGCTCGCCCGCTCGAACCAATGGCGAAGCCGTTGCGCTGCCCGAGCGCAGGAGCCAGCCCGAACAACAGCCCCGTTAGGAATGTCACGCTCGCACTGAACCCCAACACAGCGCCGTTGAGACCGATCTCGTCGGCCCGAGGCATACTGGCCGGCAGCACAGACTTCAGCAGAGGCAGTCCCCAATACGCCAACAGGACTCCCGCTGTGCCCCCGCATACCGCCAGCACAATGCTCTCCGTGAGAAGTTGGCGCGTTAGCCGCTGCCACGTCACGCCCAGTGCCCGCCGCACCGCCATCTCGCGCTCGCGCCCCAACGCGCGCGCCAGTAACAAATTAGCAATGTTCGTGCACGCGATAATCAGCACCAGCGAGGCTGCCGCCATCACCAACAACAGCGCTGGCCGCATGTCCTCGAGCTGCCTCACATCGGTTAGCTTCGTGACTTTCACTCCCCAGCCGCCGTCTTCTTGCGGATACGCCTTCGCTAGCTGCGCCGCAATGGTGTCCATCTCCGCCTGCGCCTGCCGGATCGAAGTTCCCGCCTTCAACCGCGCCACTACAGCCAGCGAATGCACTTCCCTGGCGCGTTCCTGCTCCACCGGAACATTCAGAGACATCCAAATCACAGGACGGTAAACCGCCGATCCCATCGGCGGGAATTCGAACCCCTGCGGCATCACGCCCGCTATCGTGAATGCTTCGTCGTCCACCTGGATCTGCCTTCCCACTACTCGAACGTCGCCCCCGAACCGCTGCTTCCACCACGTGTAGCTGATCAAAGCTTGCTTCGGCCCAGTACTTCGATCCGCTACCGCTTCCATCTGGCGCCCTATCGTGGGTCTCGCGCCGAGTAACCCAAACAGGTTCGCCGAGACTCGGTGCCCGATGACTTCCTCCGCTCCTTCGCCATCGCTGATATTCACTTCATGTGTGTACCGATGTACTCCGAAGGCGTCGACAGTCCTCGTTTGCGCCTTCCAATCGGCCAAGTTCAAATAGGATGTGCCGCCCATAAACCTGCGGCCGCTCAGCTGCTGCATGCTGAAATCCACCAACCGTTCCGCGTGCGCGTACTTCGCGGGTGACAGCCACACCCCGTACAGCACGCTGAAAATAACGGTGTTGGCGCCGACCCCTAACGCCAGCGTCAGAACAGCGACAGCTGTGAAACCGGGCGCGCGCCGCATACCGCGCATCGCATACCGCGCATCCTGAACGAATTCCGCCGCTAGCCGCATATTATTTATTACGACGCGAGGCGCCAAAGCGTTGATACAATCTTGGGATTAGCGCACTCGCCCCTTATCCACCATCCTAAAAGCGCTATCATCGATCAAGGTTGACTAAGTCCGTCACTATCGCTATGTTGCTTGCCAGCGGTGTGTTCGTCACCTCGCGCAACATCGCCTTTGCGGACGAAAAATCGAAAATCGCCGACCCCCTCAGCGTAGCTGACGCCAAGAAACTCACCAGTCCCGTTCCCTATTCCAAAAAATCCATCTCCCAGGGCCGAAGCCTATTCGCGCGCAATTGCACTGGATGCCATGGCGCCGACGGCAAAGCCACCGTCGACGTGGTCGCCGACGCTACCGATCTCACTTCGCCGAAATTCTGGAAAAATGGAACCACCGACGGCGAGATCTTCCGCAGCATCCGAGAAGGCCAAGGCGCCAGCATGCCAACCTTTAAGAACCAGCTAAAGGAAGAAGACATCTGGCACCTGGTCAACTATATTCGCAGCCTGTGGCCTGAGTCCATGCGGCCACCTTTACAAGAGGACGACAAAAGCAAGAGCAACTAGAGGAGTAACTCCATGAACGAGAAAACTGATTCGAAATCTGACCCGCGGACCTCGCGCCGGAACTTCCTCATGACTCCCGCCGGAGCCGGCGCCATCGCCGCTGCCATCGCCACTCCCGGCCAGTTATTCGCCGGCACCTCGGCCACCATTCCAACAATCAGCATCCCGAAGGAGATCCCGGCCACCTTGAGTGAAGCGCCCAAGGTCGGAACTTTCGAAGGCCGTGGCATGACCGGCGCTGAAGTATTCGCGAAGCTCTGCAAAGAAGAAGATCTCGCCGCGATGTTCTGCTGCCCCGGCAACTACACTGTCATCAACGCCATGGCCGCGGCCGGAGTACCCAGCTATGGCGGCCGCTCCGAAGGTCCCATGTGCGCCGCAGCCGATGGATTCTCGCGGGTCACCGGTGAAGCCACGGCTTGCTCCGGCACCGAAGGCCCGGGCTTCACGCACATGATCATGAACATCGCCTCCGCGCACGCCGCCCGCACGCCGCTCCTCGTGCTCGCCAGCAACATGCAGATCGCCGGCGACGATCGCGAAGCGTTCATCCAAACCGGTTATCAGCAGCCCATCACCACCGGCATGAAGAAGTACGGCAAGCGCCTCATCGCGCCCGATCGCGTGTGGGAATATGGCGCTTACGCTTTCCGGAACATGAAATCCGGCGTCCCCGGTCCCGTGCATCTCGATTTCCCGGGCGAAGTGGCCCGAGCCCGCTTCACCGATCCAGCCAATCTTAAGGATTTTTATACCAAGGACAAATATCGAACCGAATCCCGCCCGCAACCTTCCAACAAGGAAGTAGCAAGCGCCGTGGACATGATCAGCAAGGCCCAGCGGCCCATTCTGGTGGCTGGCCAGGGAGTGTTCCAGCGCAAGGCCTGCGAAGCTCTGCTCCAAGCCGCTGAGAAACACGAGTTCGCCGTAGTTACCTCAGGGCCAATGCGCGGCCATTTCCCCGATGACCATCGCNNTGCATGCCGAGTCCCGGCGAATACCGCTTCAATCCCGACGTCAAAACTATTCGCGTTCATCCGGTGCAGGAAGATCTGGGCCGCAACTGGCCGCTCGATCTCGGCATCGTCAGCGACGAGAAAGTCTTCCTCGAATCGCTCGCCAACGAACTGCCCTCGAAGAAGCGCGATTCTTGGGTCAATGAATTGGCAGCCGCGCGGAAGAAATTCGAAGATACCAATCTGGCGCACTATCAGCTCGGTTTAAAACACAGCGCCGCCACCGATCACATTCATCCCGCCGTGATGGCCAAGGAAGTTCACGATTTCCTTTACAAGGGCGACATCGATCCCAAGCAGACTGTTACCGGCATCGGCGGCTGGACTACTGGAATTTTCAGCGGCCGCTGGATGCGTGCCAACCGTCCCGGACAAGGTCTGGCGTGCGCCTATCAGTACGGGGCCATTGGTCCGGACCTGGCTATGGTGATCGGCGCTGGCGCCGCTGTCCAGCGCGGCGTTGGTCCACAAGCTCCGTATAAAGGCGCGCCGGTTCTTTGCATCACCAGCGACGCCGGAATCGCATACAGCATGTTTGAGCTGGATACTGCGGCGAAGTACAAGATCCCGGTGATTGCCGTGGTCTACAACAACAATTGCTGGGGCATGTTCCCGGCCGCCCAGGGGTCCGCGCGCTCCATGCACCTCTACCTGTTCCAGGAAAACCTTCGCTACGACAAAATGGCCGAGGGATTGGGTGCCCGCGGCGAGTATGTTCGAACCCCCGAGCAGCTTCGTGCCGCATTGAAACGCAGCTATGATGCGGCTTCCAAGGAAACCGTTTCGTCGCTCATCAACGTGCAGGCGCTCAAGGAATTTACTTCCGGCAATGTATACCCGCCCGGTATCGCACTGCCCACAGAGCCCGGTGTCGGAGCTTTCGCGCACTGAAAACGATTGAGTCGGTCGCCGGCATTCTCGAAAACTACGCGAACCGCGGAACGTTCAAGGGCTTTTCGCGCGGTTCAGTCCGCAGTGGAATAGCCGCGTTCAGAATCCTCTGGCATCGCGATCGATTCTTCGATCTGATCCTCGATACCCACAAAAAGACGCTGCGATTCCCAGTGGTCCTGCCGGAGGTTCCGGCCGGCTCTTCCATGTACCGCGAGTTCAAGGAATTCGTGAAGTCGCGCCACTCCGAAAGTTTGCCGGACCACCGCCGCATCGATCCGAAGAGGGCCGCCGCCCGGCCCTCCAACCGTGCCGGCAACGTCGCGCTCACGTTAACCGTGAAGAACGGCGACTACGAGTATGCCACGCGCAAGCTGATCCACCTGGTCCACGAAGTGTACCTGGTCTTCCTCCAGGAAGCCCATTACGACTACATGATAAAAGTCTTCAACCTGGACCCCGATCACCTGTAGTCCCCAGCCCCAAGCCCCCAGCCCCGCTTTCACTTAGGCCAAATCGTAAAATCACGTAGCGCCATCCGCACCGGCTTGTCGCCCATGCCATGCAGTGCCTCTTCCAGTTCCAGCAGGGCTCCTCTTGACAGCGCCAACTCGTGTTCTTCCGGCTGGTACTTTGTCCCGATCGGATAATCCTTATACGGCACTGCCATCTGTTCGATGTGCGTCCCGAGTATATGCGCCACAATCTTCCCCTTGGTAAACTCGACCAGCCGCTCCGTGCTGCGGACAAACGCGGGAAAATCTTGCACGTACAATCGTCCGGGATATAAACTGTCGCCCGTGAACAGCACACCGGTCTGGCGATCGTAGAACGCAAGGCTTAGCGCATTGTGGCCCGGGATTGGAATCACGTCCAGAACGCGCTCGCCCAGATCCACATGTCCGATTCCGTCCGGCCACTTCTCAATCCCGAAGAACTCGCGCGTGCCATCCACCGTGAGCGGAACCATCGTCACGTTTGCGAGGCCTCGAAACCCGGCATCGCCCGCCACATGATCGCCGTGCCCATGCGAATGCGCCACAATCAGCGCAATCGAAGTCTGGCTCTTCCGCTTGAGCCACTTCGCGATCACGTCGCTCACTACGCGCGCCGCATCGCTGGGCGGCGCGCCGGTATCTTCGAGCAACGCTTTGTCTTTCCCGAATAACAGATAGAGAAAAGGCTTCTCGTAGCTGACGCAGCCCGATTGGCGCAGAATATAGAAGTCTTCGTTATACGCGAGGACCTGCCAGTCCGGAACCTCGACACAATTCTCGCCGCCCGTAATCCACTTGGCTGGCAAAGACCCCGGGCGCACCCCACCGCCATTTGGCTGCGGGGCTTGAGCCATCGCCAAAACAGTACACGTCATCCAGAGAACCGCGAGGTGTCCAGTCACCCCACCATTTTAATCGACATCTTAATCGACATCTTAATCAACCCCAGGTCTGGATTCGCATATCGATTTCCGCCTTCAAGTCCTCCTCTTCATAATGGAACCGCGCCAGCGCCGCTTCGGGAAGGTCCTGCAGCACTTGCCCGAACTGCAGCGGGTCCGCTTGCGCCACCACCGCAAAGCCCAATGCGTCCGCCATCCGGTCCGCGGTCCGGATCAGATGCACCATCCGGAAGGTGTTATCGGTTGGCGTGTCATGGTGATGAGCCACTACCTCCGTCAATTCGGGCGGGAACGGCATCCGCCCCATCAGCCACTCGCCCGCCTGGCAATGATCCACGTCGAACAATTCGCGCTCAGTGCTCAGTAGATCGAAAGCGTGCTCACCCGAAACAGCCAGCAGGTTCGCATAGGAATCCGGATATTTCACCAGCAATGCCAACCTGCCTATGTCGCGCAACAATCCGGCCACGTAAGCGACATCGGCATCCATCTTGCAAGCGCGCGCCAGTTTTTCCGCCAGCAGTGCCCCGGCCAGGCTGTTTTGCCAGCATACGCGCAGCGAACGGACGCTGAGCGCCGGCGCCACGAAATCACCCAGGGCCCGCGTCACCGTAATCGACTTTACCCGCGCCAGCCCCAGAACCACGATCGCATGCGACAACGTCTTTACTTGAGCGGTCAATGCGAAGAGCGGCGAATTCGCCATCTGCAATACCCGGGTCGCAAAAACCGGCTCGGCCGATATCATCCGCCCTACTTCGCTGATGTCTGGGTCTTCCTTGGCTAACAACTGCATCAAGCGGCTGGCCACCATTGGAAACGGCGGTAGCTTGTCTAGCGCCCAGGGCGCGGTGTTGGTCGGCGGTTTCCGCTGGCTTCTTCGCACTTCCGTATCGATCATGTTCTTACCTCGGTTTTCTTATCGGACCCGCCCGGACAAATATGAGGCCCGCCTCTTATATCCGGGACCCCTACCGATAAGTAAAGTGTCATGGTAACTTCACTCTCCAATGTCCCCGCCCGATCCGACGTCCTTTTCCTCGAATACCGGCTCGAAGTCGTCAGCCATTGGCCAGCGTCCCCTCGCAAAAAGGCAACCTGGGAAGCCATCTCACGCCGCCTCACCTCCATCGCCCGGTCCACTTTGGCCCGCCCCGACGTGGATGACTTGCTCGACTCAAGTTGCCGCCTCCTGGAATGCGTTTTCTCCCCAGCCGAGGAGTAGCGCACGCACTCTGCGTGCCGCGTTCCCACTCCTGGGAACGCCCTCAAGCTTGGTATGTTAGTCATACTATGTCGTCCACCAACACAGTGTTCCTGTTCGACGTCGACAACACCCTACTCGATAACGATCACGTCACGGCCGATCTGAAACGTTATCTCCAAAACGAGGTCGGCCCCGAACGTTCCGGGCGCTATTGGGAGATCTTCGAAATCCTGCGGACCGAACTCGGCTATGCGGATTATCTGGGAGCCCTGCAGCGCTATCGCATCGAATACCCCCGCGATCCGCGCTTGTTGGCCGTTTCCTATTTTCTTATCCGCTATCCGTTCGCCAACCGTCTGTTCCCAGGATCAATCGATGCCGTACAGCACGTCGCCCAATGGGGGCCCGTAGCGATTCTGTCTGATGGCGATGTCGTTTTCCAACCGCACAAGATCTATCGCTCAGGTCTCTATGAGACGGTCGACGGCAACGTCCTTATTTATGTCCACAAGGAACACGAACTCCAAGACGTCGAGCAGCGTTATCCGGCCGCGCATTACGTCGTGGTGGACGACAAGCTCCGGATCCTACACGCCATAAAAAAGATCTGGAACTCCCGCGTCACTACGGTCTTTGTGAAACAAGGTCACTACGCCCGCGATGCCAAGACGCTAGCCGAATACCCGCCCGCCGACCTGAGCATCGACCGAATCGGCGACTTAGTAAATCACAGCCTCGCAAGAGCTTCTTCTAGCGCCCCAACACAACATTAACCGTACACGGAACCACCACCGGCTTTCCATCCTTCATCCCCGGATCAAATCTCCACTCCTTAACCGCATCGAGAACCTTACCTTCCCACTCCGGGTCCGACGCCTTATCCGCGTGAAGATTCACCGGCCTGCCGCGTTCATCAACCTCGAACGACACCGTAACTGAAAAGCCCGCGTCCGCTGGATGCCCCGGGAACTTAGTACTGACTACGCGCGGCCGCGTAGCGCCCTCTGGGAGCTTAAATGTAATGCTATTCGAATGCCAGCCCACTCTGCCGTTGTTGTCCAGCAATCGAAAATTGACCTCGATCGTCGCTTGAACAGGCACTGCCTCCCCATCCTTCATTCCAGGTCGGAACTTCCATTGGCTGACTGCTTCTATCGCTTTCTCGTCCAGACCCAGCCCCAGCGGCCGAAGAACTTTGAGGTTTCTTGGCGCGCCATTCTCATCGACAACCACGAACAATATTGCCGTGCCTTCGAACCTCGCCCTGCGAGCCTCATCCGAGTAATCCGGCGCGACTTTACTGACAACAGAAGGCGGTGAAACGCCTCCGCCGATCCGGTAAGCGCTCGCGGACACCGGCATCTTTCCCACTGCAAAACTCAACGTACACGGCGCCACCACCGGCTTCCCATCCCCTCCGGCGACGCTCGGTTGAAATCGCCATTCGCGCATCGCAGCGATCACATCGTTCTCCCACTTCGCCTCCGTCAATTTCACCAAGTGAAGATTCTCAGGCACACCCCGCTCGTTCACATCGAAGGAAATCGTGACGGAAACCGTTTCATCGGGACCAGGCGATGGGGGATGCTCGCTCTTCAGAACCATCGGACGCGATGCGCCCTCCGGTAATTTGCACACGAAGCGCTGCATGTGCAACGTGTCGCCTTTGTCCAGAAGCCGGAAATTCACTTCGATCGAGGTTTGCACAGGAACCGCGACCCCATCCTTCATGCCCGGCTTGAACTTCCACGAGGCTACACTCCGCAGCGCTGCTTCATCCAAGCCAAACCCGATCGGCCGCGTCACTTTCAGATCCGATGGATTCCCTTGGGAATCCACCACCAAAGAAATCCTCACGCTCCCGTCGACGGCGGCTATGCGAGCTTCCTCGGAGTACGACGGCTCCGTTTTTTGTAGAACAGTCGGTGTGCTAACCCCATTCCCGGCGCGGAAGGGACCTTCCTGCGCTGTGCAGATCGCAACTGTCGCGGTTAAGATGAACACAGATCCCCGAAAACATCTGTGTCCATCCGTATTCATCCGCGGCCAAGTCATTTTCATGACGCGCATGCCGACAGCATATCAAAGCCGCGCAAATAAAAAGAAAAAGCCGCGCACGAAACGCGGCTTTAGCTGACTAATGTGACTTTTTCAGATTCTAGCGGCTGGCCGAACGCTTCGGGAAACGATCCAGATCCGCGTACAGAGCGTCTGCGCCCGCCGGCCGTGGCGCCGCGCCGGTTAAAATCTCGCGTTGCGTCACGTCGCGGCCATACATCTCTCGATTGTCCTTATGGTCCGGCCGCAACGTCGCACCCTCCAGCGACACGCCCGCAAACACGCCACGCGACCTCGAGTGCGACAGAATTTCCGCGTTCATCATGGCATCCGTTTGCGCTTCGCCGGTCCGGCCAACTGGCCCGGCCATCACGCTGGCGTCGCCGCCAATAGTGAATTTATCCGCCATGAGATGATCCATCCCTCGATGGTTCATTACGATGAAAACCAGATCCGTTTCTCCGGCCCCGATCTGGAATCCGACGCTGCCGCCTTCCACAATGACAGTAGAGGGAGCGCTCCAACCGCTATCGGTCCGGCAAACCACAACTCCCTTGCCATACTTAGCACCGACAATGAATCCCGCGCGCTTCAGGCTGGGAATCACGCCCACGCACTCGGCTTTCCCCAGCAGGTCGTCCGGAATGCCTTTGTCCTTGGCGTCCAGGATTTCGTTGAGCACTTCCCCGGATACTCTAACCCGCTTCTGGGGATCGCCCGCGCCGAAGACACATAAAACTCCGAGGGCTGAAACCATCATCAAGTTCCCAAAATATTTCATAGCTTCTCCTCCTGGCCGGTTATCGCACTTTTGATTCCACGCTCTATCACCAATCATTCCAATCGCTACGACGCACCGCCCGGCAAAAAGGTCCAGGTTAGAAAAGGTGACCGAGCATCTTTTTCCGTACCGCCTGCCTCCTGCTGCCTGCCGCCTCCTGCCTGCCGCCTCCTGCCTGCCGCCTGCCGCCTGTCTCCTGCCTTCTGCCTCCCGTCACTTCGCTGCCGCAAACCTGGACCAATCCCTAACCTCGCCCGGCCGCCGATCCGATCCTTGCATACTGAACATCCAGCCCGGATATTCCGACGCGAGCTTGCTGACTTCGTCCAATTCTTTCAGGTCCTCCTGATCCAGCGTCAACTCCACGGCGCCGAGATTGTCTTTCAGTTGGCTGGTCTTCTTCGCGCCGATGATCACGCTGGTGACGGACGGTTGCTGGAGTACCCAACCAAGCGCGACCTGCGCCACGGTCGCGCCGCGCCGCGCGGCAACCTTTGCCATCACATCCACGATGTCGAAAGCTTTCTCCTGATTCACAGGCGGGAAACTGAAACTCGAGCGCCGCGCCTCCTTGTCATGAGCTCCTCCGCGTGTGAACTTACCGGACAGCAAGCCGCCCGCTAGTGGACTCCATACCAACAGGCCCAGCTTCTGATCCAGCAGCATCGGTACGATTTCGCGCTCCAGCTCGCGCCCCGCCAGGGAATAATAAGCTTGCAACGTCACGAACTTTTCCAGATGCCGCATCGCCGAAATCCCCAGCGCCTTCATGATCTGCCACGCCGCCAGATTCGAACAGCCGATGTAGCGAACCTTCCCTTGTCTGACCAGATCCGTGAGCGCGCTGAGCGTCTCTTCCAACGGTGTCACCGAATCGAAACCGTGAATCTGATACAGGTCGATGTAGTCGGTGTTCATTCGCTGCAAACTCGCTTCCGCCTCATGCAGGATATGCAGCCGCGATAGCCCCACCTCATTCGCGCCTTTTCCCATCCGCCCAAACACCTTCGTTGCCACCACCACATCCTTGCGCTTCGATCCCAGCGCTTTCCCCAGCATCGTCTCCGACTCACCGGCCGAGTACACATTGGCGGTGTCAAAGAAATTGATCCCCGCGTCGATGGAATTGTCCACCAGCGCGTCCACATCATGCTGCGGCAATCCGCCGATTGCCTTGAAGATCCCCTCCGCTCCGCCAAACGTCATCGCCCCCATGCACAGCCGCGAAACGAAGATTCCGGTATGACCCAATTGTTGATATTTCACAGTTCCTCCTCATATACAATGATACGTAACGACCGGGAGTTTTCTAGAGGAGGTAGTGTCTTGCCATATTCCGCGCGCCGTCTACAATCGATCACAGCGCTCACATGTCTGCTCACATCCTGCGCTCTCGCTCAACCCGCCGTATCCACCTTCACCGTTCCCATCACCTATTACAAACTCCCCAACGGCTTGAAGGTCGCCCTTTCGCGCGACACCACCGCGCCGCTCGTCGTGGTCGCCGTCTATTACAACATCGGCTTCCGCATTGAGCCGAAGAATCGCACCGGATTCGCTCATCTCTTCGAGCATCTGATGTTCGAAGGCTCCAAGAACCTTCCCAAGGGCGAATTCGTCAAACTCATCGAGGGCAACGGCGGCCTCTTAAACGGAAGCACGCGCTTCGACTTCACCAATTACTTCGAAGTGGTTCCCTCGCACGTCCTCGAAGACATGTTATGGGGCGAAGCCGATCGCATGAAAAACTTGGCGCTCACTGAGGAGAATCTAAAGAACCAGCAGGGTGTGGTCGGCAACGAGGTGAAAGTCAACGTCCTCAACCGACCCTACGGTGGATTTCCCTGGCTGGACATGCCGCAATACGCTAACAAAAATTGGTTCAACGCGCACAATTTCTACGGCGATCTGGCTGATATCGAGGCCGCCACTCTGAAGGACGCCGCGGATTTCTCCCATACTTACTACGCGCCGAACAATGCCGCCCTCGCGCTGGTTGGCGATTTCGATGAGGACCAGGCCAAAAGATGGATCGAGAAATATTTCGCCAGTATCCCGTCCTCGAAGTTGCCCCCCAAGCCCGACCTCAGCGAGCCGCGTCAAACCGCCGAGCAACGCTTCTCCAAGACCGACAAGCTGGCCTCGAAGCCCGCTCTCGCCATCGCCTATCACATGCCGGAACGCGGCACTCCGGAACATTACGCCATGGTTCTTCTGGATCAAATTCTTCTGCAAGGCGACGACTGCGCACTAACCCAGGAGCTGGTCAAGAAACGTGGATTCACCGACTCTGTCGACGGCGGCATCAATCTGCTGGGCAATCAGTTCAACTACCAAGGGCCCATGCTGTGGATCGCAAATCTTGTTCACGATTCCAGCGTGAAGCCCGATCAGATACTCGCATCCGCCGATTCGGTAATCGATACCGTGCGTGACAAGCCCGTCACCAAGGAGCAGCTCAATCGAGCTCTCGTGAAATTTCGCGTGCACTATTACCAGGACCTCACTCAGTTCGGCGGTCTCGGACGAGCCGACCTGATGGCCAGCTTCGCCTTGTTCGACGATAATCCGACGCCCATCAATAGCCTTGAAAATAATTTGCGAAGCGTAACGCCGGAGCTGATTCAGAAAACCGCGCAGGAATATCTGCGGCGCACCAACCGCACCATCCTGATTGTGGAAGCTGGCGCCCCGCCCAAAGCCCCCGCGTCTCAAAAGGAAGGTGCCAAATGAAAATCTGGATGCTGGCTGTTCTCATCGCCGCTTCGTCCTTAATCGCCCAGGAAAGAGAAACCGCTCCGCCGCTCGGTACGCCCAAGCCGTTTGGAGTTCCGGCCGGTGAGACTTTCACGCTCAAAAACGGCATGAAGGTTACGCTCGCGCAATACGGCGCCATTCCCTTGGTGAGTATCCGCGCCGATATCGCTTTCGGACACGCTAACGAAAACGCCGATCAGGTGTGGATTTCCGATCTGTTGATTGAGCTCATCAAGGAAGGCACCACCAGCATGACCGCTCAACAGGTGGCCAACGAAGCGGCTCGCATGGGCGGCCAACTCAACTTCAACGCTGGCACTGATACATCGTCCGCTGGAATCGAAGTATTGAGCGAGTTCACCTCGGACGCTGTTAAACTTCTGGCGGACGTCCTGGAACATCCGAAGCTTCCTCCCGGCGAACTGGAGCGTGTGCGCGGCAACCTGTTGCGGCAGCTCGCCGTGCAACTGGCCACTCCTCAAGCCCAGGCGAACCAAGTCTTCGCCGCTACTTTGTATCCGGACCATCCGTACGGACGTCTTTTTCCCACCGAAGAGCAATTGAAGCGATACGGAATGGAAGACGTCCGCAAGTTCTACGCCGCGAACCTGGGCGCTCAAAGAACGCACTTCTACGTGGTCGGCCGATTCGACGCCGCCGTCAGGAAAACAATTGAAACTGCTTTTGCGGATTGGAACGCCGGGCCACCGGTGGAACGGAATCCGCCAAAGGCGATCGCAAAACCCCAACTGGTGGTTGTGGACCGGCCCGGCGCGGTGCAATCCACGCTTCGCCTCGGTCTACCCATCGCCGTCACTCCCACCGACGCGGACTACATTCCTCTCGAAGTAACCGACACGCTGCTCGGCGGCGCATTCATTTCGCGCATCACCAACAATATCCGCGAGCAAAAAGGCTACACGTATTCACCCTTCAGCGAGGTAGTGGCCTGTTTCCACACCACGCGCTGGCAGGAATCGGCGGATGTAACCACAAAGTTCACGGCCGACTCCATTCGCGAAATCCTTCTCGAAGTGAACCGTCTGCGCAAAGATCCTCCGGACGCCAAGGAACTCACGGGCATCCAAAATTTTCTGGGCGGCATATTCGTTCTCCAGAACTCTTCCAACCAGGGCATCATCGGACAGTTTTCGTTCCTGGAACTGCACGGCTTGTCGGAGGACTACCTAAAGACTTACGTACAAAAAGTGAACGCCGTATCCCGAGGCGATATTCAGCGGATCACGGAAAGTTATCTCGATCCTGGCAAGATGACCCTGGTTGTAGTGGGTGATAAGGCGAAGATCGAAGATTCACTGAAGCCCTACCAGCCCAAGCCATAAGCCTGTAGCCTACGGAACCCGCTCCGTATAACTATCGCCGGTATACATTCGCACTACTTTTCCGTTCTCCTCCACAAATCGGATCACCTCGCCCACTACGCCTCCGCCAGTTGGAGCGTCGAAGCGAAACAGCCCGCCACCGATGGGGATCATGTTAATCGGAGCGTCGGGATTCGGATTAGCGGGATCAAACATCACCAGGCGCTGGTTCACCTCCACCACTTCCGTATCGGCGAACTGCGTTCGATACAGGCCGGCGAAACGGCTCCAGGCTGGATCCCACGGCACCGTTTTCGTTGCCGGTGCAGCCGCCTTCGCCACCGCTGCGCCCACTGTCCCCATTAGCTCGGTAGCGATTTGGCTTGGGATCGAATCGTCCCCATTAGTCAAAACGATCACGCCAACCTTGTCATCCAACTGAATCAGGGTCTGCGTCCTGTATCCGAAATACACCCCGGCATGCCCAACATATACTTTGCCCGCTTCCCGGTTCACCGCGAAACCGATTGCATTGCCGCGCGTCCAGTTGCTCTCCAGCACTCGTATGCGATGCATCTCGCGCAGCGCTCCCGTACTCAGAATCTGGCTGCCGCCTACTTTGCCCTTGCGGAACTGCAGCGAAACGAACTTCGCCATGTCCTCGACATTCGACGTGATTCCCGTAGCCGGCGCCATCGCGCGCGCGTCCACAAAGGGCATTTTCTTTCGCGAACCGTCCGGCATGCGGCGGCCGTAGCCTGTCGCTAGTCCATCCACTTGCCGATCGACGCTGGAATCTTTCATTCCCAGCGGATCGAAGATATGTTTCTGCACATAGTCGGCCCACTTTTCTCCGGAGACTGCTTCGACGATCATGCCCGCGATGGTGAATCCAAGATTCGAATATTTCCAGCGCACCTCCGGCGAATACGTTGCCGGATGCTCCGTCACGTATTTACGAACACCATCGCCGGAGGGAAACTCGAGCTCGGTCCAATGTGGACCAGCCTCCCGCGGAAGTCCCGCGCTATGCGTCAACAGTTCTTCGATGGTGACCGGCGGATCGTCGGCCTCGGCCGGCTGCAGCTTGAACCAGTCAAGATATTTCACCACCGGATCGTCCAGCCGCATTTTGCCGGCGTCGCGCAATTGCATGATCGCTGTAGCTGTGAACAGTTTGCTGTGCGAAGCCATACGGAATTTTGTCGCCGGCGTCATCGGAGTCTTCAGATCGAGGTCCGCAAAACCGAACCCTTTCGCCCAAACCAACTCCTGGTCGGACACCACGCCCACCGCAATGCCAGGCAACCCGCGATAAGCAATCTGCGCGCGTATCCAGCCTTCGAACAGCCGTTCCTGGCCGGTTACATCGGGATTGTCCGCAACGCCCGCGTATAGGCCGGCGGTCAGAAAAAAGAGAAGAACAAAACTCAGTCTGCGCATAGCACTTAAGTATAAATGCAGCTTAGTGCCGGGCGCGGAGATCCTCTCGAGTTTCATCCAGACAGCACTGCGAAACACACATGGATTCGATCATCCGCAGATCGGATACCGTTGTAGGCCAATTGCGTCCTCGTGCGATCGCGTTGCGCAACGCCACCTCCAGTTCGACGCCCTCATTATTCTGCGCCAGCTCCGCTTCCTTCCCTTTCCAATAGTTGTGGAAGTAATGGAAGGCATCCCATAAGGCTTCCAGCGCCGCCGGCGATCCGGACTGGGCGAGCGAATGCGCCACAGTCCTCTTTATGAAGACATTGCGATGCATGAGGTATGCCGTCATGTACTTCTCCAGCACCGGCCCCATCGCAATTCGCGGCGTCACTTGGAAATAGCCCATCGTACACTGCGGCGGCGCCATCTGCATATCCCAGGGATGACTGTGAAAGACGCGGTCCGCATACGCCGGATCGACGCGCACGAAATACGCCATCAGCTCCGGCTGGCACGGATTCTCTGGTGATTCGTAGATGGCTTTGACGCGCGCGAGAGCTGCGGAGGTTGCATATTTCGCGAGCGCCGTCATTCGCAATCCCACGTTCCAACCGCCGTCGCGTTGCGCGGCCGCAAGCACTTCGAACAATTCATCATCCGTGAATCGCGCTGGGCTCGCAGGTAGCATATCGAGCTGCGATGAATCCAGCCACGTCCGGTCCTTCTTCAGCTCCGAGACAATTCGCGCCTGCGCCCGCGCCGGATCGATCTGATACAGACTGTCAATGGCCACCCACTCTGCTTCGTAGTAATTGCCTGGCTTCCAGCCATCCAGAACCGATTCAAGCAGCGGAACAATCTCAGGCGACCGAAACGTGCGCGCGTAAAATGAGAGCAACTGCCGCTGACGCGAAGGCTCTATCGTCGCGTATGACCTTAGGAACTCGCTTTTTAGGACGGGAATCCAGTCCGGCTGCGGCTGCCCGGGATTGTTGTGTACCTGTTGGACGAGCTCGAGCAAGGTCTCGAATGCGATGGTCTTCTTTTCGCCCTCCTTCGATGCAAGATTGGCCGCCAGACTCGCGTTCGAAGCGGGGGGCAAGTGTGCGCGGGCGCAGACCTGGGACATGGTCGAGAGATAATAAATGGAAACTGCCTGCGACGGCGCCGCGATGGCGGACTGCATCAACTCACAAACCTGCGCAGGCTGACGTGTAGCTGCGAGGCCTTCCAGCAACGTTCCCTGTATTTCAGGTAACAGATCCAAGGAGGCCTGCCACGCACCGGGACAATCCAGAGCGCGGAGTTGCTCCGCGGCCGCAACAGTGTCCGCGGTTTTCAGTTTTGCAACGCTAGCAGCGATGGTTTGGCTGATCCACTCGGGCGACGCCGCGGTCACTTCAAACTCAATCGAATTTGATACTGCGTACTCCGAAAGCTTGCGCGCAAGCACCGCTGTCTGATAATGTCCCGGCTGGAGTGCCGGCAGATAACGGTTCAGAGAAATCAACCGCGTGCCCGATTTATCGATAGCCGGCGGCGGACCTACACTTACAACTGCGCGGACCGCGCGTGGGAACTGAACGACACAGGGCGACGCCATCCACCCGCAACCGGCTGATGGATCCAGCAGGAGGCCGGCCATTTGCCAACGCTCCTGCGGAGGCGCGCCGGGTGCAACGCTTGGGAATTTGACCTCAGCGCTGATAAGTTCACCCTGATGATATTTCTGCGACCCAACCAAGCGTAGCGAGAGGACAACGCGCTGCTGCGCTCCGGCAGTGACGACGCAAAAGATGGCAACCAGATAGCGCATGAAACCCTACTTAAGCTTAGACCCCGCCAGGACAGTGCTGGTTCCTTGCATGTTAAACTGCGCCCTATGCACGAGTGCCCGCTCTATAGCGATCCCGAACTATACGATTCGCTATTTCCTGATGCGCGCGACAGCGCTTCCGTGCAAGATGAATCGCGCAGGGAGCGAGTGCTTGCTTCAGAACGGTTCTATCTGGAAGAAGCCGGGAAAAGCGGCGGCCGGGTATTGGAAATGGCTTGTGGATCGGGACGGCTAACCATACCGATCGCGCAAAGCGGAATTGAGATTATCGGCGCCGACTTGTCCACTTCCATGCTGGATACTGCGCGAGCGAAGGCTGATCGAGCGGGCGTGGATATCCAGTTTTTCGAAGCCGACATGCGCAGCTTTGATTTGCCAGGGAAGTTTGCCGCAGCTCTGATTCCCGGCAATTCGCTGCTGCACTTGTTTACTCTGGAAGACCTGATGCAGTGCTTTCGCAGCGTTCGTCGACATCTGGCTCCGAAGGGACGACTAATCTTCGACATTTCAAAATGGGACCTCGCGATGCTGGAGCGCGATCCAGGGGAACGCTACCACGTGCTGACGGTGAAAGACATCACTATCGAGGAAACCGCGACCTACGATGCCGTCGCTCAGATCCGGCACATCGTCTGGTACCTGTCCAAACCCGGCGCCGCGGATTTTCGCGTCATCGACTATACGCTGCGAGTGATTTTCCCGCAGGAATTATTGTTGCTACTCGATACCGCAGGATTCCGAGTGGACGATCGCTACGGCGAATTCACGCGCGAAGCGTTCACTTCATCGAGCCCGCGCCAGGTGTGTATTTGCTCCGTTAGCGCCCCTTAAAATCCGGTTTGCGCTTTTCGTGGAATGCCGCAATGCCTTCCTTTACGTCGTCAGTGTAATTGGTAGCGATGGTGGAAAGCGCGGCGTCCTCCAAAGCGTTTTCGAGACTCATAGTTTGCTGTTTGTACATCATCCGCTTGGTGATGCGAATGGCGATGGGCGGGCCTTCGGCCAATCGTTCGGCCCAGCGGCGAGCGGTTGGCATCAGCTCGGCGTCGGGAACCACTTCGGTCACCAAACCAAGTTCTTTGGCCTGATCGGCTGGATAGACTTCGGAGAACAGCGACATCTTGAGAGCGCGTTCTAGGCCCATGAATTTCGGGAACAGAAACGCGCCGCCCTCATCGGGAATGAGCGCGAAGCGCAGGCTGGTATCGCCCAACTTGGCGCTCGCGGCCGCGATGCGGAAATCGCACGCCAGAGCCAGCGTGAGGCCGCCCGCGACCGCCGGGCCGTTGACAGCTGCGATGACTGGTTTGTCGAAGCGCTGCAGGAATGTTACTAACTGATCCATGTTCTCGCGCATCTCGAGCATGGATTCCAAGCGGTGCCCGCGATAGCGGCTGGGATATTGGAAATCGCGAGAGACGTCGCCGCCCGAACAGAAACCGCGCCCCGCGCCAGTGAGGATGACAGCGCGGACGGCCTCGTCATCGCGGGCATCGGCGAGAGCAGCCAGGATTTCGTGGACCATCACTTCCGAATATGCGTTCAGCTTTTCGGGGCGGTTCAGCGTGATGCTGGCGACCCGGTTTTCTTTCGTATACAGAATCTGTTTGTAGCCGCTCATTTTCCAGTGAACTTCGGAGCCCGTTTTTCGAGGAAGGCGCGGACTCCCTCCTTATGGTCGTCGGTTTGGCCGCAACGCAGATGAGTTTCGGCTTCGCGGTCGAGCAGCGCGCGGAAGTCGGAATGGGTAGCGAGATTGACGTTGGCCTTCATGTAGCGGAAGCTGGTGAGCGGACCGGCCGCGACACGGGTGGCCCAGGCGGTGACTTCGGATTCAAACTGATCGTGCGCGATCACGCGATTGACCAAACCAATGCGATGCGCCTCCGCGGCGTCAATCTGGTCACCCAGGAACAGCAACTCCTTGGCTTTGGGCGCGCCGGCGTAGTGAGTGAGCAGCCAGGTGGTTCCGAAATCGCCGCCGAATCCAACTTTCGCATACGCCGTTCCGAATTTGGCCTGGTCAGACGCGATTCTCAGATCGCAGGCCAGGCACACGCCAAGCCCCGCGCCCATGGCAAAGCCATTCACGGCGGCGATGGTGACTTTCGGGATGTTGTAGAGTAGCCAGGAAAGGTCCTGCCAGGAGCGCAGCCTATCGATGTTTTCTTCGAGCGATTGATTCGATTCCTTGGCCGTCGATTCCTTGGCCATCATGGAAACATCGCCGCCGGCGCAGAACGCGCGGCCGATGCCGGTGACGACGATGACAGCGATGGCCGGATCGGTACTCCAGCCGCGCAGAGTTTCGATTGAAGTCGAGAGCAACTCGGTGCTCAGCGCGTTCAGCTTGTCGGGGCGGTTGAAGGCCAGAGTTGCGATGCGATCTGTAACTTTGGTGAGGATCATGATCGAAACTAACATAGCAAACAGCAGCGGAGTCAAACGAAACCGTGAGCCAGTTAACGGGACTCATTTTTTTGCACTATTTGCTTGACGCGCGTACGACTTTGGCGGTATAACTTTGTTTCCCCCTCATGAACGTTATGCTCGTTTTTTGGAAACCGATCTTCGAGCGTACGGAAGGAAAATTCCGAAGCCATGTCCGCTGCCGCCGTCCTCATTGAATCCCCCGCATACGTCGAAGCTACTTCTGCGCCCGCAAGGGATGAAGTGGTTCGAGATTTTATTCACGACATGCGTCAACCGCTGAGCTCTATCGAAGCCATCGCCTACTACTTGGAGATGACGCTGCCGGCTGAGCAACTGGAGGCGCGACAGTACATGCGGAAGCTTCAGCAATTGGTGGACCAAGCCAACACTATTCTGCATCATGCCGCGATGGATGTAAGGCTGCACGCGTAAGGCACCAACGGCGCCGACTCCCTTACGGTCGCGGTTCGGAACCTTTCTCCAAGCGGGCTAGATTTGCTAATTGCTTCAGGTACTGCTTCAACGGACGGGCGGGTGTGCCCCATACTACCTGACCTTTGCGGACGATCTTGGAAGTAAGAACGCCGCAGCCGGAGCCGAGCACCGCACCGGATTCGATTCGCGCTTTGTCGCCGATGCCTACCTGACCGCCGATGACGGCGTCGTCTTCCACCACCACTCCACCCGAGAGCCCAGTCTGGGCAGCGATGACGACATGGCGGCCGATGCTGCAGTTGTGTCCGATGTGAACCAAGTTGTCGAGTTTGGTGCCGTCGCCGATGGAGGTAACACCGAGTGCGGCGCGGTCGACACAGGAATTGGCGCCGATTTCGACATCGTTGCCGATCTCGACGCGGCCGATCTGGGGGAACTTCTCATAATGATCGCCCGCGCGGACGAAACCGAAGCCGTCGGCGCCGAGCACGCAGCCGGAATGCAGGATAGCGCGGTCTCCGATGGTGACGTGGCCGTAAATTGTTACGTTGGCATGCAGAAGACAGTCGTCACCGATGTGGACGCCGGCTCCGATTGAGCAATTTGCGCCGATGCTGGAACGCTCGCCGATGAACGTGCGTTCGCCAACAGTTGTATAGGGGCCGACGGCGGCCGATAGCGCGATTTCCGCGTCATCGGCGATTACGGTACTAGGATGAATGCCAGGTGCGGGCGGGTGCCGGGGATAAAGTAATGCGACGACGCGGGCGAACGCGGCGCGAGGATCGGCTACGCGGATCGTGGTGCGGCCTTCGGGAAATTCATCCGCGACCAGAAGACAGCCGGCGTTTGACGCTGCAGCCATCGCGGCTGCCTTCCGATTTCCGACGAATGCGATCTCGTGCCCGTGGGCCGATTCCAAAGGCGCAGCACCCGAGATTTCAAGGGCGCCGTCGCCTTCCCATCGAGCTTTCAAATGATCCGCAATTTCTGAGACCCGCATCACCCTGTATGATACAAACTTATGCCGGTTGATCCTTCGGCTCGAGTAGCGGCGACCGCGCGCGTGCATCCGGACGCGCAAGTTGGACCAGATGTAGCGATCGGAGAATATTCGATCGTCGAAGAAGACGTTGTGATTGGAGCTGGCTGCCGGCTGGAGCCTTATGTATATGTGAAGCGCTGGACTACGCTGGGTGAGCGCAATGAGATTTCCTCCGGAACCGTGCTCGGAACCGATCCATTGGATAAGAACTTCACGGGAGAGCGCAGTTATTTGCGGATCGGCGACGGCAACATCATTCGCGAGCATTACACGGTGTCGCGCGGAACACAACCGGAGAGCGTGACCGAAATCGGCGATTCGAATTACGTCATGACGTCGGGACACATCGCGCACAATTCGAAGATCGGGAACAACTGCGTGATCGCGAGTTGCGCTCTGGTGGCTGGACACGTAGAAGTGGAAGACCAGGCCTTCATTTCCGGCGGCGTGGTGATTCATCAGTATTCGAAGATTGGGCGGCTCGCGATGATCGGCGGCAATTCGCGGGTGAACAGCGATGTTCCTCCTTTCTTTTTGTATTCGGATTTCAATGTATCGGCGAAGGGGTTGAATCTGGTCGGGTTGAGGAGAGCTGGTTTTAGTAAAGAAGAAATTGGGGCGCTCAAGAGCGCTTATCGGATTTTGTATCGGAGCGGGTTGAAGTTGGAAGAGGCGTTGGGGCGGATTGAGGCGGAGGTGGATACGGAGCATACGCGGCATTTGGTGAAGTTTATTAGGAGCAGTAAGAGAGGGATATGTCGAGAGTAGCCAGTTGGCGTTCACACGAGTGCGTGCGCCACGAGGGGTGAAGGGAGTTTCATGGAGGGAGTGGAGAGTAAGGTCCGGCCGGAGCTGCCGCGGACGCTGGGGTTGGTGGACGCGTTGGCGATCGTGGTGGGGATTGTTATTGGCGGGGGAATTTTTCTGGTTCCGAATCTGGTGGCGCGGAACCTGGCTACTCCAACCTCGATTATGGCGGTGTGGGTTTTCGCGGGCGTGGCATCGTTCTTTGGGGCGCTGGCGTGCGCTGAATTGGGAGCGGCGCTGCCATCCACGGGCGGGCAGTACGTATTTCTGCGCGAGATCTACGGTCCGATGACCGGATTTCTGTGCGGGTGGTCGATGTTCCTGGTGGCTCGAACCGCACAAGTATCGTGGCTCGCGGTAATCTTTTCGCTGTACGTTTCGTATTTCGTCCCGCTCACTGCGCTTTCGTCCAAGCTTTTGGGCATTGGGATGATCCTGCTGTTCGCGGCCATCAACTACCGGGGCGTTTCGTTGGGGGCGCTGGTGCAAAAGGCGTTCACTTCCGCCAAATTGATCGGATTGCTGATCATCATTGGGAGCGCGGTGTTTTACCGGGGGGATCACGCGGTGCGGGCAGCGGCCGCGACGGTTCCGTTCTCGCTCAGTCATTTTGGGGTTGCGCTGATTGCGTGTCTGCTGGCCTATGACGGTTGGATACAAGTGACGTATGTTGCGGGTGAAATCAAGAATCCGAGTCGGAACATCCTGTTGGCGTTGGCGGGTGGAGTGGGGGCGTGTATCGTAGTTTACCTGCTGGCAAACCTGGCATATATGCACGTGCTTTCCATACCCGAGATTGCGGCGAGCGAGCATGTGGGCGCCACGGCAGCGGAGCGAACGTTGGGATCCGCAGGGGGCAGGCTGGTTGCGGTGGTGATTCTGTTGTCGATCATCGGAACGCTGAATGGCTGCTTTTTGACCAGCCCGCGAGTGTACTTTGCGCAGGCGCGGGACGGGCTGTTTTTCGCGAAGTTCACGGAGGTCCATCCGCGATTCCGGACACCCTCGTTTGCGATTGTTGCGCAGGCGGGGTGGTCGATTGTTTTGCTTCTGAGCGGGACGTATGAAACGTTGATCGACTACGCGATGATGGCGTTGTGGGTTTTCTACGCCTTGATGGTGCTGGGTGTGATTTTGCTGCGGCGGAGCCAGCCGGATCTGGTGCGTCCTTATAAGATGTGGGGTTATCCTGTCACGCCAGTTTTCTTTGTGGCGGTGGCTACATATTTTATTGTCAATACGGCCATCAGCCGGCCGGGGCCCTCGCTGGCGGCGTTGGGTTTGATTGCGACGGGGGTTCCGGTTTATTTCTTATGGCGGAAGAGATAGTAGGAGGGACAGGCAACGCTGAGCGCGGCCCTGGGTTGCCTGTCCGTACGCCTCGGAGGAGAGCGTAACTTCTTGTTTGCATCGGTAGTGCGGTGAGGGGGAGATTTGTCTCAATTTTATTAGTGTGCACCGACTCCCTTACGGTCGCGGTTCGGTAGCGCGGAAATGGCACCGACTCCCTTACGGTCGCGGTTCGGTAGCGCGGAAATGGCACCGACTCCCTTACGGTCGCGGTTCGGAAAGACACGATTTTTTTTGACGCATCGGGCAATTCTTGTGTTTGGCGGAGCGTTGCCGGCAACACGCTGATTCTTAGAGGTGTACGGGCGTTGGTTGGGCGTCGCCCGCGCCTTTTTTCTGCGATGCGTCAAGAACTCTCGCGATGTTGAGAATGCGGCGGCCGTTTTCGTCTCGGGTCCTTGTTATGTGGATGCCCGCGACGCTCGCCAGGACCTGGGAGAGGCCTTTGGGAGTGGAGGGGAGGGCGGCCAGCGGGACAGAAGTGCGGAGCTGATTCAGTAGATCGGTGGCTTCGCCGGTCCAGGAGCCGGTGGATTGAAGGAGCGCATGGATGGCTTCGCGAAGCGGATCGCCGCCGGCCCAAACGGAGTTGGGATCCGCGAACGTATTGATGACTGCAGCTTCATCGAGGCCGAGGGCGGGAGCGGCGGCAGCGGTCCAAGTGGCGCAATCCGGGAAGCGGGGGACATTGCCGAGATCGATGTCGCGAATTCGAGAAAGGGCGGTTGCGACGGCATCGGACAAAGCGGCGAGGGTTGGGGAGTGGAGCGTATCGAATGTGGACCAGATGGCGGCTTCGGGCCGGGGCAGGGCAATGTGTTCAAGCTGGATGGTTAGCGTTCGATTCGCGAGAGTGCGGGGCGGGGTCCAGGCACGCTGCGTTTCGTCATGAGGTGCGATGAGGATGATAGGCCGCGCGACTTCCAAAACCAGCGGGTCGCGAAGATCGGACTGCGTGATTTCGATGGCATCGCCGGAAGAGAGGGCGCACAGAGTCTCGGAAAGTTTGTAGGGGACGCGGTGCACCAGATCGAAGACGAGAATCCAGTTCTGGAGCGCGAGCTGGCAGAGATCGCGATCGCGCGCGGGGAGGCGATGGATGGGGGCGGCCGAAGGATCGATGAGAGCGCGGAGCGCGCGAGCGAGGACTGACTTGCCGCTTCCTGCGGGTCCGTTGAGGACCAGGATGGGGTAAGGGCCGGTGGGGCGGAGAGCGGAGGTGAGCCAGGCTAGGGCGCGGTGCCAAGCGCTTTCGTTGGTTAGGTTGAGAAGGTGGCGCAAGGAGGCTAGGGGCTGGGGGCTGGGGACTGGGGGCTGGGCGACGCGGAGACGCGGGGACACGNNGCTGGGGACTGGGGGCGGGGGAGAGGGAGCGTCGTGGTTGATTGGCGGAAGGCTGCTTTGAGGTTGTTTCTGATTTGCCAGCCTCGGGAGGTGATTTCCAGGACATCGCCCGCGGGGTTGGCGAGATCGAGAATGATTTTCGAAGGAAGGAAGGGATCGCCTTCAAAACCGAGGCGTTGCTTGACTGGCTCAGAGGGGAAATCGCCGTAGCGCGCGCGGGCTTCGAGTGTTCGCAATGCGGCGCGGAAGGCGGTTAGTGAAGGCGCGCTTTCGTATTCTTTGTAGAAATTCGCAGTGAGCCAGTCGCGAAAGGCGGCCGAGCGCAGTGGGACGACGGTGCGATGTTCGACGCTCGAAGGTAAACTGGCGCAGGCTTGTCCGTCTTTGGAGCAGAACGGCGTGGCTTCGCGGGCGTGATAGAGGAGCGCCCGTGCTTGGTCCGGTACGCGGATGCTGGCTGGCATACTTTCTCGGCTTGAGAGTAGCGGATGGAGTGGCGCGTAGTGATCCGATTTTGGGGAAGTGATTGAAACGGAGGGGAAAACTTCGATTGGGGCGAGGTGAACGGCTTTGGATCGCGCGTGCAACTGGGTGTATCTTCAAAGTAGATACATATGCGAAAAGAAACCACCGTTTCTAAATGGGGAAACAGTCTGGCGGTCCGGATTCCGCAGACGATTGCCAGGCAGGCCCGCCTCAGTGAAGGAGACTGTCTAACGCTGGCTCTCCACCGCGATGGCAGCATTGTCTTGCGCTCGACGCGGCCGAGGTACGAACTGTCCGAACTGGTGGCTGCGATTACGCCCAAGAATCGTCTTCAGGAAACGGAGTGGGGACGGCCGAAAGGCGAGGAATCCTGGTGAAGACTGCATACGTGCCGGAGGCGGGTGATTTGATTTGGCTAACATTCGATCCTCAAGCCGGGCGTGAGCAGGCAGGGCGACGCCAGTCACTGGTACTCAGTCCGAGACTGTACAACGCGAAATCCGCCCTGGCGCTGGTGTGCCCGATAACGAATCGGGCCAAGGGATACCCATTCGAAGTGGCCGTTCCTGCAGGTCAAGGTGCAACCGGAGTAATCCTGGTTGATCACGTAAAGAGCGTCGATTGGAAAGCGCGGCGCGCGGAAAAAATGGGGCAGTGTTCCGGCGAAGTGATGGACGAGGTTCGGGCGAGACTAGCACCGCTGTTGGGGTACTAAAATCGTTCGAAACACAGGCAGACGTGGGTGTCGGGCTGGCGGTGGTCTTTATTCGCGAAGGCAAGTTTATCGGCCGTGTTCCCTTGCCGCACTCGGAGGGGAGTTTTCTCAAAGTGCTGAGGCTAGCGGGATTGGAATAGCGGAAGTGCTGCGGTAATATCGAATCCATGATTCGATGTACTGCATGGTTGATGCTGGGCGCGGCATTCGGCCAGTCGCTGCCGCCTGCGCCGGGCGAGCATGTCGTGACCATTTCGCCGCCGGACCGGCGCGGGAACGAACCCTCCATTGCAGTAGATCCGAACAATCCGAATCGGGTGGTTGCTGTGTTTCAGCCGGCCAGAGTTGCTTATTCCAGCGACGGCGCGCAGACCTTCACGCTGGCGGAACTTCCGGCTGTGCCGGGGTGGCGCGAGGGTGGAGACGTTAGCACTACTTTCGACAACAAAGGGCATGCGTTTCTCTGCTCGCTGCATTTCGACAAGCTGGGGTCGGCGTCCTATTGGGCGCACGGCGCAGGACGCAACGGCATCTTCGTTCGACGCTCGATCGATGGCGGCAAAACGTGGGAGAAGGACGCAGCGACGTTGAAGGCGTTCCAGGGCAACGAACCGGAAATCCAGTGGGAAGATATGCCGCGGATTTTCGCGGATAACCAGCCCAAGAGTCCGTTCGCGGGCAACCTGTATGCCGGATGGATCGAATGGCAGCTCGATAAATCGATCATACTTTTTGCGCGTTCAACAGACGAAGGCAAGACTTTCTCGGCGCCTATTCGCATCAGCACGCATGCCGGCCTACCGCGCGATGACAATGGCGGTCTAGTGGGCTTTCTTGGCGTGGTGGGCGCGGATGGCGTGATTTACGCGATCTGGAACGACGGCAACACGATCACGTTCACTGAATCACGCGACGGCGGGAAGACGTTTGCGCCATCGCGGGCGATTGTCGAAGTTGGTCCTCCGTACTTCGGCGGGGCGGGCGGCATCCCGGGAGTGGCGCGAGTGATGGGATTTCCGCAAGTAAGTGTGGATGGCCGTGGGCACTTATATGTAGCCTGGAGCGATTACCGCAACGGCGATGTGGACGTGTTCCTGGCGTCGTCGACGGATCACGGGCGCTCTTGGGGGAAGCCGGTCCGGGTGAACGACGACCCGCTGCACAACGGCTCGGATCAATTCTTTCAGTGGATGGCAGTGGATCCGGTTACGGGCTCCGTGTATGTGCAATTCTACGACCGCCGCGGCGATCCGGCAAACCGCAAAACTCGGGTTACGCTGGCTCGGTCGGTGGACGGCGGGCGTACTTTTGCGAATTATGACTGGTCCGACGCGGCGTTCGAAGGGCAGCAGGTATTCCTGGGCGATTATACGTGGCTGACGGTGTTCAACAACCGTGTTTATGGTGTTTGGACCGAGGCTGTGGCGCCGACCGCTGGTGCGGACGCGGGCCAGCAGCGGCGAGCTGCTACGGTGGTCCGGGTGGGTGTCGCCGATTTTGGTTCGGGAAGATGATTGCTCAGGCACCGACTCCCTCACGGTCGCGGTTCGGTAACACTCTTTAAACATCCGGTCGTTCAGTGGGTCAAATCGTAGATGAAATAGTTCATCGCCACACGAAATGCCAGTGACGACCACTTCTCCAAATACCGGGGCTCATCGGCGCACTCCCAGGCATCACCCAAATCCATGTTGTGGCAGATCACGACCATGATGCGGCCCTTATCGTCGCGGATGCAGCGCCAATGCGGAACCTTGCCGCTAGGCCCTTTCTCATAGGTGATTCCGGTCTCGAAAAACTGTGCGCCAGGAACCTGAAACCGCTCGTCCAGATCGAAGAGGGTGTGGAAAATCGGGTCGTTGTCGGGGATTTCCTCGACAGCGCGGCCGGGCAGCACCTTCTTCATGCTGTTCATGAACGTCGACCATTCCTCGTCGCCGTGAAAATCGTCGCACATGAAGAAGCCGCCCCGCGCCAGGTAGTCGCGGAATTGGTCCGCCTGATCGTCCGGCAGCTTCCAATGTCCTACCTCAACGCCGTATAAAACGGGCCAATTATAAACGTCGTCGGTGTGGTCGAATTCGGTGACTTGCTCGGCCAAGCGTGTGTCGATGCGGGTAAGACGCCGGACGGCCGCCATCAGATGGCGATCCGAGCGTGGGTAATCCATGGTCCAGTAACCGGGAAACTCGCGGCCGTCGCGCATTTGGAGACGGCGTTGCGGATAGCCGTAGATATCGGGGTAGCGGAGCCGCGCGCGGACCCATTCCGTTTTAGTGTTGAAGTCGGGTGGGATCGGGAAATTTTCGTACTCGATGGCCGGATATTCCTTGAATGCGCGCTGCGCGTGCAGCACGCCCCATGCCGAAACCAGTCCAAGAAAACCAACCGCGAGTGCGGTACGGGGACGCATATACAACGCTCTTCGTTGGTTTCAGAATAACACAGGGATGCGGCGCGGCTGGTTTATCGGGTCAGGTTGAAGTTGACGTCAATCTGTGTGACCACTTCTACAGGTCGTCCATCGACCAGAGTTGGGATGTACAACCACTGGCGCACTGCATCACGCGCTGATTCGTAAAGTGCCAGGGCGCCCTCATTGAGCGTCAGCGTGGCGATCTTGCCTTCCTTGTCGATGATAGCGGTGAATTGCACGGTTCCCTGGATATGCCGGGATTTGGCCTCGGCGGGATAGGCGGGCTGGACCTTTCGAATTAAGCTTGCGGCTTGCATGTCGCTGCCGACGCGGATTCTGGTGAGCGCATTGTTCTCCGGTACTGGACCTGTGGTATCGCATGAGGTTGTGATCGCCGGTTGGAGTTGCTTAGCCTTATTGAGGAGCGCGTCGCAGAATTCCGCATAACCAGCCGGGAGGTGCCCGGCCTTCGCCAGCGACTTTCCCGCTATAGTGACTGTCGCGAGTCCGACCATGAGGAGAGAGGCATCGTTAGTAGACGTGAGCGTGCTCCGCGCTCTCTGGGCGAAGGGCGTCTCGGGCATCTTGTCGGTCGCCGAAGCAGGAAGCCCGCGTTGGAGGTTCAATCCGGTCACGCCGAGAGCAGCCAGCGCATAGTACTCGCCCACCCAGGACGCCACGTTCGGGTTCTTGTTTTCGGCCGCGATCCGCAACTCCACTGCTTTTTCGGGGTCCGCGATCTTCAAGAAGTCCGCGGCGCCGGCTAAGATTCCGGCATTGTCAGGATTAGAAGACACCTGCTGGAGCCACAGTTCGCGAACCTGCGCATAACCGGACGGGTCCGGCAGCGGGTCTCCCTGCGCGTTGATTTGGCTAAGCGGGCTGGTCATAAGGTGGGATTCCGGGGCGTTTTGTACCAGCCAGGCGATTTGCTCCAGACGTGCCTTGCGGAGTTCCTCTTTGTTTGGCATCTTCGCATTTGCGTAGTATGCGAGCAGCGTCGTACGGAGATTGATATTTTTCGGGTCGACCGCAAGACTCTGCTGGACTTGGGCCGCCCCTGCGGCATCCATTTCCGCACCAGCTTTGATTGCGTCAGCCTCTCTCGAGAGGACGAAACGGTGCAGCCCGAATGAGCGTTCGATATCGGGATCGATTGCTCGACGCACTGGCACTTTGATGGATACGCTGAAAGCGGCCGCGTGACCGTCCTTCTTGCCTGGGCGAAATCTCCACTGCGGTAGCGCCATAATCATTTCGACTTGCGTGCGATCTTCCAGGTAGCCCTTACTTAATTCAGCGCCCCATTCGGGTTCAACCTGGTGAATTGGTGCCGGCGGCGTCACATCTTGCGCACGCGCCAATATAAGCGCTGCGAAAAGCGCACCCAATCCAAGTGTATTTTTTGACGGCATATGACGGTTTGAACTATTGTAAGCGCGCCGCGAGCTATTTGCTAGCATGGCTGCATGAAGTTTCCGCGATCGAGTGGGATTCTCCTCCATCCCACCAGTTTGCCCGGCCGTTTTGGAGTAGGCGACTTTGGCCCGGAGAGCTACCGCTTCGCGGATTTTCTCGCAGACGCCGGGCTGCACATCTGGCAAGTGCTGCCGCTCGCGCCAACTGGATACGGCGAGTCCCCTTACCAGAGCTTGTCGTCGTTCGCGGGCAATCCGCTGCTGATCAGTTTGGAAAAGTTCGTTGAGCGCGGTTATCTTTCGCCTCAGGATCTTGACGACACGCCCGTCTTTCTGGAAGACACGGTGGACTTTGCCAGCGTGATTCCGTACAAGTTCAAATTGCTGCGGAAAGCTTTCGGCAATTTTCACTCGACGCAGGAGTTCGAGAGTTTCTGCGCGCAGCACCGGGCCTGGCTTGACGATTTCGCACGATTCATGGCGCTCAAGAACGCCAACGGCCAAGTGGCTTGGACCGAATGGCGCACGCATGAGCCGGATGCGCGCGAGATTGAGCTCCAGAAATTCTGGCAGTGGGAATTCTTCCGGCAATGGGCCGAGCTGAAAAGTTATTGTCAGACCCGCGGTGTGCGGATGATGGGGGACGTTCCAATTTATGTGTCCCACGACAGCGCCGACGTCTGGTCGAATCCCGATCTGTTTGAGCTCAACTCCGACGGCAGTCCCGCTAAGATGTCCGGTGTTCCTCCCGATTATTTCAGCGCCAACGGACAGCTCTGGGGAAATCCGATTTATCGCTGGGATCACATGCAGGCCACCGGATACAAATGGTGGATCGATCGATTGCGCGCGACGTTTCAAATGGTGGATATGGTGCGTCTGGACCACTTTCGCGGCTTTGAAGGATATTGGGAAGTACCGGCCGGCGAAACAACCGCCATCCATGGCCGCTGGGTGAAAGGCCCTGGAGCAAGTTTATTCGAAGCGCTGGAGGCGGCGCTAGGAAAACTTCCTATCGTTGCGGAAAACCTGGGCGTGATTACGCCGGAGGTGGAGGCGCTCCGCCATCAGTTCGGTTTCCCAGGCATGAGCGTGTTGCAATTTGCGTTTGGGAGCGATCCGCAGGCGCCCACGTTCCGGCCGCACAACTACCCGCGCGAAGTGGTGGCGTACACGGGCACGCACGATAACGATACGACCGCGGGTTGGTGGCAAGGCCAGGGCGTAGGAGACAGCACACGGTCGCTTACAGATATCGAGCGGGAGCGCGCATTCACGAAAGCTTATCTCAACACGGATGGGCGCGAGATCCATTGGGCCTTCATTCGCGCCGTGATGGCGTCGGTGGCGGACACAGTGATCATCCCGCTGCAAGACGTGCTGGGACTTGGAAACGAAGCCCGCATGAATCTGCCGGGCAGCACGAAAGGGAACTGGCATTGGCGCTGCCGTCCGCATGCCATTACGCAAGAAATGCGCGACCGTCTGAAGCAACTCACGGTAATGTACGATCGTTAGAGGCCAATATGGAAAAACCTCGGTTGCGGTTCTGGCAGATCTGGAACATGAGCTTCGGCTTCTTCGGCATCCAGTTCGGCTGGGGCCTGCAGATGGCGAACATGAGCGCCATTTACGAGTATCTGGGCGCGCGAGCGGATCAGATCCCCATTCTGTGGCTGGCCGCGCCGCTGACGGGACTCATCGTGCAACCGATCATCGGGCACATGAGCGATCACACGTGGGGACGGCTGGGACGGCGTCGTCCGTACTTCCTGACCGGCGCTATCTTGAGTTCGCTGGCGTTGCTGATCATGCCGAACTCGTCCACGTTGTGGATGGCGGCCGGGCTGCTCTGGATATTGGATGCGTCGATCAATGTCAGCATGGAACCTTTTCGCGCCTTCGTGGCGGATCTATTGCCGGAGGAACAGCGCACGCGCGGTTTTGCGATGCAGAGCCTGTTCATTGGGCTCGGCGCAGTGATCGCCTCGGCCCTCCCGTTTGTGCTGACGAACTGGTTGCATGTCGGCGCCGCTGGAACCGCAGCCCACACCATTCCAACTTCGGTCCGGCTTTCGTTCTATACCGGAGCGGTGTTCTTTTTAGGCGCTGTGTTGTGGACCATTTTCACCACCAAGGAATATCCGCCGCAGGATCTTGCTGCGTTTCGAAAAGCGAAGGCCGAAGCCAAAGGTCTGGCAGCCAATGCGCGCGAGATATTTCAATCCATCGGCGCCATGCCGGCCACCATGCGGCAACTCGCTTTGGTGCAGATCTGTACCTGGCTGGGCCTGTTCTGCATGTGGCTTTATTTCCCGGTAGCCGTGGCGCACAACGTATTCGGCGCATCGAGCGAGACATCCATTGTCTATCGCGATGGCGTGGAGTGGGCCGGATTGTGCTTCGGAATGTACTCCGCGATTTGTTTCCTGTTTTCGTTTGCGCTGCCATGGTTGGCGGGATGGCTGGGACGCAAGAATACGCACTCGCTGTGTTTGCTGTGTGGCGCCGCGGGCCTGCTTTCGGTGGCGATTATCCATGACAAGTGGCTGCTGTTGTTTTCCATGACCGGTGTTGGAATCGCGTGGGCCAGCACGCTCTCCATGCCGTATGTCGTTCTGTCGGGATGTCTGCCGCCCAACAAAATTGGCGTTTACATGGGCGTTTTCAATTTTTCAATTGTGCTGCCTGAGATCGCTGCGTCGCTCGGATTTGGCTGGTTAATGAGCCACGTCTTCGACAACAATCGACTGGCGGCTGTGATCACGGGAGGAATCTTCATGATCCTGGCTGCGATTTTGATGCAACGCGTGCAGGATCGCACGGCGCTGGCGCCCGCCAGTTTGAAACCGGTTCCTGCCACGTGATGAAAAGGAAAAGGCGTCAGCAAGAGTGCCGACGCAGCACGCAGGAGTGTATCTCGTGGGCTTGCAGCCCATCCAATGNNCCACTTTGCATTCGTCCATCCGGGACCATGTGTTTTCGAGGGTGCGTACGCCACATATGCTCAAACTGATCTATTTCTTCGTCGCCGCGATCGCGACTTTGCAGGCGGCTCCGACTGTGACGAAGGTCGATCCGCCTTTCTGGTGGGTCGGCTACTCCATCAATCCTGTGCGGTTGTTGATTCGCGGGACCGGACTTACCGGCGCCACGGTAAGAGCCACCACTAAAGGCATTGAACTGGGCGAACCGCGCGTGAATGCCAGTGGGACCTATATGTTTGTGAATGCCACCATCAGACGTGCAGGATCGTATCCGCTGAAGATCACCACTGCAGACGGCTCCGCGACTGCTGCGTTTGAAGCTCTCACGCCGCTCGCTCGGGAGGGCCGCTTTCAAGGATTCTCCCAGGACGATCTCATCTACTTGATCATGCCGGACCGTTTTGCGAACGGGGACGCGAGCAATGATGATCCCGCAATTTCCAAAGGCCTGTTCGATCGCAGCAAGGCTCGCTATTATCACGGCGGCGACTTGCAGGGCGTCATCGATCACTTGCCTTACCTCAAGGATCTTGGCGTAACCGCAATCTGGCTCAATCCGGTGTACGACAACGCGAATCACCTGAACGAAAAGGAAAAATACAATGGCGAGGCCATCACGGATTACCACGGGTACGGCGCTGTGGATTTCTACGCCGTGGATGAGCACCTGGGCGATTTGGCGAAGTTGAAGGAACTGGTGGAGACGGCGCATCGCAACGGCATCAAGTTGATCCTCGACATGGTGGCCAATCACACCGGTCCGTATCATCCGTGGGTGGAAGATTCTCCAACCCCGACATGGTTTCACGGCACGCGCTCGAAACATCTCAACGAAACATGGCAGACCTGGACGCTCATAGATCCACATGCTACGCCGTTCCTGACGGCTTCGACACTGGATGGCTGGTTTATCGATATTCTTCCGGATCTGAATCAGGACGATCCGGAAGTGGCGCGCTACATTATCCAGAACACGCTGTGGTGGGTGGCAGCCACAGGATTGGATGGCATCCGGCAGGACACGCTGCCATACGTTCCGCGCAAGTTTTGGCGCGATTGGTCGGCTGCGATTAAGAAAGAATATCCGAACTTCCGTGTGGTGGGTGAGATGTTCGACGGCGACGCTGGCCTGGTTTCGTTCTTCCAAGGAGGGCAGGCTCGGTTCGACGGCGTCGATTCGGGCATCGATGCGCTATTCGATTTTCCGTCGTTTTATCCGATTCGGAGAGCGTTCGCGGAAGGCAAGTCGATCAAGGATCTGGCTTCGACGCTGGCGCACGACTATCTGTACCCGAACCCGAATAACCTGGTTACCTTCCTGGGGCTTCACGATGTGGCGCGCTTTATGAACGAACCGGGCGCGACGGCGGATGGTCTAAAGCTGGCATTTACCTACCTTCTGACATCGCGCGGGATTCCCATGATCTACTATGGCGACGAGATCGGGATGCCGGGCGGGAACGATCCGGATAATCGGCGCGATTTCCCCGGCGGTTGGAAGGAGGATGCCCGCAACGCGTTCTTAGCTGAGGGCCGCACTCCTGGCGAGCAGCGCGTTTTCGAGCATATTCGCAAGCTGGCGCAACTGCGGCGCGACTATCCGGACTTGCGCAAGGGCGCGATGAAACAGTTGGGCGCTACTGATGACGTTTACATCTACACGCGCGGTGAGATGATCGTCATGTTGAATAACGGTGTCAAACCGGCGCGCGTCATCGCTCCAGCGGCGAGTGGCACATGGCGGGATCTGTTGGATGCGGTTGGGAACACTCCGGCGCGCAACGAGGTTCTGACGGTGACACTGCCTGCGCGATCGGCGGCTATTATGATTCGCCGTTGACCATCAAATCCGCAGGAACCAGCCGCGGCGGTACATCACGTATCCGATCAGGTAAATCGAAAGCACGAAGGCAACCGAAAATAGCAATGACGCGTTGAGGGGCGAGGCAATGGTCAGGAAGAGGTTGTAGATCCGGCCATGGAGATCGGTCATGTCCAGGATCTCGGCGCCGAACTCGGAGATCATGTACAACGTGATGGCGTTCATTCCCATGATCACTAACGGCTTCACGAGTTTTTGATAGCCCAGGTGATCAATGATCCAGAGGAAGCCGGCGAGCAGAACGAAATCGAGGCCGGCCATGAAGATGGTGAAGGAATCGGTCCAGAGCTTCTTATTAATAGGAAGCCAAATATCACAGATTAATCCGAGCGCGATTAGAATATTCCCTGTTAAGAACAGCCAGGTGACGCGTTCACTTAAGACTCGCTTCAAGCGAACAATGTGTCCCGCCATGATTCCCAGCAGCGCCGTCGCGATGGCGGGCAGAGTGCTTACGATTCCTTCCGGGTCCCAGGTATTTCCTGAATAGTTGTGATGGCCGAGGACGATGCGGTCGACGTAGTGAGCCAAGTTCCCGTCCAGATCCAGACGGCCCACGCCGTAGCCTGGAACAGGTATCAGCGTCATGATCAGCCAATAGGCCGCGAGCAGCGAGACCATCCAGATGAGCTGGCCGCGGATGCGCGTATACAAATAAATGAGGGATGCAACCAAATAACAGATGGCGATGCGCTGCAGCACACCGAGGATTCTGAATGAGGACAGATGGAACTCGGGAAACGCGTAGATGGCTAGGCCGAACACAAAGAGGATCGCCGCGCGGCGAAATATTGGGCCGAGCAAGTGACTGCGCGGAACGCCGGCCGCGATGCGCTTGCCCAGGGACAGCGTGATGGAGGCGCCCACGATCCAGAGGAAGGTAGGGAAAACTGTGTCGGTGAGGGTCCATCCATTCCACGACGAATGGTTGAGCGGGCCGTATGACTTCGGTCCTCCGGGATTGTTCACGATGATCATTAGAGCGATGGTTGCGCCGCGTAGGGCGTCCAGGGCGACCAGGCGTGTCGCCGGTTGGGGTGCAGAGACGGTTGGTTCCGAGGATTCTGGTTTGGTGATGGTGGCCAAGCTTTAGTTTCTCATGCCGCGCGAACCGTCGGCTGAAAGCCGGCTGCAGCCAGGAATGGCTGCCCCACACCTTATACTGGTAGCGTGTTTCATCGCAGGGATTGGCTGAAATTGCTCGCGCTGCCGGGTGTTGCAGCTTGGGCGCAAGGTGTTTCGACGCGCTCCGTGAAGCCTGTTCCGAAGGGCAAACCTTCGGGGTTGCCGTTCCATGCCAAATTCACAGATATCGCCGCCGCAGCCGGCCTGCGGGAGACCACCATTTACGGCGGCATCGACAAAAAGCAGCAAATCATCGAAACGACCGGTTGCGGGGTCGCGTTTATCGATTACGACGAGGACGGGTGGTTGGACATCTTCGTGTTGTGTGGAACCCGGGTGGAGGGCGATCCGCAGGAAGCCACGAACCGCCTCTATCACAATAATCGCGACGGGACATTCACCGACGTCACGGACAAAGCCGGATTGCGCCGGACCGGTTGGGCTTCGGCGGTGTGCATCGGAGATTACAACAATGATGGGCACGACGATCTGTTTGTCACCTACTGGGGGCAGAACGTTCTTTATCGCAACAACGGCGACGGCACGTTCACGGACGTGACCAAGCAAGCGGGGTTGTTGCATCCTGAACGTCGCTGGGGCTCCGGTTGCACTTTCGTGGATACCAACCGGAATGGCCATCTGGATCTTTTTGTGGGGACGTATCTTCAATTCGATCCGGAAAAGGTCCCGAAGCCCGGTGAAAATGTCAACTGTAATTGGAAAGGAATTCCGGTGAATTGCGGCCCGCGCGGCCTTCCGCTGGGGCGCTGCTATCTGTATCGCAACAATGGCGACGGGACATTCAAAGATATAAGCGATGCCTCGGGAATCAGCAAGGCTGCGGGCAGTTACTGTATGACCGCGGTCGCGGCCGACTTTCACGATACAGGTTGGCCCGATATCTACGTGGCGTGCGACTCCACTCCCAGCTTGTTGTTCCGCAACAATAAAGACGGGACGTTCACGGAAGTCGGCCTGGCCAGCGGAGCCGCGCTCAGCGAGGATGGAATGGAGCAGGCCGGCATGGGGGTTGGCGTGGGTGACATAAACCTGGACGGCCACCTGGATATCTTCAAGACGCACTTCGCGGAAGATACCGCCATTCTGTACAAGAACGATGGGGCGGGGAATTTTGATGACGTCACCATACGCTCAGGCCTGGGCGTGGAGACGCGTTACGTTTCTTGGGGAACTGGGATTGTCGATCTGGATAATGACGGGTTGCCGGATCTGTTTATCGTTACTGGTAATGTTTATCCAGAAGTCGAGAAGATCTTGAAGGAGTTTCCTTATAAAACACCACGCATTGTGTTCCGCAATTTGGGGGGAAAGTTCGAGGAGCTGATCGAAGAGGCCGGGAGCGGTGTGGCGGCAGCGCATGCCAGCCGGGGCTGTGCGTTTGGCGATTTTGATAATGACGGCGACATGGATGTCGTTATCATCAACATGAACGAGCCCCCTTCCCTGCTTCGAAACGATGTTACGGGCGGCGGCCATTGGTTGAAGGTGAAGCTGGTGGGCGTGAAATCGAATCGCTCGGCGCTCGGAGCACGCGTCACCGCTCATTACGGCGGCAAAGTGCAGGCGCAGGAAGTGCTCAGCCAGGCGAGTTTCTATTCCGTGAATGACATGCGCCTGCATTTTGGACTGGGTCCAGTGGAGCAAGTGGACCTGGAGATTCGATGGCCGAACGGAGCCAAGGAAAGTCTGTCAAAGGTTGCGGCGGATCAGTTGATCACCGTGCGGGAGGGGTCTGGGATTGTGAAAAGCGAGCGGTTCGGGGGTAAATAGTTGCTGGTGGCTGGTAACTGGCGGTCACTTCTTCTCCAGGCCCTCGCGGGCGCGCGCTAGGTTTTCTCGAGCCGTTTGATTGGAAGGATCCGCTTTGAGGGCCGTCTCGAAGGCTGTGATAGCTTCCTGGAAATTTCCGGCCATGGCTAGCGCGGCGCCTAGATTTGTCTCCATAGCGGAATCATTCGGTTGAAGCTCGACCGCTCTACGGAGATGTGGCAACGCCTGCGCGATGTTTCCCGCCGACGCGTAGATGCGTCCGGCGGTCTCATGGGCTTGGGCATCGTCGGGAACAGCCTTCAAATAGATCAGCAGTTCCGCCAACGCGCCTTCCGCATCGCCTTTTGCAATCAGTGCACGGGCCAAATTGAATCTGGCGTCCTGATACCCAGGGTCGAGCGTCAGTGATTTCCGGAATTCCTGAATGGCCTGGTCTATTTTATCCGTCATTAGCAGCGATACCGCGAGATTATTAGTGGCCGTGGCACTGGCCGGTTTCATGAGTATGGCTTGATTCAAATAAGGGATGGCTTCGTCGAACTTGCCCATCGCTTGCAGCACGGCGCCCAGGTTGAAATGCGCCACGAAATCCGCCGGGTATTTCTCGATCCTTCGCAACATGACCGCTTGCTGCAATGCCAGGCGCGGATCATCTTCGCCCGCCGCTTTCGGCAATACCTGTAGCCAGACATGACCCATCTCGTCGATGCTGCGATTGCCGCCGTGGACGCGTTTGGGCGGATGGCTGGGGTTGCGCGGATTGTTCTCCGAGTTGTCGTAAGTAATGCGCATTGCGACCGTGGTTCCGGCAGGCAGCGAGACTGGGTCGCGATAGGTGTAGGTAGCCTGCCAGTTGATATCCCAATCGTTGATTCTGAGCAGCGCGCGGCGGCCGCCGCCGGGGAGCTCCGCCCAAGCGTCGATCTGCTTTCCGAGGTAGTGGGCGTGCGGATAAATGGCCAACACATCCACTGCGATCGGAAGTTTCAGATGGTCGGTCACCACAAATCGCGAAGCTCCGGGCGGAATATCCAGCGCTCCGTCGTGCTCCAACTGCACCAGCATGGGAAATCGCTTCGCTGGCCGATCCGCGAAGTAAAGCCCTACTGCCACGTCCACGGTTTCGGGTTTCCCGGTGGGCTGCAGGTGGAGATTTACGATGAGGTCCGAGCCCGGATCCAGCTTCCAACCCATATCCTGCGGTTCTTCTTGAGGCGGAGAGCCGGGCTTCCAGAACAGGAAGTGGGAGTCTGGATCGAATTCGCCCGAGACCTCGGTTTCCACATCCATGCCGGGGAATCCAGGCTGGCCATCCTGCCCGTCGCGCTGCCGCAACATGCGTGCGTGGTCCACGATGAGATTCGCGTGATGCACCGCTCGCTTGCTGCCCGGCCGCAATTCCATGGCGCGGATATATTTGGTCTCCTTCAGTTCCACCGGGATCACAAAATTCCGAAAGACATCCTCTCCGGAGGCGGCCATTTGATAAGGCTGGCGCATGTGCAGCACCAGGTCCGGCTGGCCGAGTTGCCACCCTTCCACGAAGTGCGGAGCCGGAGGCAACTCCGCGCGGTCGCCTTCCGGCGTGCCTGTCTTGGACCAGCGCGCCAACAAATCGATCTGTGCATCCGACAGCCGCTTCGCGCCGGCGAAATCACCGTAGCCCGGCTCGGGCGGCCACGGAGGCATGAAGCGCTTTCCAGTGACGATTGCAATCTGCTCGGCGTGCTTCCGCGCGTCCTCGTAGCTCAGTAATGAAAAAGGTGCGGCTTCACCCGGGCGATGGCACGGCGCGCAGTATTGGAAAAGAATGGGAGCAATATCTTTGGAAAATGTAACGCTCTCTGCGGATAGCGGCAGGGACGCAAGGAGGAAAGCGAAAATGCGGGGGTTGGCAACCCCCGCGCAGGATGGCATCCTGCCCCACACTATTGCCGCCCCAACATGACTCCGAGTTCGTTCTCCTTGGCTTGCTTTGCGCGAGCGCCTTCGGCGAACAGGCGCTTGCTGCCTTCGATGTCGCCCTTCTGGCGCAGAAGCAAAGCCAGCGTGTTGTAGGGACCGGGATTCGCCGGATCGAGACGTATTGCCGTGCGCAAAGCCTCTTCGGCTGGAGCAGCCTCGCCTTTTTGTTTTAGCACCGTGCCCAACATGAAGTAGGCTTCGCCGTAATCAGAGCGTAGGGCGATGGCAGCCCGCATCTCGGCTGCAGCGCGATCGAATTCTCCGGATTGCCAGGAAGTTATGCCGATCATGTAGTGCGCCTCCGCCAGCTTGGGATCGATCTCGAGAGCACGCGAGAACTCCGCGCGGGCCCCATCAATATCATCCTTGTTTTTGAGCGCGACGCCAAGATTGTAGTGCGCGGCGGCGTGATTAGGATCGCGAGCGATCACGTCGCGGAACGCCGGGATGGCCTCATCCAGCTCAGCCTTTAACAAGTGAGCGAACCCGATATTAAAACGAGCGGTGTTGTTGGTGGGATCAGCCGCAAGCACTTTTTGGAATTCAGCGATTCCCTCATCCGGGCGGCGCGTCTTCACCAGCATCAAGCCCAGATTGTTCCGCGCTTCCAGGTTGGCGGGGGCAACCTCAACGGCATGCGTGTAAGCGTCCACAGCTCCGATCGCATCGCCGGTTTTTTCCAGAGCGTTGCCAAGGTTGTTCCAAGCTGCTCCGTCGGCGGGCTGTAGCCGGACAGCAGCCTTCAGATGCGGGACTGCGTCCTGGTGGAGTCCCGAGCCCTCCAAAGCCTGGCCCAACTTCGATCGGTAGGCGCCGTTTTCCGGGTCCAGATTCGCCGCAGCCTGAAGCTCCGGAATGGCATCAGCGGTGTTTTGATCCAGCCACAGAGCCACTCCCAAGTGAAAATGCGCGGGGGCGAACTGCGGATCTAGTTCAATGGCCCGGTGGAAATGTTCCGTCGCTTCCGAGCCGCGATTCAACACTCGGAGCAAGAAGCCGATCTCATCCTGATAACGAGGTGATTTGGGATCGAGTGTGGCGGCTTCCTGATACGCAGCTAGCGCGCCCGCCGCGTCCCCTGCCGCCTTCAGCGCGCTGGCCCGGGATTCAATCTCTTCCAGGGTGGTCGCGGCGAAGGCGACGAACTGGAAACAGACGACGAGGAACAACCATCGCCCGCTCTGCCGCATGATCCCTATTTTACTGAATTATACTGAGAGAATGTGGCCCCTTCTGCTGCTCGCGATGGATATTGGAGCCACGCATCAAGCGGCGCTAGCGGCGTACAAGCAGCACAAGTTCGCTGACGCTGTGGCTCAGTTCACTGAGGCGCTGAAGACAGAAGATCCCGCGAGCGTGGAATACGGCGAGTCCGTGCTGTTGCTGGGGCAGAGCTTGTATTTGGAATCCAAATACGCCGAGGCGGTTCCGTGGCTCGAAAAGGCGACAGCCGCAAAAGGAACCACTCCAGAAGCCGCCTATATGCTGGGCAATGCTTGTCTGCTGACGCAGCAAAACGAGAGAGCGGTAAAGGCATTCGCGCAACTATTTCAAGTGAGCGCGGATTCTGCGACGGCGCACCTCACCACCGCGCGCATGATGATGCACCAGGATCTGGCTACGGAAGCTGCTGCGCAGGCGAAGAAGGCGCTGGAAATCGATCCGAAAATTGCAGGCGCGAATTTCCTGCTCGGCGAGGTAGCCATCTACCAGGCCGATATCGAAGGCGCAATCGCTGCCCTGAAGAAGGAAATTGAGATCAACCCGACTTTTGCCATGGCCCATTACCGGCTGGGCGACGCTTACACTCGCGAGGAACGCTGGGACGAAGCGCAGGGACCGCTGGAGCGCTCGGTGTGGTTAAATCCGAATTACAGTGGACCTTATATCCTGCTCGGAAAAGTGTATTTTAAACGGAAGGAACTGGCGAACGCGGAGGGTGTGCTGCGGCACGCGCTTCAGTTGGATCCTCAGAATCCGACGGCGCATTATATTTTGGGACAGGCGTTGATGCAGGACGGGAAGACGGAGGATGGGAAAAAAGAACTGGCGAGATGGCAGGAGCTTAAAAACCGTTAAAACCGTTTCTCGTTTCTCGTTTCTCGTTTCTCGTTGGGTGCGGTCGGAAACGGTCAGCGAGGCGACGAGCCTTCCTTTACGGTTATTACTTGATTCGCTTTCACGCCGGGGAGTTTGTCTACAGTGCCGCTGGGCCAGTGGATTTCTAGATCCGCTTTTTCCGCGGGGCCTAGGCCGAAATGGACGCGCAGGTCGCTTTGGGAAATATAGGATGAGCCGCTGCGGACTTCATCCATCTGGCGATGGCCCGGCGTGGTGCAGTAGATGCGCGTACCGATGCCGGAGCGGTTCGACTTTACGCCCACCGTCTTGACCCTGATCCAGTTGTTTTTGAGCGTGCTGTCGCAGCGCAGCAGTTGCGGGACATCGTTCACGCAATTCACCAGCACGTCCAGAGTTCCGTCGTTATTGAAATCGCCAATGGCGCAGCCGCGGCCGGTTACCTTTTCCAGCGCGCCAGGCCCCGCATCCGCGGTTACGTCGGCGAAATGTCCATTGCGCAGATTCTTGTACAACACCTTGCGCTCGCGATACCCGGATTCGATATCGGTCTCGCCGACTTCGGCATAAACGTGGCCGTTGGTGACCAGGATGTCCACCCAACCGTCGTTGTCGAAATCCATGAAGCTCACGCCCCAGCCCAGGAAGCGCGTGTTCTTTCCTAGACCAGCCTGAAATGTTTCGTCCTCAAATACCAGGTTGCCTTGATTGTGATAGAGACTGGATGTGTCGCCCGCGAAGTTGGTCTTGACCACGTCGAACTTGCCGTCGCAATCGTAGTCGGCGGCGGACACGCCCATTCCGGCTTGCGGCTTGCCGTCCGGGCTGTAGGCGACGCCGGCTTCAATGGCGACGTCGGTGAAGGTGCCGTCGTGGTTGTTGCGGTAGAGCGTGGATGAAGTGGAATCGTTGGCCACGTAGATATCCGGCCAGGTGTCGTTGTCGAAGTCGCAGACCAGGACGCCCAGTCCGTATGTACCCGGCGTTTTCAAAATGCCGGATTTCTCGCTGACGTCGGTGAATGTCCGGTCGCCGTTGTTGTGAAAGAGAATATTCTTGCCGCCTTTGAGGCCGGGAGGGCCACACGGGACCAGGATGCCTTTATAGAGGCACGGACCGGATTCGGGCAGCGGAGCAGTTTTCGGATCGAAGTCGATGTAGTTGGCGACGAAAAGGTCCAGGTGACCGTCTTTGTCGTAGTCGACGAAGGCGCAGCCGGTATTCCAGCGCCATTGGCCGTCGCCCGGATTGGTGGTGACTCCGGCTTTCTTCGCTACGTCGGTGAAGGTCCCGTTGCCGTTGTTGTGCCAGAGGGCGCATTCGCCCCAGTAGGTGACGAAGAGGTCATCAGAGCCGTCGTTATCGTAATCGCCCGCGCACACGCCTTGCCCCCAGCCGGTGCGCGCGACGCCCGCTTTCACTGTGACGTCGGTGAATGTACCATCGCGATTGTTCTTATACAGACGGCTTACGGGAGCTTCGCCCGCAGGCCACTGGGTTTCAAAGCGCGTTCCGTTCACCAGGAAGATATCCAGCCAGCCGTCGTTGTCGTAATCGATGAAGGCGCAACCACAACCGGTGGTTTCGAGCAGAAATTTGTTCTTGTGTTCGGCGCCGAAGATGGTTTTCGCGTTCAGACCGGCTTCGTGCGCGACGTTGACGAACTGGATGCCGAGTCCCGTGGCGGCGGCGAGTTGATCGAAGGAGAACACGGGCAGGGTGGCGCAGAGGGAGCGTACAAAGCCGCGGCGGGAAAGTTTGAGGAAGCTCGACTGCAAGGGGTCTTTTCTTATATTAACTGAGGAGCGCAGGCTGCTTAGAAGCCGAGAAAAAAAGGCACCGACTCCCTTACGGTCGCGGTTCGGTAACAAATTCAGAAGCCGGAACGGTGGTCCACTGTGTTTCATATCCGCGCGGCATGACATAGTGGTTCGCATCGGTGAAAAAGGGAAAGTTGCACACCAGGCGCGACTGCCCTCGTGGCGGCAGAAATATGGGCCGCGTGAGGTACCTGTCTAAAATCACCTTTGTCACCTTCCACGGTTCATTGTGTTGCGGCCGGATGGCGTAGAGCGGTGATGGAATGCCATTGATCTCCACGGTCTCGAGCTGGATTGCAATAACAAAAGATTGCGGAAAATCCAGCAGGTGCAGCATTAGCACTATGCGGCCCCGTACCGTGGAACCTTTCGATATGACAATCTCGCCGGCCTGATGTTTTTTGGATTTTGGATCGCGCGCGATTTTGCTGACCGTTGCTACCACCACATCGCCGGCTGCGGCGGTGTCTGTATCGATGGGCTCGGTGAGCGTTAGCGTCAATACAAGGCCGGCTGGAATTGAAATCGGAGCGTGGGCGGCTGGCGACTCGGCGGCTAATGTGCCCGGATCGGTAATCAGATTCGCTTCCGCATGGTACTGATGGCAGCTGGAATAAGCTGTGGCAACGTCGCTTTCCCCCATGTCCCGCATCAGAAAATGCAACGTGCTGTGCTGTGGGAGCAGAAAATCACCGGTTCCAATCCGCGAGCTCGCGTATTCGACCGTAGTGGTAGACTCGCAGGCGCCTGACTCTTCCGGAAGCTCGCTGGTCCGCATCTGCAAGCGTCTGAGTTCGAAAGATTTGGGATCGATCCAAACAGCGCCGTCGTATGCTGTAAAGGCCCAATCGCTGCCCGTGTGGATCATATGATGACTGGATTCCTGACTAACCTCATATCGATACCGGAACAACTTGAGCGAATCCATTGCTTCTTCGCCGTCAAAATAAAAGCTGACGCTCGATCCCGTGAAAATATCTCTCAGAATAGTGCCCAATGCCCCGGTACCAAAGGGCCCTTTAATCAGTTTCATCAGGTTGCCGTCGTCGAAATGGCTGGCGTTTGCCCATGCGCCGATCTCTGTTCCTCCCGAAACTTTGACGTCCAGGCGCAGACGGTCCGTGGCCTCGAGGTACAGGAGATTGTTTTTCTTGTTCCTTTTGGCGCTCATGTCGTCGCAAGAACGAACGGGAAATACGGGTTGCTTAAGATGGAGGTATTGGCGGTCCACAGTCTGAACGCAAGTGTAGTTTGGCAGGCGGTCGGTACGGTCCAGAATGTTATCGCGCGCTTTCGCCAACACTTGCTCTGGATCGGGCGGTGCTTGGGCGCCGATTGCTAGAGCCGTGCCGAGCAATGTCGCGAAGACGATGGACGCGCGCATGGGTCTCCTTGCCATTTCGTTCATTTCGCTCGTCCGGGCGTCGGCATGAGTGCCGACGCGGCACGCNNGAGTGCGTGCGCCACGATGGATGCTGGGTGCCATTAGGGTTGGGGAACGGTGAGCCACTGCATTTCCAGGCCGCGTGGCAGGACGTAGTGTTTCGCCTTGCTCGTAACGGAGAAGTTGGCCGCTAGGGGCGACGCCCCTCGCGCTGGCAGGAATATCTGGTGGCTCCTCTCCACTAGCGCTGAAGGCGCATTCTTCGCGGCCTGTCTTTCATCGTCACGGAGCTGGATTGCGTACAGCGGCGACGGAATCCCATGGAGCTCCACAGTCTCAAGTTGGAATGCAATGACGAAACGGCGCGGTGTATCGAGCGAGTGTTCCATCCTCAGGATGCGTCCCCGGACCGTGGAGCGAGCTGGTATGACAATCTCATTTGATTTTGGATCGCGCACGGCTGCGCTGACCGTGGCCACGACCACATCGCCGGCCGCGGCGGTGTCCGTATCGATCGCCTGGGCCAGCTTTAGCGGCACTACCAGACCGGCTGGAATTGAAATCGGGGGTGGGGCGGGGGGTGCTTCTTCGCCCGCGGATACACCCGGATCGGTAACCAGGTTCGCTTCTCCGTGGAACTGATGACAGCGGGAATAAGTTGTGGCAACATCGCTTTCCGTCATGTCCCTCATTAGAAAATGCAATGTGCTGTGCTGCGGGAGCAGGAAATCACCGGTTCCGATTCGCATGGTTGCATATTCGACGGTGGTGCTGGACTCGCAGGTATTGGTCTCTTCCGGAAGTTCGCTGGTTTGAACCAGCAGGCGCCTGAGTTGGGACGATTTGGGATCGATCCATACTGCGCCGCCGTATCCGGTAACCAGCCATTCGCTTCCGGCGTGAAGCATATAGTGGCTGGATTCCCGGGAAATCTGAAATCGATATCGGAACAACTTGAGCGAATCCACCGTCTCTTCGCCCTCAAAATAAAGCTTTACGCCGGCGCCGGTGAGAATGTCCGTTAGGAAATTACCAAATCCCCCGGTACCGAAACCGAAGGGCCCTTTAATGAGGCTCATCATAGTGCCGTTGCCGAAATGGCTGTCGCCCGCCCAAGCCTCGATCTCAGTTCCGTCTGAAACCTGGACGTCCAGGCGCAGGCGGTCCGTAGCTTGAAGCCCGAGAAGATCGGCTTTCGGGCTCCTTTGGGCGCTCATGTCATCACAGGAAGGAATCGGGAAGACGGGCTTCTTGAGCTTGAGAAACTTGCGGTCTACGGTTTGGACGCAAGTGTAGTTGGGTAGGCGCTCGGTACGTTCGAGGATGTTATCTCGCGTCTTGGCCAGCGCTTGTTCGGGATCGGGCGACTGCGCGCCCATGGTGAGCGCGAGGGCGAGGAACGTCGGAGTCGCGAGATTCGCGCGCATAGTCCCTTCTCCTTCATCTTACTCTCTGTTGGCCGGGAATTACGAACCTAAAACCGCGAAATAACCGTGTTGCGATTGGATTCTAATTCCCTTGCGGTCGCTCGACACGCGTAATTTATGGTACTTACCGTCCCAATTCTTGGCGGGCGGCTGGTATTCAAGGGTGTAATTGGTGCGGGCGTCAGCTTCAGCTTGGGTGATGGCCTGGTTCAGGTCAATAGTTGAAAAGGTGCGGCCGCCGGTGGCGCCGGTTAATATATCGAGCGAATCACGATTCAGCATTCCCCGTTCGAGATTCATGCCTGGGTCTGCCGTATAGACCGCGATTTCAGATTGAACGAACCTTGCGCCCAGCTGCTGCAGTATCGGAGCGCCGTCGAACCAGCCGCCAGCGTAGCGAATGGAGCTTGGAATTCCGTAGGTCACCCATAATAGCTCTTTAGGGCCATGCAACGCCGCCATTTCTGCGCGGATGTCGTCCAGAGCGCGGACCGTAGTGTTAAAATGCACCGATGGATTGAATCTCAATTCGACGGGTTTCAGTTGGTTGACCTTGTTCATGGCGACATCCAGCAAGGCGACGGCATCTTCTGTCCAGGGTTCACCTGGAGCGGCGGATAGTGGGTGTACCGGATACAGGCTGCCGTCCTCGACTAACAGATAGAGATAAAGAGAATCTGAGGCCGGGGTGTGAGCCAGGGATGTTTTCATAGCCTCCCAGACGGCCCCTCGGGAATTCTCGCTCGAGTTCATCAAATCGAACAGAACCACGAGGGCACGCGGCCCGTCGCTCTGGTTCAGCCGGAGATTCACGATCTTCTGCGGGGAGTTGTTGTCAAAGACGGAAATGTCGGACGCAGTCAAATCCTTGACGGGCTTGCCTGTCGAATCCAGGGCGACTACGTTGAGGGTGACAAGCTTGCTTGGGCTCGGTTGCGCCATTGCGGTGAAGGCGCCGGCTGTTAGCAGAATCGCGGCCAGCGGCGACAACTCGAAGAACTTCATGGTTCAGTATCCTCTGTATCTCTGACGCCCCCGTAGGCCAGTCAGCTTCATCCGTTGCGCATTTTTGCTGCTCTTCCATTCAATTCGTCAAGCGAAGTTGGAGATTTTGGGGCATAAAGCGCAGATATTCGCGTAGCGCGTTACGGCTTTCCATCTCGCGCCCGGCTTTTTTGTAGAGCTCGGCCAACTCGAGATACGCATCCGGCCGAGAGGGGTCGAGCTCAATACTTCGCTTCAACTCCTTGACCGCCTCCTCCGTTTTACCCGCATGTTCCAGGGCAGTTCCCAGGCAATACACATAGCGCGCGTTGGAGGGTTGCTGCGCCGAGGCGCGCGAGAACATCTGGATGGCCAACTGGGTCTGGGCCTGTGCCAACAAGACGGATCCCAGGTCGGCCTCCACTGCCGGATCCTCCCGCTCTCGAGGGGGCAACTGGGAAAGAATCTGGTAGGCTTGCAGCAAATCCGGGCCGGCGTGGCTCGCGGAAGCCATCTCGAAATACGCCAAGCCGAGATCACGGCGGACCAGCGCGGGATCCGGCTCGCGCCATGCTTTCAGTTCGGGATTGTCCCCGCCCTCGAACTGCTGGCCATGCGGTTTCCGCGGGATGCTGTGATCGGTGACGGCGGAATGGGCCACGTTGGTGGGCCGGAGCCGGGGCATGTGACAGCTCACGCATTCCTCGGCTGGCTTATGGCGCCCGGCGGCGAAGAGATCGCCATGGCAGGAGAGACACACTTTTTGGATGGCCTGCGCGCGGTTCTCGCGGCTGCCGTGCGGATTGTGGCAAGTGCCGCACCATAAGCGGCCGCCGCTCTCTCTGGCGCACTGACTCTGAGCCAGCAGCTCACTCTGGCTCACCGCCCGCAGGGTGCCGCGCGCGGCAGGCCGCAAATATGTGACGAAGACGCTCTCGGTGGTCTGGCCCGCCNNGGCATTGCTCGCATACGCTATCGCGCCGGCCTGGCGGTAACTTGGCCGGATTAACGATGGAGCCCGGGCCGGGATTCTTGAGATGCGCGGCCGCGGAACCATGGCATCTTTCGCAAGAGATCGGCGTGAAGGGAGGATCGCCGAACTGGTTGTCGGTTCCTTTTACGAGATCCACCGATCCGGTGTGGCAGAAGAGGCAGCCGCTGGAGATTTGGTGCGTGAAATCGAGATGAGAATCGGTCTCATAGCCAGGCGTCAAGTCCCAACTTTTGGTCTGCGTGTAGTAGGAAACCGGCGATTGAAACAGGTACTGTCCCAGCCGGACGATGTAGCTGTAGCCGACGATGCCGGCTCCCACCGAGTACGCTACNNGGGCCTATGGATCGGCCCATGGGGGATTGCTCGAACGCGGCGACTTCGGAAGGGTGGCAGCGGGCGCAGGGTTCCTGGGCGTGGCCAGGGGCCAGACACAGGAAGAGCAGTGCGGGGGCGGCCAGAAGATGGCGCCACATCCCCGGGCAATTTGCGCCGATTGCCAATCGGC
>PMUN01000432.1 GCA_003166875.1 Bryobacterales bacterium | reverse complement strand
GAGCCATACCGCCGGAGCGCTGTACGACATGGTCCCGCCTGAACGCGACGCCACCCGCCCCGTAGGCGAGTTCAATCACTCCCGCATCGTTCTCAAAGGCAATCACGTCGAGCAGTGGTTGAACAACGTCAAGGTGGTGGATGCCGATGTTGGCGCGCAGGCGGTGAAGGATCACATCGCGAAACGCTGGAGCGCCAACTCCCCGGTCTACAACCTGCTGGCTGGCCAGCCCAAGCACGCCTGTCCCATCTCATTGCAGAATCACGGGGATGAGGTCTGGTTCCGCAACATCAAAATCCGCGCCATTCCTTAGTAGAAAAAAAGGCTGGATTTCCTTCCGGAATCGTTCTATTATAAAAACTCCACTACGGACCTTTATTAAAAGGATTACCCCACAATTCGGACTGTCGCTATGGACGTCAACAAAGCTCTGCGTGAGTTACGCGAAGAAAAACGAAGGCTGGATATCATAATAGCCGCCTTGGAAGCACGTCTGGGTAATGGATCGCGAACGCGGGGACGCAGGGGTAGAAAAAGCATGAGCCCCGAAGAGCGTCAGCAGGTGTCCAAAAGAATGTCACAATACTGGGAAGCCCGCAGGGCCGCGGCAACCAAGTCCGAACCCCAATCCAAGTCCGTGGCAGCAGCAGCCGGCAGCAGCAGTTCCGTCAGCGCTTAAAAAACCACAGCCAGAAATACTGTTCTCCAGCGCCGTAGCGGTAACGAGGATCAAAACCGCAGCGGAAAGCCATGTCGCTCGCCTGACGCTCGGAAAACGGTACGCCCAGCCAGGTATCATCCGGCCGTGTCGGACCCATCATGGCGCCCTGAACCTGGAACTTGAAGAGCGCTCCAGGACGGAGCAAGCGATGCACTTCCCTGACGTAGTTCTCGATTATCTCGCGGCTCGGAATGTGCTGAAACACGATGGAAGAAAATGCGAAATCGAACGGGATTTCCGGTACCACCGTTAAGTCTTTGCCGTTGTTTTGGTAGACAGAGGCGTTCGGGTGATCCTGGAGCGCTAGCTTTGCCAACCGCACCATTTCGCCGCTGACATCCACCGCGTGGACCTCGCCAAAGAACCTCGCCAGCGCCCGGGTGACCCGCCCCGCCCCACACCCGATTTCGAGTACTCGCATCTCTGGGGGAGCCTTCCCCTGGCAGATGTTGCCCAGGTCCGTCAGAATCTCCTCGGCCACGGTCTTCTCGCCCGAGGCGAAAAACTCTTCGTCCGTCCAATCCTCGTTGGCGGTGTCCACGAAGTGACGGGCATTTTCCCGGGCCCGTTGGTCCCAGTCCGCGCGCATTTTTTGGAGTTGCTCTTCTAAGCTAAGCTCGTGCATGCCCAGTGAAAACTCTCATTGTGCCACACTTACCGGGTTCCTAAGGCCCGTATCCTCAAACCAGTACTGGAACTTATATAAGTCGTACTGGCATCTCAGCTATTGACCTTAGGCACACTCTCAGAGTAGAGTCGAAGACGTAACAGTAATGTAACCCCAATACGACCACTATGGAACAGCGTAAAGCCCGCCGATTCGATCTCAAACTCCCGTTCGAACTGATCCGTAGCGGCTCAGAACCTCTTTCCCGGCATGGCGAAACGAAAAATCTCAGCTCCGCCGGTGTTCTCTTTCAGTCGGAGGCCGACCTCCATATTGGCGAGCCAGTAGAGTACGTCATCACCCTCCCAACTTCGCCACCCGACGGGGAGCGCGTTCGGTTACATTGCATCGGCAAAGTGGTGCGATTTGCCAGAAAAGCCGAGATCGCAGCCACCCTCGAACGTTACGAATTCGTCAGATAACGCCCGCATCTTTCCGAGCCGCGACCGGCAGGAAGCGCTACCCCGAACGCAGAATTAACCTGTCGTTCCCTCCCGGTCGCGGCTCGGTTACACCCTCGAACGGCTCCACCGGGAGTGAGCGTCACAACGCCAGTGTTTGCGATCCTTGAGGAGTGATCCTGCGTACTCTGACCGCGTGCCTCCTCGGGACCGTCCTCTGTTGTGCTCAAGAACCCCCTGCCTTTCGAACCGGCGTGTCTCTGGTTCACGTGGATGCCGAGGTCACCGACGAAACGGGACCACTGTCTGGCTTTCACAAAGAAGATTTTCTGATCACGGACAATCGGGTACCACAGCATATCCTCTATTTTTCCCAGGATGTGGAACCGCTGGACCTGATCCTGCTCTTCGACATCAGCGGAAGCATGCGGCCCAAGATCGAAAAAGTAGCGTCCTCATCCCGGAAGGCGCTCGCCGAACTTCGCGCGGGCGATCGCGTCGCGGTCATGACGTTCCACGGAAGCAGTACACTCGTGGCGCCCTTCACCGACGATCTAAGTGCGGTGGCAAGGACCATTAACAACGACGTAGTTGGCGGAAGGTTCGGTGGGGGAACCCGCCTTTTGGCCGGCGTGGATGACGCAGCCGAATATTTTTTGCGGGAGCCGCGCACCGAACGGCGCCGGGCGGTGCTGATCTTAACCGATAATTACGGCCAGCGTTCCCGCCGATCGAGCACAGTGGTACATCATCTTTGGGAAGCCGACGCGCTCTTGAGCGGATTGATCATCCGCAGCCCCGGAGAGACTGCCGTGAGGACCGCGATGCTGGTGTCCAGCCCTCTGTCAATTCTGATCCAGGAGGGCATGGCTGGAGTCGCGGAGAAAACCGGCGGCGACACCATCAAGGCCGACGATCCGGGCGACGCGCTTCGGGACACCATGCGCAGAATCCGCCTGCGCTACAGCCTTTATTACGCCATGCCGGAAGGCAACCCGGGCGAACAGAGGCAAGTTAAGGTGGATCTCAGCCCGGACGCCTTGAGCCGTTATCCCACCGGACGAGTCCGCGCCCGCAAAGGCTATCTGATCCCAGGGCGAAAGTCGTAAAGACGCAGAGTGCGCGGTGCGCGACGTAGATATGGAAAGCATGTAGGCATATACGAAAAACAGAGCCGCGACCGGCAGGAAGCGCTACCACGAACGCGAGAACTAGCGGCACTCGTGCTATCGCTCCCTCCCGGTCGCGGCTCGGCTACATTCCTCAAAAGGCTCCACATTTATGTCGCGTACCCATCCGCGTTCATCCGCGGCCAATAAGCAGTTTGGTTTGCTATGATACTGCCAAGCGCGCATGGGCGCTGCCGGTCCGCGGAAAGGGATTTTCCCGCCATTCGATTTCTCGCAGTTGAACGAACCTTCTTTCAGCCCGTTATGCGGACGATGGGCGCAACTTGAAAGGAGGTCGTATGCCGACCCATCCCGAGGCCACGCGCCTCAATCTTGAGTATTACCGCAAGCAGGCCAAAGCCTTGCTCAAAGCCGCGAAATCCGGCGATTCCGCTGCACTTCAACAAATCTCGCATCCGAAACTGCACGACGCACAACGGGCCATCGCGCGCGAGCAGGGTTTTCCGAGCTGGCCCCGATTCCGCGCGTTCATCATCCAGTCCGGACTGAACTACCAGAGTCTAGTAGCAGCCTTCATCGATGCCGCAGTTTCCGATTTGCGGCGCGCTGAAGAAATGTTATCCGCACATCCGAAAATCGCTGGTGCGGGATTCTACGCGGCCCTGGTGCTCGGAAATTGGAAGCGAGTGGTGGAAGCTCTAAAGCAGACGCCAGCCCTCGCCACGGGTCCGAGCGGCCCGCAAAACTGTGTGCCGCTACTCTACGTCTGCTTCTCGCGCTTTGCCAACGGAAGGTCTAGCCGTGCTGGCGACTTGGCCGAAACTGCACGCGTTCTTCTTCGATGTGGAGCCGATCCTAACGCTGCCTTTAATTCGCTCTCGTGCCTCTACGCCGCAACCGGTCTTAACAACAATTCCGGGCTCGCCCAAGCGCTGCTCGAAGCGGGAGCAAATCCGAACGACTCCGAGTCGCTCTACCATTCCACGGAGCATCCGGATCTCGCGTGCATGAAACTGCTGCTTCGCCAGGGCGCAACCCCGGCCGGTAAGAACGCGCTCCGGCACATTCTCGATCGCGAGGACCTGGACGGTGCCCGAATCTTACTCACGGCCGGCGCGGATCCGAATGAGCCGAACGATCGTGGCGAGACCTCGCTCCACTGGGCCGTGTGGCGGGGACGAAGCGCGCCAACTATCGCCGCTCTTCTCGACGGCGGCGCAGCACCGGACGCGCAACGGAAAGACGGGCGGACAGCTTATGCTCTAGCCGTTCAGAGTGGCCAGACCGAAGTAGCCGCTCTTCTAAAGGCCCGAGGAGCCAACACGGACCTTTCACCAGTGGATCGCTTTCTGGGTGCATGCGCGACGGCCAATCCCAAGGAACTGGATCGCCTGCTCGCCACGCATCCGGACATCGCGGCATCACCTGGCGCCGATCGCCTGCTCCCGGATCTCACGGCCAGCCATCGCACAGCAGCAGTTCGCGCCCTGTTGGCCGCCGGCCTCCCTGTCGACGCGCGCGGAGACTTGGGAGGGACTGCTTTACACTGGGCCTGCTGGAAGGGTTATGCCGATATCGTCGAGATCCTACTGGCTCACGGCGCATCCCTGACAATCGAAGATCAGCAATTCCATGGAACCCCGCCAGGATGGTATGGACACGGCGTCCACAACTGCAATGAGCCGGGGGGCGACTACGTCCAAGTCGCACGCCTGTTAATCGCCGCAGGCGCGACAATCCCAACAGTGGATTTACCCACGGGCCAACCCGAATTAGACGCCGTCTTGCGAGAACACGGGTTGATTTAATGCGTTATCCGTGTCCATCCGTGTGCATCCGTGGCCAACAAGTTTTTCGGCTTTGGTTTACCGCACCACGCCCGCCAACGGACTACTAGCACTCGCATACAGCTTCTTCGGCATGCGCCCCGCCAGGTACGCCAACCGCCCAGCTTCCACCGCCAGCTTCATCGCCTCCGCCATTTTCTCGGCGTCCTCCGCTTCGGCGATGGCCGTGTTCATGAGGATGCCGTCGAAGCCCAACTCCATGGCGATAGCCGCGTCCGATGCCGTGCCTACGCCCGCGTCCACAATCAGCGGCACCTCGGTGATGGTTTCGCGAAGAATTCTGAGGTTGGTCGCGTTCTGGATGCCCAACCCCGAACCGATCGGCGCAGCCAGCGGCATCACGGCGGCCGCGCCCGCATCAATCAACTTGCGCGCGTTCACCAGATCGTCGTTGGTATAAGGCAGCACCACGAAACCCTCGCCCGCCAGGACGCGCGTGGCCTCGAGCAGCCCCTCGTTATCCGGGAACAGCGTCTTCTGATCGCCGATCACTTCCAGCTTCACCCAGTTCGACAAGCCCACTTCCCGGCCCAGCCGCGCCGTCCGGATAGCTTCATCGGCGGTGTAGCACGCGGCCGTGTTCGGAAGGATAAATAGGCGCGAGCGATCGATATAATCCAGCAGCGATTCCTTGGATTTGTCGGTCAGATTGACGCGCCGCACCGCAACCGTAACCACCTCGGCTCCGGAAATCGCATGGCACCGCGCCATCTCCTGAAAGCTGCGGTACTTGCCGGTACCCACAAACAGCCGCGAGCTGAAATCGCGGCCAGCGATGCGCAATACGTCAGACATACCCTTATTCTAACGCCCTGAGTGTAGGACAAGCCTCTGGCTTGTCATGCTCCACTACCGGACAGGCCTGCTGAAAAAAACCATGCTGGGGGCATCGGACCGCGCCGCCACTATGTCCAGGTAGCCGTCGCCATCCAGGTCTCCAGCCGCAAGCCCGTAAATAGCGCCTTGGC
>PMUN01000316.1 GCA_003166875.1 Bryobacterales bacterium | reverse complement strand
GTGCCGCGTTCACACTCGTGTGAACGCCTGGATCTTTTCCGTGCACTGGTGTTCGCAAGAGTGCGAACACGGCACGCTTGGGAGCGTGCGCCACGGGGGGAACCCTCGTCTTCAACGGAGCGCGCTTCCGACATCCCATCGACAGGCCGTGTCAAGGGAAAGTCGCCGGCGACGAAGGCCATAATGCTGGCCTGAAGCAAACTATCGGGGTTCACACTGATTGAGAATTGGCCGTTGGCCTGCACTGGCGTTCGGAGAGATTTCGATAGCAGCCATGGCCGTTCCCAATTGCGAAGGCACCACCACCCCGCACGTTGTACCGAACAGCAGTTGGTTTCGAATGCGCAACATGCTGCGCCGCGCCTGGGGCCGGGTGCGCTGGAAGATAGCGGCGATCATAGCGTTCACGGGGACTTCGGCAATTCTGATTGCCTGTCTGGCGCTCGCTGCTTTGAACGTGGTGGTGCGGCGCGAAAGTGCCAATGTCGTCGCGAAGCAAATTCAGATGTTCGTTCAGGCCAGCCGGTCCGTTGCTCCCGCAATTCTGGATCAAACCGGAGCATGCAGGGTATCACCGATGAATTCTGGTGGGCTCAAGCCGCTGCTGGCGTACACGGATGAGGCGTTTCCCCGTGCTGAGACGTCTCTAACAATCGAAGGCGCCACGGGTTCGCAGGTTTTGCTACCGGGGACGGCCACCCGTACCGTCAAACATCCGGATTGGGTGCCGGAAACCGGTTTCGCGGGCCTGGTGGTGGATGGGGGACAGATCGAGATCCGCGATGTCCTGGCGCGACAGCAGAGCGCGTGCAATCTGACAGTGATCTTTAGCCTGCCGCTGGGATCCGATTTAGCCAAGCGGCTGTCCTCGGCGGCTGGTATGGAAGTAACGACTGTCTCCCCCAGGCCGTTCCGTGTGCACTCGCCGAGCCAACAAGTACTCAGCACCATACAAAGAGATTTCATTCCTGGCATATCCCGGTCAGCAGCCGTTGTCCTGACCGTGCGCAACTGGGAAACGGGCGTAACGGAAGATTGGGTAGCATACAGCGTTCGACCCAGCTACTCAAACACGTTCGAAGACGTGGCACGTTTGGGCAGCCAAACGGCGAACTGGGTTTGGCTTCTGGCTGCGCTTTCACTTACGGTGTTGCTTCTGGATGCAGCGGGTGTGTGGCTGAGCATCCGCTTCGGCAGCGAAATCGCTACCACTGTTGACGATCTCAGTAGCGCGGCGCACCAGATCGCGAGCGGCAACTTTGGTTGGCGGACGCCAGTACGCAGCAAGGACCAGCTGGGGGATCTCAGCTGCAACTTCAACGAGATGGCGATTGCCCTCGAACAGCTTCAAAAGGACGAAGCCGCCAGGCTAAGGTTGGACAGCGAACTTCAAATTGCGCGAAGCGTTCAGCAGTATTTATACCCGCACGTTGCGCCTGTTTTGCGTGGGGCTACCGTTTCAGGCCGAACGTTGGCGGCGCGGACAATCGGCGGCGATCTGTACGATTTCTTCGATCTCGGCCCGGAACGAATTGGGATCCTCTGCGCGGACGTGAGCGGCAAAGGAATTCCTGCCGCTCTCATGATGGCGAACCTGCAGGCAGTCGCACGGGCGCACTTCGGCGATAGCATTGACGGCCCAGCTGCACCGCCCGCACATTTCGTTGAAATACTGAATCAGCAGCTGGCCGGCCGCTTTGGAGACAATCGCTATGCGACTCTGTTCTGGGCGGAGTACGACGCGCATACCAGCGTGCTGACGTATGTCAACGCGGGCCATCCGTCGCCCATTCTGAGGTACTCGACCGGCGAGATCGAAAGGCTGAATTCAGTTGGTGTACCGGTCGGAATGTTCGCGAATACGCGATATACGGCCAAAACGTTGAATATGCGGCCGGGAAGCCGGCTAGTGATCTTCACTGACGGCCTCACCGACGCCGAGAACGCCGCGGGGGAAGATTTCGGGGACGAGCGTTTAATTGAGTTTTGCAGCAATATCGCGGCAGGGATGAATGCAAAGGGAGTGGCCGACAGATTGATGCAAGCCGTCGCAGAATGGTCAGGCGGGAGGGAGCGGTTCGACGACACGACAGTGGTTGTGCTTGGTGTCGGCGCCCTTCCAGGCAACCCCTAGTGGGCTGTCGGCGAAAGAACTTTAGCATCGAAATCCCAGGCGTTCGCATGAGTGTATCTCATGGGCTTGCAGCCCATCCAGCGGAATGAAAACCTTCGGGCAGCGGGTGGGGCGGACCCCCTNNGTGCGAACGCGGCAAACACGAGTGTTCGCGCCACGCGTAGCGCACGCACCCTTGCGTGCCGCGTCGCCACTCATGGCGACGCACGGCAGTAGTAAAGATTGAGCAACGACAGCCTACTAGTTTGGATAACCTCCGAAGCGTGAGCGCCAACGGTTTGCTGCGGACGCTGTCCTCTGGCTAGCATAGTGGGATGTCACCCGGAGACCGGCCCGCAACCTGGAAGCGGAACCTGTACTCGCCGAAGGTTAGGGCAATCGCACAGATGGCAGCCGCGGTTTGCATTGTGTTGCTTTCGGTCCTTCTGGGAAGTTGCACTCGGCCACCTGTTCATGAACCGGTCACATTAACTCTTCTGGAGGAGTGGACGGCCAAGACAATCAACGAAGGTCGGCAGCAGGAGTTGAGGCAATTCACTAAGGAAACAGGAATCCAAGTCAAGCTCCTTCCATCTCCGGAGTCCGCGTGGGAAAAGCTGGCTCTGTGGCAAGGGTTACTTCAGTCGGGAGCCTCGAGTCCTGACGTGTACGGCATCGATGTGATCTGGACGCGGATTCTGAACGAATATTTTATAGATCTCAAGCCGTATTTCGCCAGCGACATCTCTCACGATTTTCCGGCGATAGCCGCCAGATATTCCATCGACGGAAAGCTAATTGCGATGCCGTATCATGCCGACATGGGGATTCTGTATTATCGCACCGATCTTCTGCGGCAGTATGGATATAGTGAACCACCCCGGACCTGGGATGAGCTAGGACTCATGGCGGCTCGGATTCAGGCGGGCGAACGAGCCAAGGGCAACAAAGCGTTTTGGGGTTTTGTATGGCAAGGGGCCGCTGCCGAAGCGTTAACCTGCAACGCTCTGGAATGGCAGGCCGCTGAAGGCGGCGGTCAAATCATCGAAGCGGACAAGACCATCAGCGTGAATAACGCGAACGCGATCCGGGCTTGGCAAAGGGCGGCGCGCTGGGTCGGTTCTATCTCGCCACCCAGTGTAGTCGGATATAAAGAGTGGGACTCGCAGAACGTTTGGGTCGCGGGAGAGGCGGCATTCATGCGAAATTGGCCGACATACTACGTTGACAGCCAGGCGGTCGGCTCGCCAATCCGAAACAAGTTCGCAATCGCCTTGCCGCCTGGTGGCAAGGCGGGCCGCTTCGGTACGTTGGGAGGAGCCGGCTTGGGAGTTTCCCGATTCTCGGCTCATCCGCATGAAGCTGTAGAACTGGTCCGGTATCTCAGCCGCAGCGACGTGCAGACCAAGCGGTCCCGCGTGCTTTCGGTGCCCCCCAGTCTTCCGGAACTTTACGACGTGCCTGATGTACTTGGACCAAATCCTGGTTTTGCCATGTTTCGTCAGGCATTCCGGACCGGCATAGTATCGCGTCCTTCGAATGTCACCGGCACCAAATATCCAGACGTCAGCGAGGCTTACGCCCGGGCAGTGCACTCCGTGTTGACTGGCGAGAAGAGTGCACCGGAAGCGGCGGCAGCCCTGGAGAATGAATTGGTTCGCATAACCGGCTTCAAGAAGGGACCGCCCCCAGGGGGATCGGCGCACCCGTGAGCGCCAATGGTTTGCCCCCGAGGCTGTGCTCTGGCTAGCATAGTGGAATGCCACCCGGAGACCGGCCGCCAATCTCGAAGCGGAACCTGTGCTCGCGTGAGAATAGGGCAAATTACGTCGGGATGGTAGGCGCCGTTTGCATTGTCTTGCTTTCGTTGCTTTTGGAAGGTTGCACTCGGCCACCTGTTCATGAACCGGTCACATTAACTCTTCTGGAGGAGTGGACCACTAAGACTTTCAACGAGGCTCGCCAGCAGGAGTTGCAGCAATTCACTCGCGAAACCGGAATCCGAGTCAAGCTGCTTCCGTCTCCGGAGTCCGCGCGAGAAAAGCTGGCATTGTGGCAAGAGTTACTCCGGACAGGCGCTTCGGGTCCTGACGTGTATGGCATAGATGTGATCTGGACACGTATTCTGAACGAATATTTCCTAGATCTCAAGCCATATTTCGGCAACGAAATCTCCCTCCAATTTCCAGCTCTAACCGCCAGCTACTCTGTGGATAACAAGCTGGTGGCTATCGCTTATCGCGCTGACATCGGGCTTCTGTTTTATCGCACCGACCTTCTGCGGGAGTATGGATATCGTGAGCCACCCCGGACCTGGGATGAGCTGGAGATTATGGCGGCTCGGATTCAGGCGGGCGAACGAGCCAAAGGTAAAAAAGAGTTTTGGGGTTTTGTGTGGCAAGGAGGGGCTACCGAAGCGTTGACCTGCAACGCGCTGGAATGGCAGGCTTCTGAAGGCGGGGGACAGATCATCGAGAAGGACCAGACCATCAGCGTGAACAACCCGGATGCGATCCGGGCGTGGCAACGGGCGGCGCGCTGGGTTGGTTCCATCTCACCCCCCGGTGTAGGCGGATATGTAGAGGCGGACGCACTGAATGTTTGGGTTGCAGGGGCAGCATTTATGCGGAATTGGCCGACAGCCTTCGCCGACAGTCAGGCGGCTGGGTCGCCGATCCGAAATAGGTTCGATATAACCGTGCTGCCGGCTGGTAAGGCGGGCCGGGCAGGTACTCTGGGAGGGGCCGGCCTGGGAGTTTCCCGATTATCGGCTCATCCCCGTGAAGCGATAGAGCTGGTCCGATACCTCAGCCGTAGAGACGTGCAGACGAAGCGGTCCCGCGTGCTTTCGGTGCCCCCCAGTCTTCCGGAACTCTACGACGTGCCTGATGTACTTGGACCAAATCCTGGTTTTGCCATGTTGCGTCAGGCATTCCGGACCGGCATAGTTTCGCGTCCTTCGAATGTCACCGGCAACAAATATCCAGACGTCAGCGAGGCTTATGCCCAGGCAGTGCACTCCGTGTTGACTGGCGAGAAGCGAGCAGCGGAAGCGGCCGCAGCCCTGGAGAATGAATTGGTTCGTATTACCGGCTTCAAGAAGGGACCGCCCCAGGCGGATCAGCGTGCCCGTGAATAGAGAGGCGGTAATTCGCATAGAAGTCGCCGTTTGCATTGTGATGCTCTCGCTGTTGCTGGCAGATTGTACTTCTGTTCATGCACCGGTTACGTTAACTTTTGTGGACCAGGGGTGGGCCACGCCGGCGTTCAACCAAGAGCGCGAGCGGGAGTTGCAGGAATTTGCACGGGAAACAGGAATCCAAGTCAAGCTCCTTCCGTCTCCGGAGTCGACTCGGGAACAGCTAGCCTTGTGGCGAGAGTTACTCCGGCCAAGCGCTTCGGGTCCTGACGTATACACTATCGATGTGATTTGGCCAGGCATTCTGAACGAGAATTTCGTAGATCTCAAGCCATATTTCGCGAGTGAAATCTCCGCCGGCTTTCCGGCGATAACCGCCAGCTACACCATTGACAACAAGCTGGTGGCGGTGCCGTATGATGCCAATATCGGCCTTCTCTATTACCGCACCGATCTTCTGCGGGAGTATGGATATCGTGAGCCACCCAGAACCTGGGATGAGCTGGCGCCTATGGCGGCGCGGATTCAGGCGGGCGAAAGAGCCAAAGACAGGAAAGCCAAGAAACAGTTTTGGGGATTTGTGTGGCAAGGAGCGGCCACTGAAGCGCTGACCTGCAATGCGCTGGAATGGCAGGCCGCCGAAGGTGGCGGACAGATCATCGAGAAGGACAAAACGATCAGCGTGAACAACCCGGATGCGATTCGGGCGTGGCAACGGGCGGCGCGTTGGGTTGGTTCGATTTCGCCACCCGGTGAAGTTGGATATAAGGAGTGGGACTCGCTCAACGTTTGGATGGCGGGCGACGCAGCGTTCATGCGGAATTGGACCTCAGCCTACGTTGACGGCCAGGCGGCAGGGTCGCCCATACGCAATAAGTTTGATGTGAGCCTGCTGCCCGGCGGTAAGGCCGGCCGGGTGGGTACGCTAGGAGGAACTGGCTTGGTGGTTTCCCGATTCTCGACTCATCCCCGTGAAGCCGTAGAGCTGGTCCGGTATCTCATCAGCAGAGACGTGCAGATAAGGCGGTCTCGATTGCTTACGGAGGCGCCCACTCGACCAGAACTCTACGATCTGCCTGAGGTACGTGAGCCGAATCCCCGTTTTGCCCTATTGAGTCAAGCGTTCCGCACTGGCATTGTTTCGCGTCCTTCGAACCTTACCGGCAAGAAGTACGAGGAGGTGTCCAACGCTTACATGCAGGCAGTACACTCCGTGCTGACGGGCGAAAGAAATGCGCCGGAATCGGCTAAAGCCCTGGAGAATGAGTTGGTTCGTATCACAGGCTTCAAGAAGGGTCCGCCTCCGGGGGGATCAGCACGCCCCTGAAATCGGAAGCGGTCCGATAACGTCTGCCCGATAAGCTTCACGCAAAAAGGGTGAGAGGCGTGGCGTGAGCTGGAGATCAGCGATAGCTTGAAAGGAACAACCGATGCAGCGTCACACTGCGACGGAATTCGGCCGTTTGGTAAAACGCGTTGAAGAGAAAACTCTTCATCCCGCTCGACTCAACATCGGTTCCCGTCTGATCCTGTGCTTCGTATTCATAATCCTGGTGATGCTCGGTGCTGATGCTGTTGTTCTTTGGCAATTCCAGGTCGTCCACGCCCAGGCAGAGCGCCTGAACGGGATCGACCAGAAGCTGGTCACTTTATTACGTGTTCATGCGAGTCTCTTAGAATTCTACGCTGGGTTGGAAGCAATCGCGCAGACCGAAGACGCCGGCCTTCTGGTAAAAGAAGCTGGGGCCCTTCGTACCGTTGCCCTAAACGACATACAGCGCGCAGTAAGCTCCTTCAGTCTCCTACCGCCCGATTTGCAGCAGGATCCGAACTTCCTACCTACGCTTCACGTTATTCAGAGCTCGCTGACATCGCAGCTTGAGACAATCATTAAACTGGCCACCTCCGGCGACTGGCGGGCTGTGCAACTGCGCCTATCGAACCAGGTACGGCCGCTCGAATCCATGACCTCGGCGCTGGTCGAAAAAGTTGACCACGATGCCGCCGAACAGCGGGCCGAAACCGTGCTGAACGCGGGGCGCGTGCAGCGTTTGGTTTTTGTGATCGTGCCCACCACCGCCGTCTTCGCGTTGCTGATCGCGGCTACCCTCGGTCTGGCCATTACGCGTAGCATTACGCAACCACTCGCCCGCTTAGTGGAAGGCTCCAAAGCGTTGGCGCGAGGCGAGTTTCAGCATCAGGTGACGATCCAGGGGAACGATGAACTCGCTCACCTGGGACAGGTGTTCAATGACACAGCCCGGCGCTTGCGCGATCTCTACGCGGTTTTACAAAGTAGCGAAGATCGGCTCCGGCTGGTCATCGACACAATTCCGGCGTATGTCTGGAGCACTGCGCCTGATGGCTCCGTTGATTTCATCAATCGACGTTGGCTGGAATCTACGGGTTTATCCGAGGAGAATGCGTTGGGCTGGAATTGGAGCTCCGCGGTTCATCCCGACGACCTCCCGAGGTACGTCGACGAGTTGCACCGAGCTTTCGCGGCCGGGGAATCGATGGAAAGTGAAGCACGGCTATGGAGGGCAGATGGGAAGTATCGCTGGTTTCTGATCCGCAACGTGCCGCTGCGCGATGAGTTGGGAAAGATCGTTAAATGGTATGGAACAAGCATTGATATCGAAGATCGAAAGCAGGCCGAAGATGCATTGCGGCAGGCGCAGGCGTATTTATCCGAAGCACAACGATTAAGCCACACCGGCAGCTTCAGCTGGACGGTTCCTAGTGGTGAGATCTTCTGGTCGGCGGAGATGTATCGAATCTTCCAATGCGAGCGAACGACAAAACCATCCGTGGAGCTCGCCTTCCAGCGGACTCACCCGCAAGACGCGCTCGACCTTAAACAGGTAGTTGCGCGCGCATCCCAGGATGGGGAGGATTTTGATTTTGAACATCGATTACTGATGCCGGATGGTTCCGTCAAATATGTCCATGTTGTCGCTCACGGCGTAAGAGGTGAATCGGGGGAACTTGAGTTTGTTGGAGCGCTGATGGACGTCACTGCGGTAAAGGAGGCAGAAGGCAAGATTAGACTCGCCGAAGAGGCGTTACGACAAGCGCAGGCGGATCTCGCACACGTCAACCGAGTGACCACCATGGGAGAACTGACTGCCTCCCTTGCACATGAAGTCAACCAACCGCTGAGTGCGATTGCCGCCAATGGTCACGCCTGCCTACGTTGGCTCTCAGCGGATCCGCCTAACTTGGCCAAGGCTCGCGAGGCGGCTGAAAGAATCGTTCGCGATGGCCAGGATGCCGGAGAAATTGTGCGGCGGGTCCGGGCGCTTTTCAGGCGAGCTCCCGGTGAGAAGGACGTCCTTGACCTGAATGAAGTCATCGGTGAAGTGCTGCGCCTCCTGCGAGGCGATGCAGGGAGAAGGGGCATCGCTGTGGAAACCGACTTGGACAAAAAGCTTCCATCCGTGGTGGCTGATCGTATACAGTTGCAGCAGGTAGTTCTCAACCTGGTCCTGAATGGAATCGAGGCAATGGATCAAGTAGCGGACCACCCCAAGACAATCTTTATCCGGTCGGCATGGGAGAGCCCCAATGCCGCTGTCGTTGAGGTACGGGATAACGGAGCCGGATTCGAGAATCCGGAAAGAGCCTTCGAGGCCTTCTTTACAACGAAACAAAACGGAATGGGCATGGGCCTGGCTATTTGCCGCTCCATCATCGAGGCACATCACGGCCGGCTTTGGGTTGCACCCAGCCAAGGGCCCGGGGCCACGGTCTGCTTCACAATTCCACTCAAATCAAGCGAGATGCAATGAACTCGGACGACCCCATCGTATTCGTGGTGGATGACGACTATCGAGTGCGCGAAGCGCTCTGCAGCCTGATAGCGTCCGTGGGGCTTCGAGTGGCGGCATTTGGGTCGGCTGCGGAATTCCTGAAATCCGAAAAACCCGACTCTCCCGCATGCCTGGTCCTGGATTTGCAACTTCCGGACAGGAGCGGGCTGGAACTCCAGCGGGAACTGGCAGCCGGAGATGGTCCTCCGATCGTTTTCATCACGGGTCATGGCGACATTCCTTCTTCGGTGCGCGCGATGAAGGCCGGGGCGATCGAGTTCTTGCCCAAACCATTCAGCGAGCAGGAGTTGCTACGTGCGATCGACGCCGCAATTGTCCTTGATCGAGAAGGGCGGCGGAAGAGATCCGAGCTGGCCGAGTTACAGAAGCATTACTCTCTTCTCACGCCTCGCGAGCGGGAGGTACTGCCCTTTGTGGTCGCGGGCTTCGCCAACAAGCAGACCGCCGGCGACCTCGGGACCAGCGAGATCACGATCGGGGTTCATCGGGGCCAGATCATGCACAAAATGGGTGCAGGGTCGCTGGCAGAACTCGTGAGGATGTCCGACAAGCTGGGAATCGCGCGGACTCCCGGCCGATCTAAATAAACATATAATAGGCAAGCTTTTACCTTTGCCGTATCATCAAGGCGTAGATGGAGATACCTCGGTGATGACCGGCGTTGGGAAACATCTTGTGGTGGGAGTGGATGACGATTTTCGGCTTCGAGAATCCTTGAAAAGCCTGGTAGAGTCCGCTGGATATGCCGCTGCCGTATATTCGTCCGCGGAGGAGTTCCTGCAGTCGGGCGCCCTTGCGGGAGCGGCTTGTCTAGTCACCGACGTACGGATGCCAGGAATGAACGGCATTGAGTTGCAGCGCCGCATAAGACTCGAGCGGCCGGAGCTGCCAGTCATCTTTATTTCAGCCCACCAGGACGATGAAGCCCGCGAGCGAGCCCTGGATGAGGGTGCCACTAGGTTTCTATACAAGCCCTTCGACGGCGCGGAGCTGCTGAGAACGATCGAAGCCGCTTTGAAAGACGCTCGGGAGGATTAAGCAGGAGTTGAGATAGGTTCGGCAAGGAGGCAACTATGACTATTGCAAATTTTGTTGGGTCCAGCCCGAAATGGTTCGAGATCAAGGACACGAAGTCGGCGAACCACGCGTTAAACCAGAGCGAGCGCCGCGACGAAGGCCTACCTAGGATAATCGGTAACAGCGCCGCGCTCCAGGAAGTGCTTCGCATGGTGCGCATAGTCGCCCCCACCGACGCCACCGTGCTGATCCAAGGGGAAACAGGAACCGGCAAGGAACTGATCGCAGAAGCCATTCACAAGGGCAGCGAACGATCGAGTGGCCCGTTTGTAAAGTTGAATTGCGCCGCCATTCCTGCGGGCTTATTGGAAAGTGAGCTGTTCGGTCACGAGCGCGGCGCATACACCGGTGCGGTCACGCGCAGTATCGGACGGTTTGAGCGGGCCAATCGGGGTACCTTATTCTTAGACGAGATCGGCGACCTGCCCCTTGAGCTGCAGCCCAAGCTTCTACGTGTGATACAGGAAAGGCAGTTCGAGCGTTTAGGTAGCACTGCGACGATTCACGCTGATGTGCGTGTGATCTGTGCCACACATCGGGATCTCGTAGAGATGGTCAACGAACGTCAATTTCGCGCCGATCTCTTCTATCGGCTCAGCGTGTTCCCCATTGAATTACCGCCCTTGCGTGAGCGCCCCGAAGATATCCATTCGTTAGTCCACCACTTCGTAAGGGATTACGCCGATCGCATGCGGAAGTCGGTTACATCCATTGCAGAAGAATTCATGATGGGTCTGGAGCGTTATTCGTGGCCAGGCAACATCCGGGAATTGCAAAATTTCATTGAGCGATCGGTAATTCTCGCGGACGGCGCAGTATTGAATGGCTCGCTGCCGGAACTCCCGTGCACGTCCGAGTTATCAGCGCCTGTCACAATGGACGAGGCGTCGCGTTCGCACATCCTCCAGACTCTCCACGAAACGGGCGGGGTGGTTGGTGGTCCGAACGGTGCTGCCAGCCGACTGGGCATGAAGCGGACGACGTTAATCGCCAAGATGAAACGGCTGGGAGTTGGTCCTTTTCAAGGCTCATCAGGGCTCGCGCGTGCAGCAGCATCCGTGGGGTGAGCTATCGCCCAATGTCACTTCGTTTTCCCGAAACTGGTGAGCGCTGTGGGGCGGACCCCCAGGNNACCAGGGGGTCCGCCCCACCTCTCATCACAGAGATAGCCGCGCCGTGCAGTTCCGTTTCTGTTCTAGAAGACACAATCAAGACATCACTGTCACCGTATGGTCCTCGACGGTTGCGACCGAAACCACGCGACATCCGATTTAGTGTTGAAACGAGGCCGGTAATCCAACATGTAGCTCTTGGCCGGTCGATTGCACTCCACAGAGGCGGCCAAAGCTCAAAAGGATTGAAGGAGAAGCTCATGAAAATGAAACGTACGATATTCGCTTCCGCTGGGATCGCGGTCCTGTTTGCGGCTGCATCATTCGCACAGCAGGTGAAGACCGACTACGATCGCAGCGCAAATTTTAGCCAGTACAAAACGTACTCCTGGGAAAAGGTCCAGACACAAGACCCGCTGTGGGTGGACCGGATCAAAGATGCCGTGAACGCAGCCCTGACAGCGAAAGGCTGGACGCAGGTGGAATCCGGCGCGAGTGTCGCAATCATTGCGATGGAGACGACCCAGAATCGGCAAACTCTCAACACGTTCTACGACGGCTTTGGAGGTGGCTGGCGCTGGCGCGAAGGTGCCTTCGGAGAATCAACTACAACAGCTGACAACTACAAGGTGGGTACCCTGGTCATCGATCTGTTCGACGCAAACACCAAAACACTGATCTGGCGAGGATCGTCGAGCGACACTCTCTCAAACAAATCCGGCACGAACATCAAGAATCTTGACAAGGGCGTGCAGAAGATGTTCGATCACTTTCCTCCAGACGTGAAGAAGTGAGCTGAGACGCATAAGGAGACTATGGCGAACAGTATGATCTATCGGACTTTGGGAAAGACGGGCGAGAAAGTATCGGCGATTGGGTTGGGCGGCTATCACGTAGGACATCCGCCCGATCCGGCGGACGCCATCCAGATCGTTCGCAGTGCTATCGATCGTGGAATTACATTCATGGACAATAGTTGGGACTATCACGACGGTGAAAGCGAGCGACGCATGGGGATTGCGCTGCGTGATGGCTTCCGGCAGAAGGTTTTCCTAATGACCAAGTTTGACGGGCGCACGAAGGATTCCACGGCCCGGCAGATCGATGAGTCATTGCAGCGCCTGCAGACCGACCATGTCGATCTCATCCAATTTCACGAAAATATTCGCATGGAAGACCCGGACCGGTTCTTTGCCGTTGACGGCCCGCTCGAAGCGCTGATGGAGGCAAAAAAAGCCGGCAAGATTCGCTACATAGGCTTCACCGGCCACAAGCACCCGTTCGTCCATCTGCGGATGCTGGAGGCGGCGGCACAGCATAACTTCCATTTTGATACCTGCCAAATGCCACTCAACGTCATGGATGCGCACTTCCGCAGTTTCGGGCACGACGTACTTCCCAAGCTGGTGGAACAGGGCATCGCGGTGCTCGGAATGAAATCCATGGGGGATGGCAATGTCCTGAAGAGTGGGTGTGTAACGCCGGTGGAGTGCCTACACTACGCGCTCAACCTCCCGACGTCGGTAGTGATTACCGGCTGTGAACGCATGGCGATCCTGGATCAGGCGATTGAAGCGGCTCGAACGTTCAAGCCCATGAGTCCCTCGGAAGTGTCGGCGCTGCTCGCCAAGACGAAGGACGCGGCCATGACCGGGCAATTCGAGCCGTTCAAGACTACTCCTCAGTTTGATAGCACCGCGCAGAATCCTAACTGGATGAGCTGACGAACTTCGCCGTGGCGCGTTGCGTTCGAAGTACCTCGCCCAGCAGAAACACGTCAGTGAGCAGCGCACGCAGATGCATCGATGCATTCAAATTGTCGATCAATTGGGAGCTGATTGAAGGCTGAGCCAGTACCAATTCCATGGCGGCCAGTGAATCGCGGGCGTCGCGATCCAATACCGTCAGGAAGGCGGGGAGGCGATCTTCTCGTTCGTGGCCCTCCTCCTGCATCGCCGTCGCGCAGTTCTCGGCAAGTCCGCTGAGTGCCTCGACCGCGCGGCTCAAGAATTCCCGGACTTGTGTGCCTGACTTGCTGCCTTCATCACTCGGGAGCCCCTGCGCCGCGTACGCGAGCATGAACTCGTAGCATTCTTCGATGGCTTCAAACCGCTCTGAGATCGTGGTGAACATACATTAGGATTCCTTGTCAGCGCGGCGGGATACTGTGGAGGACACTTCCACGTTCCACCGCTCCGGGTCGTAGTGCGTCAGGTAGAACTCACGCCTCATCGTACCGAAGATCATTGACTTGGTGATATCCCGTTTTTCCGGACGAACCGCGAAGTACACGTGCACCATGACCAGCGCGATGAGTCCAACGCCGGCCAGTCCGTGCAGCACATACATCAGGCCCCAGGTCATGTCGCTAAAAAGATAAGGATTCCGAGGAAAGAAGATCGTACGTACTCGGAACATCATGAACACGCCAGTTCCGATAGCGGTCAATCCGGTCGCTAGGATCGCGCCGTGGTAAAGCTTGTTCTCTAGCGGGTACTTCGCGAACCTACGCGGCGGCGGCGCCGGCAGGCCCATAAATCTGCGCACTCTTCTCCATGCATCCACCAAGTCTTCTTTATCCGGCCAGATCGCCCAAAAGTCCAACCAAAAGGAAGCATGGATGATGTGAAAGATGATGGAAACAGTCAGAACGGTTCCTGCGATCCAATGGTAGGTCACCCAATCAAACCGGACACCTACCTTCGGGAGGAAAGCGGTGAAGAGCAGGGTGAACATTGCGGCTGCCATAATCCAGTGAAACAATCGCGCCACCAGCGAGTGTCTGGGAATCCGCGGCGGGAGAGTGGCCTCTAGCGTGGGCGAAACAGTGCCTGCAAATTCTTCCGGTTTGGCGAAATACCGCACGTAGATTGAATGCACGATGAAGAACAACAAGCCTGCGATCGCAGCGACCCAAATTAAGAAAAACGCAATATGAATGGGAACATTTTGTCCCCAGGGACTGGTGGCCCATTCCGTAATTGCCTTCACGATGCCCATTTTGCCTCCTCCACTCCGCCAATCGCGCGTTTCACCAGGTTTCGCATCAGGGGAATCTTATAGGCGTTGAACTGTAGCGGGATTGCTCCCTGCACCGCCAGTTTCCCGGCCATTTCACCGGTTGCCGCTGTCGCCGGCTTTCCGCGAACCGCGTCTTCCACTGCCTTCAATCGCAGCGGACGGGCGGCGGCGCCGTTCACGGCAATTCGTATGTTTTCGATGCTGTTGCCAGAAACCCGCATGGCCGAGGCTACATTCAACAAAGGGAAGTCCCAGACGTTGCGATCCCGGATCTTCTCGAAATAAAATCGGGCGCCGGCCCAGGTCGACGGAATACGAATAGCCGTCAGCAGATCGCCGGGCTTCAGTATGTGAAGGCGGGTGATATCGATCTGCGGGCCGATGAAATAGTCTTCGGCATCGACGATTCTTTCGCCCCTGAGAGTTCGCATGACGAATTTCGCGTCCAGTGCGATCAGCGCCGGAGCCGAATCGGATGGGTTTACGGCCACGCATCGATCGGCGTGAAGAATGGCGTGCTCGCGGTTTCGGCCGGTGGGTGTGTCGGCATAGCAAATATTTCCGCCCGCTCGGTAACACGGCCAACCCGCACGGTAATACCAGCAGCGCGCGTCCTGCGATACATTGCCGCCGATAGTGCCCTGGTTCCGGATCTGTGGCGAGGCAACCAATTCGGCGGCCTCCGCGAGAAGGCTATATTTCTCCCGGATGATGGGGTGCTTCACGACTTCGGTGAGAGTAGTAGTGGCACCAATCTCGATGCCATCGTTGGTATTGCGAATGCCCTTGAGTTCCTCGATTCCGCTTAGATCGACCACGAATTTTGGTTTCCGGATTCGATCCTTCAGCCAGTCGAAGGTATCCATTCCACCGGCCATTACCCAGGCGTCCTCTCCATGTTGTTGGAGAAGCTTGTGCGCGTCTGCGATCGAGGTCGGCTGGAGGAGCTCGAAGGAGGCCATCACGTCTCGTATTACTGCCATAGATTCCTCTCTCGAATTAAATGTGCGCCATTAGCGGATGTTGCATCGGTCGCCCAGCTTCGAGCGAAGTCAAAATCGTATCGGCGTTCACCGGTGCACGCTGGAAGATCTGGTCGCCGAGAGCGTCCGATAGCGCATTCAAGATAGATGCACACGCTCCTCCGACGGGCGGTTCGCCGATCCCGCGAGCGCCGACCGGAGTTTCAGGATCCGGAATGTCCAACGCTGCCCATTGCATGTCCACCGGGACATCCAAAATCGTCGGCGGTCTGTTTTGGTAGAACCTTTTCGAAACCATCTCGCCATAGTGAGGGTCGAANNGCTACATAGGAGTGCGTGTTGCCATCGCGCGGGTAATTATCGCGCGCGGCCGCCACCAAGCCCTGACCGGCGAGCGCCGCGACGGACGCTTTGGTCATTTTATTGACGTCGGCCGGCGCTTCGTGACCATCGTACTTGCCACCAAGTTCAATTGCGCGCTGCGCGGCCTGTGCAAAGGTTATCCCTGAACCGGATCCCTTGCGGAAGACCCGCTCATTCGCTACCTCGTAGTCCTCAGGTTTACCGCCCAGGCTCTTGGCAGCGATCTCTTGGAGTTTCTGCCTGGCATCCATGGCCACCGCGTAGGCGGCGCGGGTCATAGCATGCGTCGTCTGGCTGCCGCCGGAGACACAGGTGTAGGGAAAATGCTTCGATGTATCACCCCACACGACATCGCACTTTTCCCATGGGACTCCGAGAACCTCCGCACCTGCGCGATGTACGTCGATCACCGACTCCGTTCCTAGATTTCCGATTCCGGACTGAAATTGGACCCGGCCCTCGGGTGTGATCACGAGAAGTCCGTCGAACCCGATGGTGCCACCGACGTAGCAGCTCAACGCCACCCCGACTCCGCGCACTTTCGAGCCCATCCGTTTGGGACTGCGAGCAATCCTCTCCTGCCATTTGAATTGCTCCGCGCCGCGCTGAAGAGCGTCCTTGAGAAATGCGCTAGTCGCGTGCTGAAGTTTACCCTGCACCGGCGGGCCATACGGCGCTTTGCCTTCCGGACAGTTGATGTAGCGGATCGCTACCTGGTCCAAGCCGAGCTTTCGTGCGGCTTTCGCGATGATCGGTTCGGTAATCGTAATGCCCTGCAGTCCACCCGGCGAGCTCTGCGCACTGCGCGGCGGTGTGTTCGTCAGCGCTGTCACCCCGCGCCAGCGCATGGCCTGTGGCTGGTACAACAGCGAGACCATATGCCCCGATGTCGGCGCATCGCCCTGTGCGTCGTAAGGACCGTTGTCCGAAATCACGAACATATCCAGAGCTAGGATTCGTCCTTCTTTGGAAAAGCCGATTTTCATTCGTCCCTGGAAACCCGGCCGCGCGCGTCCGATAAATGTTTCCTCCTCGCGGCTGATGCGCATCATCACGGGGGCGTTCGTCTTCTTCGACAGCAGCGCCGGAATAATCATTGAGACACCGCCGGTGATCTTGCTACCGAATCCGCCGCCGGTGAATTCGCTGATGAAAACGATTTTGTCCACATCCATGTTCATCCATCGTGCGATGGCAGGCTGAGTTCGACCAGTACTCTGGGTTCCGCTGTGAAGGTAGAGCTTGCCGTTCTGCCAATAAGCCATCGCACTCCGAGGCTCAAGGGTCTGATGGCTAACGTCTGGCGTAACGAATGTTTCGTCCAGCACGAGGGCGGCATTCTTGAAGCCTGCGTCGAGATCGCCATACGACCATTCGTCAGGCGTCTTGCCCATGGGCAGACGGCCGTGCTGGGCTTCGGCAAAGTCCGCCTCGGTCCACTTAAGTTCCTGGACTGCAGGCTGGCCGCCGGGCGGCGTTACCCACACGTTACCATCGGTTCTCGGATTCGGCCCGCCGGGCCGCAGCGTATCCAGGGGATCCACCACGAACGGGAGCCGCTCGAAATCAATTTGAATTCTCTCCACTGCTTCGGCAGCGGTCAGTTCATCCACCGCGGCCACGGCGAGTATCGGCTCGCCCTGGTACACCGGCTCCATAGTGAGCCCCCGCTCGCCCCACTTGCTCGCCTTGATTACCGTTCCGTTGTCGGTGAGGGTGTCGGCTGGCGCAGGCAGGTCGTCCGCCGTCAGAATCGCTCTCACGCCGGGCATCGCCAGCGCTTCGCTCGCATCGATACGCTTTACCCGGCCATGCGGCACCGGGCTGAGTAACAGCTTACAAAACAGCATGCCTTCGGCTCGAAAGTCTTCCGCGTATTTTGACTTCCCTGTGACCTTCGCATACAGATCGGCAGTCACATAGTTCTTGCCGATCAGCTTGTATTGAGGTCCGTATTGGCGCTCGTTATCCGAGGTCGACATGGTTCACCTCCCGCATGTTCGCGGCGCCGCGCATCAAAGAAGTGAGGATCTTGTCATAGTCCTGGCAGCGGCACAGGTTCCCCGAAATGCCGTGTGCCAGTTCGGATCGGGTTGGGTTTGGGTTCGTTTTGAGGAACCCAACCGAGGCCATGATAAAGCCGGACATGCAAAAGGCGCACTGGAATCCCTGTTCGTCGATGATGCCCTGCTGGATCGGATGCAGCGTTCCGTCAGGATTTGCCAGCCCCTCGATGGTCAGGACCTTCTGGTCGCGCACAGTGTGGGTAAGAACGGAGCACGAATAGTGCGGTACGTCGTCGAGCAGGACCGTACAGGCGCCGCATTCGCCGCGGTCGCAACCCAACTTCGTTCCTGTAAGGCCCAACTTGTATCGGAGCGTCCACGCCAGCGTCTCTTGCTTCATCACGTCGGCTCGCCGGCGCTGCCCATTGACGTTTAAGGTGATCAGCCGCCCGCCCGTATCGCCGGCTCCGTGGACAGCCGAGCTACGGAACAAATAGGCGGCTGAGGAGACGGCCGCGCCGCCAGCGATTACACCTTGTATGAACTTGCGCCGGGATACCGCTTTCGGGGTGTCCCCGAGCAGCCTGAGCTCTTGACGATCTGCCATAACGAGTTTCAATTGTGCACTTGAGCTTCCGCGCGCTGGCCTGTGGGTTCAAGGACTTATCGCCCAGTAAATCCCTGAGGGGTCAACATATGGACACGACGCCGCTATTTGGGCATCCGGTCCCATAGGCAGCGGGGAAAGACACCAGTGTTGCTCATAAAAGGTGAAGCTGCTCGGAGTGAAGCACCCACTGGCGCGGTATGCCATGCGAAATGCGCCGCGAAACAAGCACGTCAGGGAACACGCGGCACAGCGCGATCCAGGTTACGAGCAAGAGCTGCCTCTGGAAAGCGCAGGGCCTCGGCGGGTTCTACTGGACACAGAGTAATGCGAATGGATTTAGCGGCGGGCTGATTGCTCTTAGCGGCCACACTACGGATCGGGATCAAAACATTGGTCTCCGGATAGTACGCAGCGGCACTGCGGCGGGCAATCGCATAGGGGACGATCGCAAAGCGGGGAGCCTTGCGCACCTCGCCTTCAAAGTGACTGTATATGTCCACAATCTGACCGGCTTCGAGATTTCCTGCCTCCATATCCAGCGGGTTCAGGAAGAGAACCCGGCGGCCGTCAAAGACGCCTCGATAGCGGTCATTCAGTCCATAGATCGTGGAATTGAACTGGTCGTGGCTGCGAATCGTTGTCAAAAGAAACTCGTCGGTCTTCAGGTCGTGCTTCGGGATCGGGCAAACGCTCAGCTTCGCCTTGCCGGAGCTCGTTTTGAAGATGCGGTGCTTCGCTGCATTCGGCAGATAGAAGAATTTCTCCTCGGCGAGTCGGGCGTTAAAGTTCTCGAAACCCGGAATCACCTTGGAAATCGCATCCCGGATCAAGTTGTAGTCCTCCGCAAGGCCAAGCCAATTTGTGGTGGTTCGAGACCCTAAAGTAGCTTTCGCGAGGTTCGCAATGATCGCTACATCACTCAGCAGGTCCGGTGAAGCGGGTGGAAAGAAGCCTTGCGAGGGATTGATAATTCCCATGGAATCTTCGATCGTGAGGAACTGCTTACCAGTTGCCTGAATGTCCTCCTCAGTCCGCCCCAGACAAGGCAGAATTAAGGCTCGCTCCCCTGTGATCAGGTGAGAGCGATTTAGCTTCGTCGAGACGTGAACGGTAAGCTTGCAGCGTTGCATGGCGTGCGCGCTATAAACCGTGTCAGGGACGTTCGAAAGGAAATTGCCGCTGATCGCGAAAAATACCTTGACGTCTCCGTCGAACATCGCGTGCAAACTCTCGACGGTGTCATACCCTGACTTCCGGGGTGGTTCAAAGTTAAACTCTTTCCCCAGGGCATCCAGAAAAGCTTTGGGGGGGCGCTCCCAGATACCCATGGTGCGGTCACCCTGGACATTGGAATGACCACGCACACATACGGTGCCTGCCCCGGGACGCCCTATATGCCCGCCAACCAGCAGAAGATTCACGATCATCGCAACATTGTCGACGCCGTTGCGGTGCTGTGTCATGCCTAGGCACCACGCGCATATGGTCTTCTTGGAGGCCGCGTACATATCGGCGGCGACGCGCAGCTGATTTCGAGTGAGCCCGCTGTTTTCCTCAATTTCTTCCCAGCTCGTAGCTTCTAAGTCGGCCAGCAGTGTTTCGATACCTTCGGTGAAGGTTCGAATAAACTCACGGTCAATCGCCGAGCTGTGTCCGGCTTGCTCGCGCTCGAACAGGTCCTTCAGAATGCCCTTGATTGCCGCTACATCTCCATTCACGCGCACGGGGAGATACAGATCGGCAAGGGCCTGGCCTTTGCCGAGAAGCGCGAAGGGCAGTTCCAAAGGATTCTTGTAATCCTGTGGGTTCGGATTAGTTACCTTCATCATGCCGACCTCAGGCAGAGGGTTGACCACGATAATCTTGGCGCCCTGCTCCTTGGCCTTCTGCAGAGAGGTCAACATTCGCGGATGGTTTGTGCCAGGGTTGTTTCCAAAGATGAAGATGAGATCGGTGCTCTCCATATCTTCCAGCGTGGCCGTTCCCTTGCCGACGCCGAGCGTCTCTACCATCGAAACGCCCGACGACTCGTGGCACATGTTCGAGCAATCCGGAAGATTGTTCGTTCCAAACTGCCGCGCAAATAACTGCAGAAGAAAGGCAGGCTCATTGGTCGTCTTGCCTGAGGTGTAGAAGCAGGCTTGGTTCGGCGAATCCAGACCATTCAGCTCATCAGCGATCATCTTAAAGGCCTGTGGCCATGTGATCGGCTGATAGTGCGTCGCGCCCGCCTGCCGC
>PMUN01000365.1 GCA_003166875.1 Bryobacterales bacterium | reverse complement strand
CGCACTCGTGCGTGCCGCGTTCACAATCTTGTGAACGCCGGGCTGTCGTTTCCAAACCGTGTTCACACGAGTGTGAACACGGCACGCTGCGAGCATGCGCCACGCTACCTGTGGCACGCTTTGAACAATCGTGATACTGTGAGTGCGTCGGCCGATATGCATATTCCCGACAATTTCCTGTCCACGCCGGTGTGGGCCTCGCTCGATGCCGTCAGCATCCCTGCGGTGGCGCTTCTCGCCCGCCGAGCGGGCCGCGAATTGGACGACACCCGCATTCCGCTACTCGGCGTAATGGGCGCTTTCGTATTCGCCGCCCAGATGATTAATTTTCCGGTGGGCATCGGAACCAGCGGTCACCTGGTGGGTGGCGCGTTGCTGGCGTGCATGCTGGGACCCGCTCCGGCCGCTCTGGTGATGACGGCCATCATTGCGATTCAGGCCTTCGTTTTCCAGGATGGCGGTGTACTCGCGCTCGGCGCGAATGTCTTCAACATGGCCATTGCGGGCGTGCTGGCCGGGTATTTGCCGATCCATTTTTGGGGCCGGACGAAGCGCCGGAAACAGGCCATTTTCGCTGGCGCGTTCTTGTCCGTAATGGCCAGCGCATCGCTCGCGCTGGGCGAGTTGCTGATATCTGGTATCGCCATGCCACGGCCGGTGATTCTGCTTTCACTGGCATTGTTTGCAATGAGCGCGTTGATTGAGGGCGCCATCACCATCGCGGTGGTGGAAGCCATCGAGAAACTCAATCCCGGATTGGTTCAGAAAACACAGCCCTCCAGCGGCCGCGCGATCGTGGCCTTGAGCGTGGCCGCCGTGTTGCTGGGCGGCGTTGGATTCCTGATGGCGTCCTCCGCACCCGATGGCATCCAGCAGATCGGCGTCCAGTTGGGCCTTGCTGCGAAAACCGGCTTTCATGCTCCGCTGGCCGATTATGCCGTGGGCTATTTCGAGTCCTCCTGGCTGCGGAGAGCCAGCGCGGGCCTGGCCGGGCTGCTGCTGATTTATGGCGTATGCCTGGGAGCGGGCCGCTGGATCGGCCGCCAGAGGAGCGCCTGATTGCATCACGTCCACCTCGATAATTGGAGCCGTGGCGCTAGCCCTCTGCACGCGCGCGATCCACGCGCCAAGATCCTGGCGCTGCTGGTATTTCTGATCGTGCTGGCCACCACGCCCTCCAATGCGGCTCTGACGCTGGGGATAGACGCAACACTCTTGATAGCCGGCATCCTGATCGCAGGCCTCCCGCTAGGCAACCTGTTGCTGCGTGCCATGGTAGTGCTGCCGTTCTCGCTTACATTTGGGGTGATCAGTTGGCTGGCCGGCGATCGGCTGCGCGCGCTCGCGCTGGTGGAGAAGAGCTATCTCTCAGCCGCCGCGGTGCTGCTTATAGTAGGCACAACTTCCCTGCCGGCTCTGCTCAGCGGATTGGAGCGCATGGGAGCGCCCCGCGTGCTGGTGCTGGTGGCCCAATTCATCTACCGGTACCTGTTTGTTATTTCCGAACAAGCGCAGCACATGCGGTTGGCCGCCGCATCCAGGCAAGGCGATCCGCGTTTCCATCGCAAAGGCCGCTTCCGCGCAGCCGCGGGAGCGCTGGCCGTATTATTCGCGCGGTCCTACTATCGAGCCGACGGAATCCATCGGGCCATGCTGGCGCGTGCCTTCACCGGACGCTTCCAGCTTCTGAATTCTCTCCGGTTCCGTTTCTCCGACGGGGTTTTCTTGCTGGCGGCCGCTGCTTTCCTGATCCTGGTACGTGTCCAGTGACGCCGTTGATCGAGGTTCGCGGCCTCCACTTCCAATATGAAGATGGAACCAAGGCGCTGGATGGCGTCGACTTCACGCTCGATCCCGGCGAAACCGTGGCTCTATTCGGAGCCAATGGTTCCGGCAAAACGACATTCGTCCTGCATCTGAACGGAATCTTGCGCGGCCAGGGTGACATTACCGTGTGCGGAATGCCGCTCGGTAAGGAAACCTTGCCCGCCGTGCGCTCGAAGATCGGCATGGTATTTCAGGACTCAGACGAACAGTTATTCATGCCCACAGTTCTGGATGATGTCGCTTTCGGTCCGCTCAATCTGGGCTCGACGCCGCATCAGGCCATCCACCTGGCGGAAGCGGCACTGGATCAAGTAGGCATGCAACATGCCTCGGGCAAAGCGCCTTATCACCTAAGCGCCGGCGAGAAAAAACGCGTGGCGCTGGCGGGCGTGTTGGCGATGAATCCGGAAATCCTGGTACTGGACGAACCGAATACGTTTCTCGACCCCCCCGGCCAGAGCAACTTAGTTCACTTACTCAAGAGTCTGCCTCAGGCAAAATTGATCATTACTCACGACACGCATTTCGCGGCCGCGCTAGCCACCCGCGCAGTGTTCTTTGAGAAAGGCAAGTTAGTTGCTGAAGGTCCAGTGGATGAAATCGTTCAGCGCTTCAACTGGCGCTACTCCGCTTTGCCGGCCGACTTGCGATATTCCGCCCAACGGCGTTTCTGAGCAGCCGCAATTCGCTTGCGAGCCGCCGCGCTCATGCGGCCGGGACCGCTCTTGTGAGCCGTACCAGGCGGACGTCCCCGCCTTCCGGTACCTTTGCCTAACAGCAAACGTACCTCCTGAATCTGGTCATCTATCCGCCGTTTCTGCAGCTCGAGTCCTTCCAAAGCCGCAGCTAAGAGAGAACTATCTCTGATCGCTTTCGCTGTGCGGGGCATTTCGGCTCCTGTTTTTTAAAATCCAGAACGGCACTTCCTGATTCAACTATTCTTATTGGAATCGAGGACAAAAGTCACGGGTCCATCATTTATCAAGTGGACCTCCATCTCAGCCTGGAAGACGCCGGTTTCGACTATCGTGTTACTTAAACGTAACCGTTCCACGAAGTAATCGTACAGTGTTTTGGCTTGTTCAGGTGGCGCGGCTTCGTCAAAACCCGGCCGGCGGCCCTTTCGGCAGTCGCCGTATAGAGTAAATTGCGAGACTACCAGCAGCTCTCCCTGGGCCTCTAACAGGCTGCGATTCATCCTTCTCACGTCATCCGGAAAAATGCGCAGGTGAATGATCTTATCCGCAAGATACTCCGCGTCTTTCTGCGTATCGGTCGAGGTTACACCCACCAGTACCAGCAAACCTGTTCGAATGGCCCCCACGGTTGCGCCCGCCACATCGACATGGGCTTCGGTTACGCGTTGGATTACAACTCGCATACCTTGTTCAGTATTACATTGACACCGGTATTTGGCTGATCCAGCTAGGTAAGTGGGCTGCCCTCTACTAATGCCATCACCCTATCCCAAGGCCGGGCTAACGCCTTCATAATTGTCTTGTATGATCTACCGAGGCATCTTCAAGCGGAGGAAGGTCCATAGCAAGATCCCCGGCGGGTTCTTCAGCTTTGAGGAAGAGGCCACCACCACTCGCTTGTACGGATTCGGCCATGGCGATCACCTCCGGCTGCGCGACGAATTTGGAAATATCTGGCGCGGCTCGGCCGAAACGAACGCCGATGAGTCGGTGCGCTACACTTTCCGCGATCCCAATGGCCACACCATTAGCGGAGTTACGGATAACTTCGGCATCGTCCTGCGCGATGGTAAGGGAAAGACCTGGCGCGGATTTATTGACTAAACCTGTTCCCCAGTTGTTCAATCCGCGTGGGGCAAGTCTCCGACTTGCCAACTGGACAAGCCGGAGGCTTGTCCTACGGTGCGGTTACGGGCGGTTCAAATACTTCTCGTACAACCGCTTGTGCCGATTGTCCAAATCCACCGTCTTGCCTTTGATGTATAGCAGCTTCACCTGAGTCTTGGCTTCCAGCGGATCGCCATCGGTCACCATCAAATCGGCCGATTTTCCCTCTTCAATGGACCCGATGCGATCGGCTACGCCCCAGATCTGCGCGGCGTTTAACGTTACCGCTTTCACCGCTTCGTCGACCGGCAATCCGAACGCTACCGCCATAGCGGCCTGGTAGGGAAGATCGCGCGCGAATTGGTTGTCGAAGCTTCCGAAAGCGAACTTCACGCCGGCCTTGTAAAACTGGTCGGGGAGTGTATAGGCAGCGTCGTAGGGATCGTCTTCGTGCAGCGGCAGAGCAAGCGTGGGACCCAGAATGGCTGGAATATTCCGGCTCTTCAGTTCTGTTCCCATCTTGCCCAGCTCGCGCGGATCCGCGATGATCACGCGCACTTTCTGTTGATCGGCAAACTGAACTGCATCCCGAATGGCCCGCTCGCGCGATGCCATTATGATCAACGGCTCCTTGCCTTCCAGCACCGGCAGCATGGCTTCGTATTTCAAATCAGTCTGGAAGCCTTTTTCCTTGGCGGCCTTGGCTTTCTGATAGCGGCGCGCGTTTTCGAAGAATTCTTTCAACTCCCGAAGCTCGGTCTCATAGTCCTTCTTCGAATCCGTGAACGTCTTCGCGCCGGGAAAATCGGCGCCGCCGAAGCGTGGATTTATCGCCGGAATAATGGGGAAGCGCATGCCCATGCCGGCCGACTTCTTGATTTCCATCTCTTCCCACGTCCAGCCGTCCAGGTGAACTAGCGCGGCTTGGCCTGTGATGATGCTGCCGCCTCCGCCGCGCCCGAATCCGCCACCGCCGCCCGCGCTCATGGGCATCGCAATCACGCTGGTAATTCCGTTGGCGCGAGTCACCGGAATATGCTCGCTGGAGGGATTGATCGCGATTTCAGCGCGTAGCTGCGGATCGAATTTCCCGATCTCGCCCACATCCACGCTCTCGCGGACAGCCCCGATCTCGGAGAGCCCCATCTCGGTTGCCGAATCGATCATGCCCGGATAAACGTGTAGGCCCTTGCCTTCGATAATGCGCGTGCCTTTGGGCGCGGCAATATTGCGGCCAATCCCCACGATTTTTCCATTTTGTACCAGCACTGAGCCGTTCTGAATCTCCGCGCTCGCCACCGGATGAACGGTGGCTCCGCGAATCAAGAAGCTGTCGTCGTCAGCGGCCACTAGCGGAACGGTCAGCAAAAAAGTAATTAAGAACGATTTCATGCTGCCGGCCTCCCACGCCCGGCTGGCGCATTTTTCTTCTGTTCCTCTTTCTCCTTGTCCATCAGCTTTTTCTTTTCCGTCTCCCGCTCGGGCCGGTCCGCCAGGTCGCTCGCGCGATCAAAATACAGTTGCCCGTCGATAAAGACTTTTTCCACCTTCGCGTAATTTGAGAGCGGATGCTTGTCGAAGATCGTTAGGTCTGCGTCTTTGCCCACTTCGATGGAGCCGACGCGATTGTCGATCATCAGTTGTTTGGCCGGATTGATCGTCACCAACGACAGCGCCTCGGTTTCGTTCAATCCGCCGTACTTCATGGTCTTAGCGGCTTCGTCGTTCAAGTGCCTCATCAGTTCGTCGGAATCGCTATTGAGCGAAACCAGCACGCCCTTGCGCGTCATGATGGCCGCGTTGTATGGAATGGCGTCGAAAGCTTCCAGTTTGTAAGCCCACCAGTCGCTGAACGTGGATGCACCGGCTCCGTGCGCGGCGATCTCCTTGGCAACTTTGTAGCCTTCCAGCACATGCTGCAGCGTACGGATCTTGAAGCCGTAATCGTCCGCCACACGCAGCAGCATCAGAATCTCGTCGGCCCGATAGCAATGCGCGTGCACCAGGCGTTTGCCCTCCAGCACTTCCACCAATGGCTCCAGCTTGAGGTCGCGGCGCGGCGCAGTGGCTTGTTCGCCCCGCGCGATCTTCTCGTTGTAGTCTTTCCACGATTGCTGATACGTCTTAGCCTCGTTGAACGCTTCGCGAATCACGTCCTCCACGCCCATGCGAGTGGCTGGATAGCGCCCCTGTACATTGCCGGCGCCGATGCGCTGGCCGGTGGGATTTCCAGCACGCTTGGGATTCTCTCCCAGGGCAAACTTAATGCCCGGCAATGCTCCTTGGAAGATCATGTCGTGCGCGTCTTTGCCCCAGCGCAGCTTGATTACCGTACACTTTCCGCCAATGGAGTTCGCGCTGCCGTGCAGGATATTGGCCGTCGTGACGCCGCCCGCAACCGCCCGGTAGATGGAAATATCGTCGGGGTTCAATACGTCTTCGATGCCCACCATAGACGAGACCGAAACGCTGCCCTCATTGATGCTGTCGGCGGCGATGTGCGAATGACAGTCGATGATGCCGGGCATCACGAATTGCCCCGAGGCATCGATCACTTTAGCGTCCGCCGGGACTATAATTTTCTCGCCAACTTCCGCTATTTTTCCATCGCGAATCAGGACGGATCCGTTCAGCGTACCCTTCGTCACCGTGAGAATGGTGGCGTTTTGAATGACAATCGGCGGAGTGGCAGCCGCGAGAGAAGTTGCAAAAAGTAAGACAAGCCTCCGGCTTGTCAAAGGGGCAAGCCAGAGGCTTGCCCAACTTCGACGGCAACATGCGAGCTTCATTGATTTTCTCCTGGATTCGAAGCCTCGGGAGCGCCCGGTCTCGCGGGCGGCGGTTCCTCCACCGGCTCAAACTTCACGCCGTCCACGAATACGTATTTCACCTCAGTCTTATCCACGAACAGATCACCTTTGGTGACCACCAGATTAGCGATCTTGCCTTTCTCGATGCTGCCCAGCCGATCCGCAACACCGTAAATTTCGGCCGGCGTGAGAGTCATTGCGCGCAGGGCATCTTCCGGAGCTAAACCCGCGTCGATAGCACGCTTCACGGCTTTAAAAAGATCGGCGCGATGATCGATGCCGCCTGAATAAAGAGCGAACCGGACGCCGCTTCTCGCGAGCACCGCCGGAGTTGATGGCGCGTGGTCGCGAACTTCCAGCACCCGTATGCTATCGGGCTCCTCGGGATCGGAATCCTTGGCCTTCTCCGGCCACTTCAAGCTGACCAGCGCCGTAGCGGCGGCGTTCTTCAGCAAATCGGCCGATCGATAGCCTTCCGGTAGACCGTAGAGCAACGCCTCGACATGCAGTTCGTTAGCGAAGCGCAGCAGACGATCGACGTCAATCCGTCGCGTGGCAGGCAGCAGGACTCTCGAAGACTCCAGCACTCCTTCCAATGCCCGATCAAACTCCGGACGCGGCGTCCCGCGCGAGTGAGCGGCATAGAACTGCTTGGCTTGCTTGTAGTGATCGGCATCCAGATAAACCTGGCGAACGTAGGCCAGCACGCCCATCAGCGAATTGGGAAAGCCGCCGCCGAATCCGGGGGTGGTGGTGAAAGTGAGGTATTGGCCGGCGCCCTCGGCCACTACCATTGCACCAGAAGTTTCTCCAGCCAGATTAACGATCGCTCCTTGGCCTGCGAAAATACCGTGGTTCGGAAAAGTGACGGCGGTTGTGTATCCTTCCGCCCGCACCGATTCCAGCCGGCGGTCCGTTGGCTTCACCAGGTCCGCCGCCTTCAGCCAACTGGTTGTGAACGGACGATCCTCCGGTCCACGGGCGGGTGGCGCGGCAGGTTGGGCCGGCGTGGGCGTAGCTGGTTGCGGCGCCGCTCCCCGAGCGCCGCCTCCAGAAGGCGCGGGCGCAGCGTCCTGAAGACCAAACGTGCTCAGCGCATCGATCAGGCCGGGATAAACCGTCAGGCCGTCGCCTTCAATCACCCATGCGTCCGCTGGAACCGTTACATCCGCGCCTACCGCCTCAATCAATCCATTGCGCAGAACCACGGTGCCTTTTGCAATAGCCGGACCGCTCACAGGAATCACGCGCGCATTGCGTATCGCGATGGCGCCCGGAGGGGCGGCGAACATCGCGCCCGTTATCAGTAAAAACACGATCGGAAGTCGCTTCATAGGCAATCGCTTATTATGGTAGTTCTCCTCAACAATTGTAGAGTGAAATGGCGTTGAAAAAACGAATTGGTTACAAGGATGCCGGAGTCAACATCGACGAGGCGGACCGTGCGGTAGCTTTCATCCGGAAACACGCGCGCAGCACCTTCAGCCGTCAGGTGTTAACCGACATCGGCAGCTTCGGCGGCGGATACTTGCTGGCGGGCTGGAAGCGGCCGGTTCTGATTAGCTCGGCCGATGGCGTTGGCACCAAGCTGAAGATCGCATTCTTGAGCGGCCGCCACAATACCATCGGCGAGGATCTGGTGAACCACTGCGTCAACGACATTGCCGTGCAAGGCGCCGTTCCACTGTTTTTCCTCGACTATTTCGCGGTTGGAAAACTGGATGCCGATATTGCGAGCCAAGTTATCGAAGGCGTGGCTCGCGGTTGCCGCAATAACACCTGCGCTTTGATTGGCGGCGAGACGGCTGAAATGCCGGGATTGTATCAAGCGGGCGAATACGATCTCGCCGGCTTCATCGTGGGCGCAGTGGAGCGAAATGCGATGCTCACCGGTAGCGCCATCCGGCGTGGCGATGTTTTGCTCGGTCTGCCCTCGAACGGCCTCCACACCAATGGCTATTCGCTCGCGCGCAAGTTGCTGTTCGACGTGGCGCGATTGCCGCTCGATCGGACGCTCGCCGACGAGCTGCTGAAGGTGCATCGCAGCTATCTGAAACCCCTGCGCGCCTTGATCGATGCACGCGTGCTGAAAGGCGCTGCGCATATTACGGGCGGCGGCATTACCGACAATACGCCCCGCATTCTTCCTCGCGGACTGGCCGCGCGCGTGGATGTGTCAACCTGGACCATTCCGCCGATCTTCGAAAAGCTGCGCGACATCGGGAATATCGATCTGGCCGACTATCGACGAACGTTCAACCTCGGGATCGGCATGATCGTGGTGGTTGGGAGGCGCAATCTCGCAAATGCCCGCCGGATTCTGAGGGCGCGGGATCAGTCGTTTTTCGAAATCGGGTCGGTTGTCGAGTCGCGCGGCCCGCGCGTCATTTATGTGGGTGGTGACCGGTGAAGCGGATCGGCATCCTGCTTTCCGGGCGTGGATCGAATTTCGAAGCCATCGCGGATAGCGTTGCGGCCGGGCGCATCGAAGCAGAAATCGCCGCCGTGATTTCGAACCGCCCCACCGCGCGAGGTCTCGAAATCGCACGCGAGCGTGGATTGCCGGCCGTGTGCATTCCATCCAAAGACGTTCCCCGCGAAGAATATGACCGTCTCATCGTGGCCGAGTTGAAGAGCCAGCAAGTGGATCTGGTTTGCCTGGCCGGTTTCATGCGTCTGTTGAGCGCCGAATTCTGCCAGGCTTTTCCGATGCGGATCCTGAACATTCATCCGTCGCTGCTGCCGGCGTTTCCCGGACTCGACGCGCAAAAACAAGCCCTCGAGCACGGCGTGAAGATCAGCGGATGCACGGTCCATTTCGTGGACCCTCAACTGGATGCCGGCCCCATCGTTCTACAAGCCGCGGTCCCGGTACTGGAAAACGACACGCCCGAGTCGCTATCCGCCAGAATCCTTGCGGAGGAGCATCGTATCTACAGCGAAGCGATTGCGGTGGTGCTAGCTGGGCGCTGGCGGATTGAGGGCCGGCGCGTGGTGGTGGACTAACACCCGGAGTCCGGGCGCGAGGTGAAACTATCGATCGAGATTTCGAGCCAGACGGTATTTCCATGAGACACCGGCATTTGGTCCAATTGGACTGTTCCGCCGAAGCGGACTTTCATTTGAGCGATTTTGAATCGGGTTATATTTGGGGAACATGAGTTACTACACCGAGGAATTTTCGCTGGTCCAACGTGTTACCAGCCGCATCTCCAAGTCGCTTAATTTCTCGTATACAAGCCGGCACGGTCTCACAAAGGGGCTCAAGCGTAGGGGTGGCCTTGGTTTTCTGCCCGGTGGACCGCCTTCCGCCGAGGAGGACTTTCTGCGGTCTCTCGATCTAACGGGGAAGACTGTTTTCGATGTCGGCGGATTTGTGGGCTTGATGACCCTCTTCTTCGCAAGCCGAGCGGCACGCGTGGTCACGTATGAACCTCTCCCGGCGTCCAGATCGAAGATCCGCGATAATTTGGCGCTCAATCGCTTCGACAACGTGACCCTGCGAGACGTCGCCATCGCGGCCGAGCCGGGCGAACTGAAACTTGTCTACGACGAACTCATGTCGGGCGGCGCCACCGGCGATCCGGAAATTGCGGGTGAACTGACTGTCAGCGCCGCCACGCCGAGATTCTGTGTAGTGCCAGTGACGACGATTGACTTGGAAATCGAGGCCCAACAGGCCGTCCCGGATTTTGTGAAGATCGATGTCGAAGGCATGGAATATTCCGTGCTGTGCGGAATGCGTAAGCTCATCGAGTCACGCAAGCCATGGCTGTACTTGGAGCTGCACGGAACTACGCCTCAGGACAAGCAGAAGAACGCACAAGACGTCATCCAAACGATGCGCGCCGCGGGCTACGAAGTTTACGACGTCGAAAATACCCGAATCATCGGCCCTGCTGAGCCGATCTCGGGGAAAGAAAGCCACGTGTTCGGGAGGTAGAGGGGCGCTGGAGGATTGAGGGACGGCGCGTCGTGCTGGATTAAGGCCCCCCGAGACATCTTGTCATCCCTTCACGGTACAAACGCGACGTCTTGTCCCGTTCGAAACATGCCAACCGGACCGCGCCTTCTTTGTTCCCTTGTACTTAACGCGCCGTACAGCCTTGGCATGACAGATGCCTTAGTGGTCAGCGAAAGAGACAAAAACCCCGATGCGAAAGATGTACAATTCGCTGATCCGCCTCCGGATTTGGAGCGACCAGCAGGGTCAGGATCTGATCGAATACGCGATGATCGCCGGGTTCATCGCCGTGGTTTCCGGCATGTTCATGCCGAATGTTTCGAAAGACGTCAGCATGGTTATCAGCAGAATCGCCAGATCGATAACGTAGGGAGGAGAGAGCCCGTGCTGGCGCTTGGAGTCGGGAGAGCTCCAGGCGCCGGCGCGGCCAAAAGGTGGTTGACTCAGAGCTGGAGCGATCCCGTAACGTACGATGAAGTATTGCAGGTAACCACCAGCTCCAGCTTTGTGTCCCGTGCCTGGCGCGCCCTTTTACCGGCGGCGCGCTACCTCATGCAAACGGAGGTCCACGTATATGCATTCTCCGTCTCAGCCGGGATGCTGCTGTCGTTTTTCCCGTTTCTGATCGTGATGCTTTCCTTATGCCAGCATGTGCTGCACTGGAAGGCCGCCGTCAACGCCATCTATTTCACTCTGGACGACTATTTTCCGGATGCCTTCGGCCATTTCCTGCGGCGCAATTTCGAAGTCACGGTGGCATCCCGCGGCCCGGTCCAGATCGTTTCAATCGTGCTCTTATTCTTTACCGCCAGCGGTATCTTCGAATCTCTGGAAGTCGCGCTGAACCGCATCTGGCGCTGCCAGACCAACCGGAGTTATTTCAAGAACCAATTGATCGGCCTCGGACTGATCTTCGTGTGTGGCGCGCTCATGCTGATCTCGACTACGCTCACAGCCTTGAACAACGAATTCTTCAAGGTGGCGGCCGTCCCCATGTCGATGCTCCTGCTATTTCTCATTTACTGGCTGCTGCCCAATTGCAAGATTGATCCGGCCCGGATCATCCCGGCCGCCATCGGCGTCGGACTTCTGCTCGAACTCCTCAAGTACATCAATCTTCTGACGTGGCCCTATCTCCGGCAGAAACTGGCTCTGGAGTACGGCCCGTTCGTTTACACGGTCACCATCATCCTGTGGGGATTTGTAGCGTCCATGGTGATCCTGGCCGGCGCGGAATGGACCGCGCGCCGCGTGATGCGGTCCGTCGACTAGTGGGCTGTCGGCGAAAGAACTTTAGCATCGAAATCCCAGGCGTTCGCAGGAGTGCGAACGCGGCAAACACGAGTGTTCGCGCCACGCGTAGCGCACGCACCCTTGCGTGCCGCGTCGCCACTCATGGCGACGCACGGCAGTAGTAAAGATTCAGCAACGACAGCCCACTAGTACTCCGACGCTCCGAGGAGCACGGGTTTTCCGGATGGCCGCGCCCAGCAATTCAACCTAGTGAACCGGGACCAAGTTCCTATTGCCGCCCCAGTACCGCTGCCTTCACAATCGAACTTCATATGTCAACCGCACCTATCCTGGACATTGATCTCCAGGCCAATCTTCCCCAGGAAGACGAGAACCTTTCACTCCTTAACCTTGCGATTCAGACCGAGGACCAGAACCTCGCGCCCCCGCTGCCTGAAACCCTGGAGGACACGGGACTGGCCGGTTCGGTCATAGAGCAGCTGGTCTTGAAGCTGTTGTACTCCCGCGGCGACATGCTGGGCCGTGACTTGTCGGAAGCTCTGGGCCTGAAATTTAGTTTGGTGGAAGCGTTTCTCGAGTTTTTCAAACGCAACCATTTCATCCAGGTCAAGAAGTCGATGGGGATGGGGAACAGCACTTCAGTGTTCGCCTTGACTGATGCCGGACGAAGCGCGACCCGCGAGGCCATGGATATCAATCAGTACACAGGTGCGGCGCCAGTTCCATTGTTTCAATACAGTCACATCGTGCGCCGCCAGCGGCGTGCGGATGGTTGGCTAACACCCGAAGCGCTGGCGCATGCCTACCGCCGCATGGTGATGACGCCGCGAGTGCTCTCGCAGATCGGTCCGGCCGTCAGCTCTGGAAACTCCTTCCTGATCTATGGACAGCCCGGCAATGGCAAAACGTTCCTGGCGGAAGCGCTCGGGGACCTGGACGATTCCTGCATCTATGTGCCGTATGCCATCGAGTCTCAAGGTTCCATCATTCAGGTTTTCGACCCAATCTATCATCAACCTGTCGAAGACACCGTCGAACGCTCCGTGCTCGCCTGCGATCACCAATATGACGCGCGTTGGGTGAAATGCCGGAGGCCCTTTATCGTTACCGGCGGCGAGCTCACGCTCGAAATGCTGGACCTGAAATACAATTCCACGTCCAAGATTTACGACGCACCCTATCAGCTAAAAGCCAACAACGGTATTTATTTGATCGACGACTTTGGACGCCAGCAGTGTGCGCCTTCCGAGGTCCTCAATCGCTGGATCGTCCCCATGGAGCGCCGCGTCGACTACTTGAAATTCCTGACCGGCGGCAAGATGACCGTGCCCTTCGAAGCGTTTCTCATCTTCTCCACCAACCTGCGGCCCGATCAATTGGGAGACGAAGCCTTCCTGCGCCGCATTCAATACAAAATGCTGCTGCGCAGTCCGGACGAACACGAGTTTGTCAGCATCTTCCGGAACTTCTGCGAGTCGAAGCAACTCCCGCATGAGGAGAGCTCCATCCGGCGCTTTATCGACAAGCATTACCGGCACACCGGGAAGGTTTTTCGACGTTGCCATCCGCGCGACGTTCTCTCGCACGTGATTGATATGATCCACTTCGAAAAACACCCATTCCGTCTGACCGACGATCTGCTGGATCGCGCTTTCGAGAGCTGCTTCCTGGAAGAAACCGGCGAGTAATGCACCGACTCCGTTACCGAACCGCGACCGTAAGGGAGTCGGTGCCTTTTTTTGCGACTACCATCCGCGCTTGCCCGCCTTAAAATCCTCCCACTGCCCCAGCGCTTTCATTTGCTCATCCAGTTTGGTGTCGGTGATCAGCTTCTCTACTTCCGCCCGCGTCTGACGCTTCGCCGGCCGGTCCGGATTCTCGGCCAAACTCCACATCAGTACGGCCGCGACGGCTTCCGTTATTTTTTCCTCTCTCTGATTCACGCGATCAATCGTATCCGATTCGGCGTGATAGTCCGGCAGATACGGGATGGGGTCCTGGATGCCAACCAGATTGGGAACACCCGAAATCATGAAATCAAAATTGTCCGTGCCGTCCAGCACATCCGTCACGTGCCCAGTCGCACGCAGTCCTTCCACCGCCGCCAGCGCATCGTTCACCGGCTTCCGAAGCTCGTCGCGTCCGTTCAAATAAAAGCCGCTCAAGTGCCCGGATCCAGTGTCGAATATCACCACTGCGGCAAATTTATCAAGCTCGCTTTTGTGGCGCGCCACGTAGGCTTGCGATCCCAGCATGCCCTGCTCTTCGCCGGTGAACAGCGCGAAACGAACAGTCCGCCGAGGCACTATGCCCAGATCGTGAAACGCGCGCGCCAGGTCAATCACCAGTGCGGCATTCACGCCGTTGTCTTCAGCGCCTGTTCCCAAATCCCACGAATCCAGATGCGCGCCGATCAGCACAATCTCGTCCGGCTTTTCGCGCCCCCGAATCTCCGCGATCACGTTTTTCGATTCATAACTCGGCGCGGTCTTGTTTGTGATGGCCAGGCGCACGCGCACTTCATCCTTCTCCGCCAGGCGCGCCAGCCGCTCAGCGTGCTCGCGGGAAATGATCGCCGTAGGCACGGGACCGTAGTTGAGATCGAGCGAAATAGGATGCCGGTACAGTAGGCCGCGCGGCCGCGTGGATTCCAGCAGCATCGCCACCGGCTGGTGTTTGCGCACCGCATCGTTTAACACCGCGTTCCGCATATACTCCGCGAAAAGATCGTCGAAGGTTTTCATCTCCGTGGAGTGGATCAGCAGAATGGCGCCCCGTACCGTGCCGCCCAGCCTGGCGAAGTCTGCTAGCGTTCCTTCTCCGGCGTCAATAATCCGGGCTTCGATGGTCCCTTTGGTGGACGGGCTCATGGGCGCCGCGGCGATGCGGATGTTGAACGCCGCGGGTGAAACCGCGTTGGCTTCGGCGGAAACCGGAAGCCACATACTCTGGGCGGCGAACGGTTCCACGCTGACGTTCTGGATCCCGATGTCGCGGAATTTCTTGGCCGCCCATTCAATCGCCCGATCGCACGCCACCGAGCCTGTGGGCCGTCCGCCGATGCCGTCGCACAGCTCGCGCAAATCCGTCATCAGGGGTGTGTCAGCGTGCGCCCGCGCTGCCAGACGGTGCGGCACGTCCTCGGCAGATAGGCTGAGCAAAGGCAGCAGAAGGCAGGCGGCAGGCGGCAGGATTCGGCCCACCGCTCGCCTAGCGATTCCCATCATTCCGGTAAATCACTCCCTCTTTCATCACGAAGACAATCTTTTCCACTTGCCTGATATTCTGAATCGGGTCTCCCGGGATCGCTACAACGTCGGCCAGTTTTCCCGCTTCGAGCGTACCTACGCGGTCCTGGATTCCAAGCAGCTCGGCATCCACGGACGTGCCTGCGCGCAACGCCTCGATGGGCGGCATACCGAGATCCACCAGCATGTGAAACTCCTCCGGATTACGACCGTGCGGATAGACCGCTGCATCCGTGCCCATCCCGATCTTCACTCCTCGCGTGATAGCTCTCTTCATGGTTTGGTTGATGGCCTCAATGGCGGCGCGCATCTTGGCTCCCACCGCGGGAGGGTACACTCCCTTCGCTAGAATCTCGCGCCCGCCCTGCGTGGCCATCAACGTCGGGATAAACACCGTGCCGCGCGCTTTCATCATGTCCAGCGCTTCGTCATCCATGAACGTGCCGTGTTCAATGGAGTCGATACCGGCTCGAATGGCGCGCTTCGCGCCCTCGGCGCCGTGAGCGTGAGCAGCTGCTTTTTTGCGCAACGCATGCGCCTCATCCACAATCGCGTTCAGTTCCTCCTGTGTAAGCTGCGGCGTGTCCACAGCATCGGTCAGCGAGAGTACTCCACCGGTGGCGCAAGTCTTGATGACATCCGCGCCGTATTTGGCGTTCAAGCGGACCGCTTTGCGCGCTTCTTCGGGTCCATTGATCACTCCGTCTGCAGGCCCGGATTCATATCCGAACACACCCATGCGAAACCCGTCCTGGAAGTCGCAATGGCCGCCGGTTGCCCCGATGGCGTGCACCGCCACCAGCATGCGCGGTCCGGGAATAATCCCCGCCTGCACCGCATTGCGTAGCCCCACGTCTATGAAATCGGTGGAACCGACGTCGCGCGCCGTGGTGATGCCGGCCAGGAGGGTCTTCTTGAGATTTTCAGTGGCGATGAGGGTTCTTTCCGCGATGGTTTTTTGCAGACCGTCCAGCATGAACTGCCGGAAGTCAGCGACGCTCGGATACGAAAGATGGGTGTGCGCATCCATCAATCCGGGCGAAAGAGTGGCGTCGCCGAAATCGATCACCTTTGCGCCAATCGGAACCGGCGCGTCAGCGCCTACGGCCAGAATTGTCGTGCCGCTCACCACCACCACTCCTGGCGTCGACATGCGATGTCCATCGAACATCCGCGCCGCTTTCAGCACAATGGCTTGGTTCTGCGCGAAGCAAGCGGCCGCAGAAAGCAGAAAGCAGGCGGCAGAAAACAGCCGGCGTCTGAGCCCCTGCCGCCTGCCTCCTGCAGCCTGTCGCCCGCCTCCTGCCTCCTGCCTCCTGTTTCCTGCCGCCTGAAATGGGGTTATCATAAGCCTTCAAGTTTACTTCGTCGCCGCACCCGTCTGCGCCTCCTCACCCCAAATATATTTCGCGAACCACTCGTAGTTGTGCTCCATCACCGCCCGCTGCTGCTTCGGCTTGTTGATGGGATGCCCGAATCCCTTATAGAGAATCAGCTTCACCGGAACCCCTCGGTCCTTCAGAGCCTGGTACAGTTCGAAAGCGTTCGGAGGCGGCACGCGCTTGTCCTGATCGCCATGCTGGATCAGCGTCGGCGTCTTGGCCTTGTTCACATAAAAAATGGGCGACGTCTTTTGATAGATGGCCGGGTCGTCCCACGGCGTGGCCTTCAGATATTGCCGCGTGAACGGATGTATATCGGTGTTGACGTAATAAGTCATCCAGTCGGAAATGCCCGCGCCCACCGAGACAGCCTTGAACCGGTCGCTATAAGTGGTAATGAAGGCCGAAATGTAGCCGCCCTCGCTCCATCCCATCGCACCTACGCGATCCTTATCCACCATGCCTTTCGCAATCAGAAAATCAACGCCCGAAATCACGTCCTGATAGTCCCCTAGCCCCAAATTGCGCACGTTCAGCGAACGGAACTTTTCGCCGTATCCCGCCGAGCCTCGGTAGTTCGGCCTCAAAATCAGCGCGCCCTTGGCGGCAAAACGCTCCATCGGGTAATAACGATCAGGCGCAGACTCCGGAGTGTCGAAGCCTGTCGGACCGCCGTGAATCACCACCAGCAACGCGTATTTGCGCGACGGATTGTAGTCGGCGGGCTTCATCAGAACGCCTTGGATGGGTGTGCCATCCGTCGATTTCCATTCGATCACTTCGCGTGTGGTGAGCTTGAAGTCCTTCCATTGATCGCCCATGTTCGTGAAATACCGGGGCGCGAAATCCTTCGTCGCTGATACCAAAACTTCTGAAAAATGATTCGGCGGCGCGCCGATCGCGGCAAATGTCCGATGATCCGGCGTGAAGGACGCGTCGGGAACGAAGAACGAATCGGGCGAGCTGATCCGGTCGATACCCAGCGTCTCCGGATTCACGCGAAACACGTGCGCGTTCGACTTCAGAAACGCGGCGAAATAAATTCCGTCCGGCCCCCAGTCGATCAAGCTTGGATCCTCGTCGAACTTCGCGGTAACAATGCGCGGCTCGCCGCCCGTCGCCGGAATAACCGCGATGTGGGCGTTCATGTAGTAATAGAACGGGTCGCCGTTCGCAGTGATATAGGCTATCTGCGTTCCATCCGGCGACCAGCGCGGCCGCGTATTAGGCCCCTTCGAATCCAGCAGTTTCTTCACCAGCTTGTCAGCCACATCAATGGTATAAATCTGCGCTGTCTCCGACGAACTGATATCGGGATCGCGAGTGGCGCTGAAGGCGATGTGCTTGGAATCGGGCGACCAAGCGAAATCGCTGACACTGAACTTGTCCCCCTCCGTGAGCGCTTCCACCTGCGGCCTCTGCTTGGCGTCGGAGGGGGTCTCGGCCGGCGTCTTCACCAGCCACAATCGCACCATCGAATAGTCGCCACCGATCACGTCGAACTCGCCGTACTTCTCTTTGCGATCCTTCTTGGCTTTCGCGTCCGGGCCGGTGGAGCTAAAGGCAATCGCAGATCCGTCCGGCGCCCATTCCATGGAATCCACGCCGTTCTCTTCACTCGTCAGTTGCTGCGCTTCACCGCCGTGTGGGCGAATCAAGTAGATCTGGCGCTTGCCGTCACGCTCCGAAAGGAACGCAATACGCCCTGAATCCGGCGACCATTTGGGGTTCTGGCTCGATTTCTTTCCGCTGGTCAATTCATAGCGCTCGCCGCTCGCGACCACCGCGATCCAGATCTGCTGCGCGAATTCGTTCTCCTCCCAATTGGCCTGCGTGACGGTATAAGCGACATATTGCCCGTCCGGCGAAATCCGGGCATTCCCCACCGATTGCATGCTGAGCGATTGATCGATGGTAGGCGTCTGAGCAAACGCCGCGAATACGAAGAGTGCGACAAGCGATAACCGGTACATGGGGCCATTATTCTACATTTGAAGAACGCTGAGCGGTCGGACGTGGCGCAGACACTCGTGTCTGCAGCGCCGAGACTCGTCTCGGCGATACTTTCCTAGTGGCTCCAATGGACACCGTTAGACATGACGACCTTGAAAGGCACGAGCGTTCCCGGCGGGCGCTAAATCTGCGCGCCCGAGTTTCTGGCGGTGCAACTTGTTACGCTGTCTTTGATCCATGGGAGTTGCGCGGAGGACAAATGAAGTTCACGAGGAATCGGATCTTTGGGATTATCGGGGCTATTTGGGATGGCGCGGTAGTAGTCTCGGGCCTGTTCCGTATTTTTTCGGATAACGCGGCCTACGCCGCCGGCCAGTTAGCAGGATTCGTTTTAGGAGCAGCGATGTTCGCAGTCGGCCTTTACTGCGCAATCAAGGGCTAACGGATTGACAGACCGTTAGGCTACTTCCAAGCAATTCCGGTACGAGCTCTACACCCGCCTAGTTTCCGAGGTATGCTAAAAAGGTCGGAAGGAGGGCACTTGACACTAAATCTCAGCCCTGAGGAATCGAAGGATTTCCTGAAGCGCGGTTTTTCCCGCAGGAACTTCGGCCGCATTGCGACCATGCTCACTGCCGGAGCGACTTTGCCGTTCTATAACGAGCCAGCCCTGGCCCAGTTGTCCAAGGTCAAAGGCACCATTCCACCCGATGCTGTATTGATCAACGCCAACGAGAACCCGATGGGCCCGTGCCCTGAGGCCGCCGAGGCCATGCGCAATGTAATTCAAAAGGGCGGCCGGTACATGTACCAGCTCACCGATGAACTCGCGAAAACCTTGGCTGAAGTGGAAGGCGTGAAGCCGGACTACGTGCGTCCCTTCGCCGGATCGAGCGCGCCGTTGCACCAATCCGTGCTGGCGTTCTGCTCGCCTCAAAAGAGCTATGTGGCGGGCGACCCTGGCTACGAAGCCGGCGGTCGAGCGGCAAAGTTCATTGGCGCGAGAGCCATCAACGTCCCGCTTACCAAGGACTATGCGCACGATGTGAAGGCCATGGCCGCCGCCGATCCGAGCGCGGGGTTGATCTACCTTTGCAATCCGAATAACCCCACCGGATCCCTGACCTCGCGCGAGGACATGGAATGGCTGCTCGCCAACAAACCAGCCGGCAGCATCCTCGTGGTGGATGAAGCTTACATCCACATTGCCGATGGCGCCAGCTCCATGGTCGACATGGCCGGCAAGGACAAAGAGATAATTATTCTGCGCACCTTCTCCAAGCTCTACGGCATGGCGGGATTGCGCGCGGGCGCCGCGATTGGCCGTCCCGATTTGCTCGACAAGATCATGCCTTACAGCGCGGGCGCGTTGCCCGTCACCGCGATGGTGGGCGCCACCACAAGCCTCAAAGTGAAGACCCTGGTAGCCGAGCGCCGCAAGATCATCAAGGATATTCGCGAAGACACGCTTGCGTTCCTCGATAAGAATCACATCCACTACGTGCCGTCCGTGAGCAACAAATTCATGGTGGACGTGAAGCGCCCCGGCCGCGAGGTGATCGACCTCATGGCAAAGGAGAACGTCTACATCGGACGAGTGTGGCCGTCGTGGCCCACGTACGTTCGAGTGACGGTGGGCTCGCGCGAAGACATGGCCAAGTTCAAGACCGCATTCTTGAAGGTGATGGCATAGAATCGGCGGACCCCCTGGTCCGCGGCCGACGCCCTCGTCGGCCTGGTAGTGGTCGAACATGCCTAGGGGTTTCTTTAATACTCGAAGTGCGGGTCCAGGGGGACCCGCGCGGGCCAGGGGGTCCGCCCCACCATTCAGCAAAGCATGACTCCAGGACGTCACCCGTATAGTCTCCGCGTATTCCTGGGCGACTGTTTCGGTGGAATCATCGCAGCCCTGATCGCGATTCCGTATGGCCTCGCAATGGCCTCGCTGATGGGCCTGCCGCCGGTCCTCGGAATATTCACCAGCATTCTCACGGCGCCCGTCACCGCGTTGCTTGGCCGCAATCCGGTATTGATTGGGGGCACCGCCAGCGCTACGGTTCCTTTTATCGCCCTCGCGGTCCGCGAGCAAGGGATCGCGGGCGCCGCAAAAATTTGTATCGCAGCAGCTCTTTTCCTCCTCCTATTCTCAGCGCTTCGGCTGGGCCGGTACATCCAAAAAGTTCCGCAAGCCGTGGTCACCGGATTTTCCTGCGGAATCGGCGGCTTGATGGTGATCTCGCAACTCGACACCATCCTCGGAGTCGGCTCGCCCTGGACGCGCTCGGCCGGAGCGCCACTCACGCAGTTGTTTCGAGTGCTGGGCCGCGTGGGTGGCACACAAGCCGCTCCACTCGTTCTCGGAGTCCTGGTAATCGCGGCGGCAATGCTCTCCGCCCGCTGGTCGGCGCGTCTGCCTGCCCCGCTCATCGGAGTTGCAGTCGCGGTGCTAGCGGCGAATCTGTTCGGCTTGCACGAGAAACAGGTGGGCGCTTTGCCGCTGGCTCTGCCGGCTTTCGCCGGATTTTCGTGGCAGCGCTCGGATTTCACCACTTTGCTTCCATCCGCGCTCGGACTGGCTTTCGTCAGCGCCGTGAATATTCTGATCACGTCGCGCGTTGTGGAACACTTCCGCGGCTTGCATCGGCACGTCCGGAAAACGGATGCCGATCAGGAACTGGGTGCTTACGGACTCGCCAACATTTGCGGCGGCCTGTTTGGCGCTCCCATGAGCGTCGGAATTCCGGCCCGCAGCCTGGCCAGCGTCCGCTGCGGCGCCACTACGCGCGTATCCAACATTTTGCACGCAGTGTTTCTGGTCGCGTTTCTGGAGATGGGATCCAGATTCGTGGCGCAGATTCCGATTCCGGCCCTGGCCGGAGTCACTGCCTGGATGGGCATCTGCCTGCTTGAGTGGAGTACCTGGCGCCGATTACCGAAGATGCGCCGTCTGGATGCGGCCGCGTTCCTCGCCACCGCGTTCGCGGTCCTGGTCACCAATGCCGTCGCGGCGGTCGCCATCGGCTGCTCGCTATTTGTGATCCATCATCTTTACCAGCGGTTCACAGCTTCGCCGTCTATTCCCAACCTGCACACAGCTCCAGGTGTAGAGTCCACCGATTAGCGCGCCACGCAAGGCTTCCGTGAGCCACTTCTCGCGGGTGGTAAAAAAGTTTAATCAAAAAAAACTTGAAGCGCCTTCCCCGCGCGTGTTATCTTAACCCAAGTCCACAACTCTCTCGAAAGGAGGCAGCCTGTTGAACGCAACCACTAAGCATGATCGACTGCGAATGCGCGGCGTCGCGGCGCGTACTGGCTGGCCTCCGGTAAGCTTCCCAGTTTTTTAATTCCCAGTCCAGCCTGTAATTTTTTCGCGGTGCGATAGTCATCACCCTTCGCATTGCTTGGTTCTTACTTCAACTTCTCAATCAGGAAAGGTATATGAAAAACTTCAAAGTATTTCAAGGTACCCGATCAGTGGATGCGCCACGCCTGTGCGATTCCTGCTCCAACGGCGTGGTTTTGCGTGGCCTGGGTGTTGCAGGTGGATTCCAAGCGCCAAAAAATCGGCTTCATGAGCGCCAAGGAATGGCAGCGGCTGAACGAGGATGAAAGTGTGGTTCCGAGCCATCTTGGCTAATCCGGAATCATCAACCAGAAACTTGAGGTGCGGGTCGTCAGTAACGAATTTATCCGCGCCAATTTTATACGAGCGAGTTACCATGCCCTACTTACAGAATCTGACAGAGCCACTCGTTCATCGCGACCAGCGGACGGTGGATATCTGGACGCGCCTGCTGCGTTTTCTAATGCTCGGAAGTGAATGTGGGACTTACTATGTCCAACAACGCGCACTTACTGTAGAAAACGCGACGGCAGTGATCGAGTGTCTGAAGACGGACGGGCTCCGAGTAGTGCGAACCGTCGTTGAGATCTCAGTCGCCGGACGCGCTCCGAAAAACGAACCGGCGCTCTTCGCGCTGGCGCTGGCCGCGAGCCCGAATTTCGCGGACGTCATAACCATTTCCGCTGCACTTGAAGTTCTGCCGGAAGTGGCGCGCACTGGAACACATCTGTGCAGTTTCGCCGCATTTGTCGAGAACCTGCGCGGATGGGGCCGCGGTCTGCGATCCGCCGTGGCGGATTGGTATCTGAGTAAACCCGCGTCTGAGCTGGCCTACCAAATGCTCGCGCACCCGCACTGCAGCGGCTGGTCGCATCGCGATCTGCTGCGGCTTTCGCATCCGAAAGCTGCCACGCCTGCTCACAACGCTTTGTTCCAGTGGGCCGTGGATGGCGAGCTTGGCCACTTGGCCAGTGCACAGATTCTCTCCGGCGACCTGCGCCAGATCCGCGCTTTCGAACTGGCCAAGAAGTCGGCGAGCCAAGACGAGATCGTACAGCTCATTGAAGAAAACCGCTTGACCCCTGAAATGATTCCATCCGAGTGGCAGGACTCCGCACGCGTGTGGGAGGCTCTTCTTCCGTCCATGCCGTATATGGATCTGATGCGGCGCCTCGCGAAACTGACCGCGGTCGGTTTGATTCAGCCCCAGAGTCCGGCCACGGCGCTCGCGGTAGCGCGGCTGATCGATCGTAAACGGATCGCGAATTCACGCGTTCACCCGATCGCGCTAGTGGACGCTCAGCTCACTTACAAGCAGGAGCCGGCAGCGGTGGCGAGCGTGATCGACGCACTGGATGAAGCGTTCCATCTGGCCATCGAAAATGTCGAGCCGACTGGGAAACGCATCTATCTGGCAGTGGACGCCGCCAGTAGCACGACGATGTCGGACACGCTCGCCATGGTGTTCGCAAAGCGAGAACCGAACTGCATCAGCTCCAGCAACCCTTCGTTCCCGATGCGGGACGTGGATGCGTTTGTAATCTTCAGCGACCACAGCCCTTCGGCCGACGCGCTGGAGCACTACCGCCGCTCGAGCGGAATCGCCGTCAAGCTGGTGGTGATCGGGTGCAGCACCGATCCCGACGACGCCCTTCAGTTGGGCATCGTGGGTTTCGACGCAAGTGTGCCGCAAGTGGTGGCGGAATTCATAAAACAGCCGGTCGCTTACGCTCGCGGTTCGGAAGGGAGCGTTCCGGTCGCTTATGGTCGCGGCGCGGAAGGGGGCGTTACCGAACCGCGACCGTGAGGGAGTCGGTGATTTTTGGCGCTCGGATTTCACCGAATAACGTGAATCCGGGCACCCACCTTCAAGGTCTTCCAATGCCTATCCGCGGTTATGGCTCGAACATTGTGCTGAAGGGCCGTCGCAAGGCAAGCCCGGTCGCCAAGCGACAGCCCCAGCGCTTTTGTGGAATTCCGCAGTTCGCCGATCTGATACGCGATGGTCTCATCGCAGGGAATCACTTCGACGCCCAGGGCCTCAATCGTCTGGCGGATTCTATCGGCGGGCGCCCCTCTTTCGGCCAACTTACTTGCCACCTCGGCTATATTGACCGCGCTCACCGCCGCCTCATCCAGGAGCTTCTCTACCTCTCTGGAGCCAGCCTCCCCCAACAGGTAAGCGAGAATCGCCGAGGCATCCAGAACGCAGTTAATCATCCGCAGATTCGCGCCGCTCCCGGATCAGTTCATCCACCAACGATACGTTATCGGGAACTAGACTTCGCACATACTCCCTTGCTCGGCGGCGAGCCTGGGCGCGCGACGTGATACGCACTTCTCCATCCGCAAACCGAAGGACGATCTCGTCGCCGGGACGGATTCCCAGAGCCTTGCGATAGCTGGCGGGAATCACTATCCTTCCGCCCTCTGCCACCGTCGTGGTAACAACTGTTTCTTTTGCCATTCTGCAGCTAGTATGACATATAGTTTCTAAAATGTCACGCAAGACTCCAGGTGGCTACTTCCTGGCGGCAATCCAGTGAGTCACTTTGGGCGGACCTTCACCCAGATGAAAAGCCCAAGCTTTGATCTCCACTTCGCGATCCGCCACGGTGGCGCGCGAGTGCTGGCGCAGGTGCTCGGCCCAGCTTTCCACCACGAAAGTTTCCAGATACCGGCCCGGCGTGCTGGCATCCTCGAACAGGCTCCAGCGGATGGCGCCATCTCTGCGCCGGATTCGTCTCAGTCCCTGCATGGTGAGAGTGAAGTCCCGGCCGCGAGTTGGATCGATGAAATATTCGACAGTCACCAGCACCGGACCGTGCTCGGGGTGCCTTTCCACCAGCAGCGGAGGTTCCGGCCAGTGATTGGATGGCGTGGTATCGGCATCGCGCGGACCAATTAGTTTGAGACGCGAAGTTCCGGCGGCCGCTGCCAGCAGAGTGATACCCGCCACCAACAGCGTGGTGCGCAGCCCGAAGTGCGTTGCGACTTCGCCCCAGATCACGCTTCCCACCGCCATGGCGCCCTGGAAGACCAGTAAATAAACGCCCAGCCCTCGTGCGCGTACCCAGGCCGGCAACGAGGTTTGAGCGGCGGTGTTGAGCGTCGAGTTCACCGCCATCCAGGCTACGCCCGCGGCTAGCAGCGCCAGCGCTACAGCGCTGAAGCTGGCGAGATATGCCATTGCAATGTTCACCAGGCCAAACAGGGCCACCGAAGAAGTGGCGATCACGTTGAAGGAGAATAATTGCCTCAGACGCCCGATCATCAGCGCACCCAGAATGGACCCGACGCCCAGACAACCCAGCAACAGTCCGAAGCCGCTGCTCTGGCTGTGCAGCTCGACCTTGGCCACCAAGGGCAAGATGGACCATAGCGCGCTGGCCGAAATTACGAACGTGCCGGAGCGGAAAAGAACGGCGTGCATCGGCGGAGCGAAGCGGATATATCGCATCCCGGCATAGATGGCCGTGCCGACGCTCTCGGGCGAGCTGGGCGTGTGCTCCGGCTTGCGCCGCCACAGGTAGAGCACGATCATCACGCCGACAAAGGAGATTGCGTTCAGGATGAATGCCGCGCCGGCGCCGACCGCGAAGACCACCAGTCCGCCCAGTGCAGGACCAATGGAACGCGCCAGATTGAAGCCCATCGAGTTGAGCGCGATCGCGGCCGGCAATTCTTTCTTCGGAACCAGCTCCGGCATGATGGCTTGCCAGGCCGGCCCGTTCATGGTGGCGCCCAAACCGAGCGCGAAAGTCAAAGCCAGCAGCGTCCAGGGTCCGGTTGCGCCGCTCAGTGTGAGAATTCCGAGTGCCAGTGCGGCCGCGAGCATCCAGCCTTGCGTGATCACCAGAAGCTTTCGCCGATCCACGATATCGGCGACAGCGCCGGCCGGAATGCCGAGCAGGAACACCGGCAGATTCGTTGCGGTCTGCACCAGCGCAACCAACAATGGGGACGGCGCGACAGTGGCCATCATCCAAGCCGCGCCGACATTCTGCATCCAGGTACCGATGTTGGAAGCGATGGAAGCAATCCATAGCCAGCGGAACCAGGTGTGAACCAGTGGCGTCCACGGACTGCGCGCGGAAGATTCTGCTCGGGCCAATTTTCATTCTAGGTGTTGCTGCTATCAGCGCGAGGCAAGAGGTGCTTCTGGATCTTGCCCAGGGTGTTGCGCGGCAGCTTGTCCACCACGATGAAAGAGCGCGGAACTTTGAAGGACGCCAGTTTCTCACGGCAGCGTGCTTCTAGTTCGGCGGCATCAACAGGCCGCGTGGTGACAATGTAGGCAACGGGAACTTCGCCACGCACGCGGTCGGGCGCGGCGGCCACGGCTGCTTCGGCGATGCCGTCCTGTTCTTCCAGAAATTCTTCGATCTCGCGCGGATAGATATTGAAACCTCCCGAAATAATCAGGTCGCTCTTTCGCCCGCACAGTGTGTAATAACCGTCGGAAGAGCGAGTGGCAAGATCGCCCGTGCGGAAGTATCCATCGAGGAATGCAGCTTTGGTGGCTTCTTCACGGCGCCAATATCCGGCGAAGATATTCGGGCCCTTGAGATATAGCTCGCCGGTTTCGCCGTCAGCGGTCGCGCGGCCTTCGGCATCGAGCAATCGGACCGAGACGCCAGGGAGCGGCAACCCGATGCTTCCTGGACGCCGCTCGCCGCTAAAGGGATTGCTGATGTTCATCAGGGTTTCGCTCATGCCGTAGCGTTCCAGAATCGTGTGGCCGAACCTTGATCGGAACTCTTCGAATACCTGAGGCGACAGCGCAGCGGAGCCGGAGACGAAGAGCCGCATGGAAGCTCCAATCTGGCTGGCCTGCTCCACGGGAATGTCGAGCATGCGGACATACATCGCCGGCACGCCGAAGAACAGCGTGGGATGGAAGCTGAGAAACTCAGCGGCGATCTTCTGATGATCGAAACGCTCTAGCAGCCGCATGCGACAACCGCTCGCGAGCCAACAATGCAACCCGTTGCCAAGCCCGTGCACATGAAAAAGCGGTAGCGCGAGTAGCAGGCGATCTGCGCTTGAGATTTCCCAGGTGTCAAGAAGTGTGCGGGCGTTGGCGGCGAAATTGTTGTGCGTGAGCACAGCACCTTTGGACGTGCCGGTGGTCCCAGACGTGTAGATGATCCCCGCGGGCGTTTCGCCGGTGAGGTAGACCTCCGGACGCTGGTTCGGAAAAGCAGCCGCCTCTCTGGTCAAGTCCGAGTAGGACAAGACTCCGTCTTGTCCAGGCAAGCCGGAGGCTTGCGCTACGCAGACAGCCGGCTCGGCGTCCGTGAGGATGTGCGTGATCTCGCGATCGCGATAGAGGATGTTGATAGGGACGAAAATCAAACCCAGCTTGACCGAGGCCAGATAAAGATCGATCATCTCTACGCAGTTGGCCAAATAAACGCACACGCGATCTCCCGGCTTGAGCCCGCGCGCCAGGAACAACTGTGCCAGGCGATTGCTACGTGCGTCGAGATCGCCGAACGTGTACGCAGCTCCCTGGAATTCCAGAGCGATCATGTCGCGCCGGCCAATCAGCGAGGGGTCAAAGAGTTTTAAGAGGGCCAAATTGTAATTGTATTTGTATTTTGTAGTTCCGGTAGGCTGGCTGAAACGTTATATACTCTGGAGAAAGGGAGATCCCACCATGCGTTTCCGTATCGCTCTACTTGTCTCTGTGTCTGCCTGGCTTTGCTTCGCCCAGACCAAAGTCACCTCAGTCGAAGGCATCACCGAATACCGGTTCGACAATGGTCTGCGGCTGCTGGTATTCCCGGATGCTTCGAAGCCCAACATCACCGTGAATATCACGTACCTCGTCGGCTCGAGGCACGAAGGGACCGGCGAAGGCGGCATGGCCCACTTGCTGGAGCACATGGTTTTCAAGGGCAGCACCAAGCATACGAATATTCCGCAGGAATTGACCGAGCATGGCTCGCGGCCCAACGGCACTACTTCGTGGGATCGGACCAACTATTTCGAAACATTTTCAGCCACTGACGAAAATCTGAAGTGGGCGCTGGATCTGGAATCGGATCGCATGCTGAATTCCTTCATCAAGAAGGAGGATTTCGACAAGGAATTCTCGGTGGTTCGCAATGAATTCGAGATGGGTGAGAACAATCCTTTCAACGTCACGCTTCAGCACACCATGGCTGCCGCTTTTCTGGCGCACAGCTACGGCCGTCCTGTCATCGGCAATAAGTCGGACGTGGAGCGCGTGCCAATCGACAAACTGCAGGCCTTTTATCACAAGTATTATCAGCCCGACAACGCCGTCCTGATGGTGGCCGGCAAGGTGGATGAGTCCAAAGTAGTCGCGCTGGTCAACGATTATTTCGGCAAGATTCCGCGGCCCTCGCGCATGCTCAGTCCGACGTACACAGTGGAGCCGGTGCAGGATGGCGAGCGCCTGACGGTGGTCCGCCGGGTAGGTGATGTCCAGGCGATCCTGGCCGCTTATCACATTCCTGATGGCGGAAGCCCGGACGCGCCGGCTTTAGAGGTGCTGGGTGGCATCCTCGGCGAAGAGTCCTCCGGCCGCTTGTACAAGGCGCTAGTGGTTAACAAGAAGGCGGCCGAGGTTTTCGATTTCCAACTCCAGTTGAACGAGCCCGGGCTCCTCATGTTGGGCGCCATCTTAAACAAAACGGACTCACTGGAGGCAGCGCGAACGGCCATGCTCGATACCATAGACGGCGTGGTGAAAGAGCCGCCGAGCAAAGAGGAAGTGGATCGCGCCCGCACGCGCCTGATTAAGAACATGGATATGAACCTGCGGGACTCCGAGCGTATCGGTCTGTTCATCAGCGATTGGAACGCGAAGGGCGACTGGCGCCTGCTGTTCCTGAATCGCGACCGGCTGAGTAAGGTAAAGCCGGAAGATGTGCAACGCGTGGCCGCGGCATATCTCAAAAGCTCGAATCGGACAATGGGCGAGTTCATTCCGGATCCAAAACCGGATCGCGCGGAGATTCCCGCCAAGAGCGATGTAGCGGCCGAGGTGAAGGATTACAAGAGCGCAGTAGTCGTGGAGGCCGGCGAGGCTTTCGATCCGTCGCCGAAGAACATTGATGCGCGGACTGAGCGCTATACGCTGCCATCCGGAATGAA
>PMUN01000459.1:40207-72811 GCA_003166875.1 Bryobacterales bacterium | reverse complement strand
TCGGCGATCAGCAGCCGCGGCTTATGGAGAATGGCCATGGCGATGAGTACGCGCTGGGCTTGGCCTACGCTGAGCTGCCGCGGATAGCGGTCCAGGAAACTGGGTTCAGCGGGCAGGCTCACCAGGCTGAATAACCCAAGCGCCTCCTCCTTCCACCGTTTCGCGTCGCCGGAGTTGTGTGCGCGCCAGGCTTCCGCGATTTGGGTCCCGATTTTGAGGACGGGGTTCAAGGATGATAGCGGGCTTTGAAGCACCAATGCGATTTCGCGGCCGCGGATCTTACGCATTTCCTTTTCGCGCAGCTTCGCCAGGTCGCGGCCATCGAACAGAATTTCTCCGCGGATCTTCGCGCCCTTGTGGTCCAACAGGCGCAAAAGCGCCAGCGCAATGGTGCTTTTTCCCGATCCGCTCTCGCCAACCAGGCCGAGGATCTCCCCATCCGCGATTTCAAGTTCGACGTCGCCGAGGACCCGTGGCTTGTTCGGATAATCCACCGTCAGCCGGGTTGTGAGCAAGTTCTTCATCGCTGGCTGACGAGTTTGCTTCCGATGGCCAAGCGTTCGACGTTCCAATAGATCTGGGGCCGCAGCAGGGCCGGTGTTACGTTCTTCAAATTCGCAGAAACCGCCGACAACGCGTTGGGATTCACCAGAAACAGCATGGGCGCCTTCTCCGCCACAATCTCTTGCACCTTATCGAAGTATGCTTTGCGTTGTTTGGAATCCGGCGCGGCCGCTTGCGCCTGCATCAGCTTGTCGATTTCGGCCTCCCATTGGGTTTCAGGCGCTTTCTGATTCGGATTCCATTGATGCTGGGCGCCCGAACTCAGCCAGATGTTCATCTGATCGCTCGGATCGAGATCCACGTTGGTGAAGGCCATCAGAACCGATTCGTAGTTGAAACTGCGGCTGATGCGTTCGATCAGGGAAGGGAAGTCCAGAACCACGATATTGAGCTGAATGCCGAGCTTGGCCAGATCCTGCTGGATCAGGGCGAGGGTGCGTTCGTGCAGCTTGTTTCCGGCATTGGTGATCATCGAGAATTCCACCTTGTGGACATCGCGGTCGAACAAGGCATCGCCGGAACGATGAAAGCCATCGCGCTGGAGCCGCGCCAGGGCCGCGTTCACAGAGTAAGCAGGCGGCTTCAGGGCGGCATTCAGCCAGAAACGGTTCGAGACGGACACTGGTCCCGCGGCTGGCCAGGCATGACCGCGATAAACCACGCGGCAAATATCTTCGCGATTGATGGCGTCGGAGATGGCGCGCCGGAATTCATCAGAGCGGAACCAGCGGCGTTTGTATTCCGGTAGCGGCGAGGCTGCCACCTGGTTGAAGAACACCACTTCCCAATCGAGCGATGGTCCGGCATCCACCACCGCGCGCGGCATTTCCGCAGTGAGCCGATCGTACATCTCCGGATCCAGTTTATTCACGATGTCCAGTTCGCCGCGCCGGAAGCGCAGCAGCTCCGACTCGCGGTTCTGTTGGATATCGAGACGCAGGGAATCGAGATAGGGAAGTTGCTTGCCGTTCGAGTCGTGCTTCCAATAGTTCGGATTGCGGCGCAACAGCAGATAGGTCCCGGGCTTGTATTCGGCCACGGTAAATGGGCCCAGAACCGCCGATTCTTTGTGCGTGGATCGCGCCGACATGATGCCGACTTGATCGAACCGGGCGGCTAAGCTGGCTACCGGAGCTGGAAAACGCGCCATCACCGAAGACGGTCCGGTGCATTTTGATTCGGTGGGTCCGTTTGCGGAGCGAAAGGCGTCGGCCTGGGGCGAATGAACCGCCGGGTCCATTAACTGGCGCAGCGTGGATGCCACGTCCTCGCAGGTGAAGGGAGTTCCGTCGGAAAACAGGACGTTGGGCCGCAGCTCGAAGTCAATGCGCCGGCCGTTCTCGGAGACTTTCCATTTGGTGGCTAGCTCGCCTTCTAGTTCCTGCGTGTAGCGATTCAGCCGGACCAGTACACCGCCGGTCAAATAAAGGACGGTCTCGGAATTTTCGTCTTCCACCAGAAGTGGATTGAAGGTTTTCGGATCGGCGCGCAGACAGAATCGGAGTTCATTGGTGGATTGGGCAGTGAGCGTCAGAGCGAACAGGAGAGCGGTTGAAAAAATCAGGGCTCGTGACGCTCCCTTCCGGTCGCGGCTCAGAGAGATTTTTCGTGTGTTACCGAGCCGCGACCGGAAGGGAGCGTCCGATGCGTATCTCAACATGGGATCTGGTCCTCCGTCCGAAGCACAACTTGGAGACAGCCCACTACAATCACGAGCAGCACAACGGGCGCGAGCATCCATGGATTTTGGAGCACGGCGGTATAGTTTTCCAACTCGCGCAGCATAGCGCCCCAGGATGGCAGTGGCTCAGACACTCCCAGGCCCAGCAGCCCCAAATTCGCTTCGCTCAAGATGAATACTGGAATCGAAATCCAGAACTGAGCCAGAAGAATGGGCCGCAAGTTAGGCAGCAAATGACGCGAGAAGAGACGAAAGCCGGAGATGCCGCTGGCCCTGGCCTGCACCAAGTAATCTGCGTTCGTTAGCGTTCGTGTTCCGGCTCGGATGATTCGCGCGGGACTGGCCCACCCAAGGCAGCCAAGCAGCAGGAAAGTGATTGCGACGGATGTGATGGGCGACGTGTTCAGCGGCAGCAGGGCGCGCGCGGCCAGTAGCAGGAACAGCCAAGGCAGTGAGAGAAATAGATCTATTCCAGAAGTTACGTAGCGCTCCCACCTTCCGCCGAGATAACCGGCCAGACCCCCGATCAAGGCGGCGAGTAGAGTGGAGAGCAGCGCCGCCGCGGGCGCGAGCAGAAGAGAAACGCGTGTCCCATAAAGCAAGCGGGCGAAGCGATCGCGCCCCAGGTCATCGGTGCCGAGTAGAAAGCGGGCCGAGGGCGGAGCGCTGATTGCATCGCGGAACTGCTCGGAGTAAGACGATGGCGCGATGAATCCAGCGAAGAGCGATGCGATCGCCACCAGCGCCAGCACCACCAGAGCGATCTGTTGCGCAGCGCGGCCTGGTTTTATAAGGCTTGGTCTTATACGGATTCGTGCTATTCGGAGGCGCAGCTTCATGCGGTCTCCCGAGAGACTTCGAGCCTCCACGCCGCCAGGGCCAGGTCGGCCAGGCTGTTCGCCACCAAAGTCATTAGCGCGACCAGAACCGTGATGTTGACTAACAGTGGCAGGTCGCGGTCAAGAGCCGCTTTCCAGGCGAGCTGACCTACTCCCGGTGTGTCTGAAATCACTTCGATGGGAATGGACGCGCCGAATGCCAGGCTCACTGAAATCCCGACCAACGCTGCCAGTTGCGGCGCCGCGGGTGCGAAGACGTGCGCGAACAGTATTCGAGAACTGCTCAGTCCTTTAGCCTGAGCTGCCAAAACATGCGGCGATTGGTAGGTGGCCACCAGCAGGTTCTTGCCGTAGCGATAGACGTGGGGGAACACCACCAGAGCGATGGCCCATCTTCCAGGAACATTCATCCACAGGAAAAGCAATGCGATTACGGCCGCGGGCAGAGCCAGGCATGCGCCAGCCAGAAATGCTGGTGCGATATTGGATCCGGGCACGCGCCAACATGCCGTCACGAGCGCGAGCGTGAGTCCGATCGAGACGCCACCCAGCACGCCATAGGCCAGCGACCCCAGCGTCAACGGCAGGCGTTCCTTCAACAGCTCCGACACCGGCCGGTTAAGCGACCGCGAGAATCCCAGATCGCCATGCACCAGGCCCGCGAGGTAGCGCAGGTAGAAGATCGCGATATTGCTGTCTCGGGCCCGCTCGGCGCGGATGGCTTGCCGGGATTCCTGGCTGAGGCGACTATCCAGCTCGCGTTCATCCACGCTGAATCCGGGCCCCAGGCGCACCAGCGTTGCGCCCAGCAATCCGCCCAAAAGCGCTGTCAAAAGTATCCGGCGTACTTGACGAAACACAGTCGAAAGCATCGGGCTTACCAGGTACCGGTAGGCTCGAACTCAAAGCCGCGTGGGCCCACCAGGCTCATTTTTTCCTTCTGCTTGGCGATATACATGCGGCGGTCCGCTTCGCTGAGCAACTGGTCGGCATCATTGCCGTCTTCCGGGAACAGGGAGTGTCCAACGCTGAGGCCCAGCGTCTCGGTGCCGCATACTTCGCGGCCGGCCTCCGCCGTGATCGCCCTCAAACGTTGGACTTTTTGTTGCACTTGATCCAGCTTCAGCCCCGGCAGCACCAGCACGAATTCGTCGCCGCCCATGCGCGCTACATAGTCGTATTCGCGGCAGCTTTCTTTCAGTTTCAGCGCCACCTTGTGAAGCACCTTGTTGCCCTCTAAGTGGCCGAACTTGTCGTTCACCTGCTTGAAGCCGTTCATGTCGCACACCAGGACCACCAGCGGTGAGTTCAGGCGGCGGCAGCGCGCCAGCTCTCCGTCCAGATGCAGGAACAAAGAGCGGGCATTGGGCAGGCCAGTCATGTAGTCGGTGGACGCGGAGCTCTCGGCCTGCTGATACTTGAGTGCGTTCTCGATGGAAAGCGCTACCTTCGGAACAATTGCCAGCAGAATCCGCAAATGGTCCTTGGTGAAGGCGTCGCGTTCGGTGTGATACAGCGTCAACACGCTCACTGTTCCGTTCATGCCAATCAGCGGGACCGAAAGGGCGCTCCGCATGGTGGTGAACTTGGATTCGTCGTTGAGATATCCAGGCTCGACGGACGGGTTGCCGTTGATGATCGGCTTTTTATTTTCCGCGACCCAACCCGAAAGGCCCTGGCCGAGCGGAATTTCAAGCGCCGAGAACAAGCGGAAGTTCTCGCCGTTGACGTACTCAGCGCGCAGCTTGTCTTCGCGCAGAACATAGATCGCCAGCGAATCGTAAGGGATCATGCGCTTCAGCCGGATGGCCAGCAGCGAAAGCGTCTCGTTCAGGCTGAGCGAATTTCCAAGATCCTGCGCCAGCTCAAATAGGTTCTGGACCTCCTGGCGGGCGGCTGCGATGGAGTTCAAGAAGTCGGTCGGCTTTTCGGACGTTTGACCTGCCAGGCCTTTGGTCTTCTCGAAACCGGCGGCCGGTTCGAGGCCACGCTCGATCTTGAGATCCGTGGACAGCTTCGCTTTTTCCACTTGCAGCGACTGCGCCATCTGTTCCAGCTCGATATAGCGCCGATGCAGCACCGTAACTACCTTGGGATCGAAACTGATGCCCGATTCCGATACCACTTTCTGCATGGCTTCGTCCAGCGGGAGCGCCCGCCGATATTGACGGTCCGACGCCAGCGCGTCCAGACAGTCCACAGCCGCGAGTATCCGCGCTCCGATCGGGATGTCCTCGCCCTTCAGACCCTCCGGATATCCGGCGCCGTTCCATTTTTCGTGATGGTAGCGGACAATGGGCGTCACCGGGTAGGGGAAGCGCACTCGTTCCAGGATCTCGGCGCCCACCACCGGATGAATCTTCATCTTTTCGAATTCTTCCCGCGTCAATTTGCCGGGCTTCGAAATGATGTGTTCGGGAACGGCCAGCTTGCCGATGTCGTGCAGCAGCGCGGCCGCGCGCAAAGCTTCCAATTGGCCTTCATCCAGGCCCATGTCCTTGCCCACTTCAATGGCGTACACCTGCACCCGCTGCAGATGGTCGTGCGTGGTGTGATCCTTGGCTTCAATCGCGAGAGCAAGCGCTTCGATGGTTCTGAGGTGCAGCGATGCCATCTCTTCGGCGTGTTTCTTATCGTCTTCCACTCGGCCGAGAAAAAGGTAATAGGAACGGTAGATCAGATAAACGACGGGAACGGCCAGCAGCGCCCATCCCCAACCCAGGTAGCGATTGATCGCGCTGGCCGCACCCGCCATTCCCGCGCCCAGCAAATAGTAGGGGAACGACCAGAAGTAGCTCTCCCTCCAGATTTGCCGCAGCGATTTTCCTTCCGTAAGAGCGATAGCCGCCGCCACCGGAAACGTGTTCATGACAAAAAAGACCGCGGCTGTCACCAGCAGCGTTAAAGCGGCATCCAGATGGCCTTTGTGCAACAGGTTGGAATGGTACACCGTGCTGGCGGTGGCAATTGCGATCGCAATACTTCCCAGATTGAACAGGACCTGATAGGGCTTGGGCCGTTCCCGATGATGCCAGACGCACTGGATCAGCGTTGCGATTACTCCCATGCACAACGCTTCCGGCGTGCTCAGCTCCACCACCCCAAACAGGACGAAGATGAACGTCACCGAAAGTGTTCCGGTGATGGCCGGCAAAGCCACTTTGAGGCGCGATGCCATCATCGCCAGCGCCATGTAGCAGACAAAACGAAGAAGGTCTTGCGATTCCCAGTGGATAAGCTCACTGAGAGTCACACACGCACCGATCAAGATTACAGCGTAGACGTATATCCTTGCGGCAATCGACATTCGGTTCCTTGTCGCCACGAGCACGAACTACCCGTGAATGCAGATTCGCTGCCAACAGACGCAATCTGCTATCTGCATGATTTATCGGCAAGAGCTGAGCTGAGCGATAGCCGGGTCTTGACAAAATGTCGAGATGCCAGAGCCCGGCTGGGACATTGTGTCCCAAAGCCCTAGACCCAAGGCACTACGGACAATCAGGAATTTGCGTACTGGTCCTGAACCTTTCGTACTATAGCGATGCGCACTCAAACAGCCGAAAAGCAGACATAGTGGTCACCGGCCCCCAGCTCACAACTTTCCTCGGAATGCCAGCTGTAGTTTCCAGCCCGTTAATGCGGAAGTTGCTCGATCTGGTGGAACGGATTGCCCAGAGTAACGCCTCCGTCCTCATTACGGGGGAAAGTGGCTCAGGCAAAGAGCTTATCGCCCGCGCGGTGCATCACTATTCGCTCCGTTGCTCGAAGCCCTGGGTGGATGTAAGCTGCGCCGCGCTGCCGGAGAATCTGGTGGAAAGCGAGTTATTCGGCTACGAAAAAGGGGCTTTCAGCGGGGCGGACTCACCCAAGCAAGGGCTGTTCGAGTTGGCGAATCACGGGACGTTGTTTTTGGACGAGATTGGTGAACTGGAACCTCGCATGCAAGTAAAACTGCTGCGAGTGCTGGATGGCGTCGCGTATTACCGCCTGGGCGGCGTCCGGAAAGTGACCGTGGATGTACGCGTGGTGGCGGCCACCAATCAGAACCTGGAACAAATGGTCAGAACGGGCGATTTTCGAGGCGACCTTTATCACCGGCTGGGACAGATCTGCTTGCACGTACCGCCTCTGCGTGAAAGGGCGGACGATATTATGCCGCTCGCGGACCATTTCCTGAAGCAGTCGAATCCGCGCTCGTTCTTCTCGGCGGGCGCGCAGGCGGAATTGCAGCGCTACTCCTGGCCGGGCAATATCCGGGAACTTCGCAATGCCGTAACCAAAGCCGCGGTGTTGACGCTCGATCTCGAAATCCGCGGCGAGGACTTGATGCTGGGACAGCCTGGGCCAGGCAGCATGATGGGCCTGGCCGAAGCGGTGTCCAATCCTGCGAACCTGGATGGGATGGAGAAAACCACCATCCTCAAGGTGCTGGCCCAAACCAACGGCCATCAGCAGAAAGCTGCCGAGTTGCTTGGGATCTCGCGGCGGACGCTGAGCCGGAAGCTGAAACTTTACGGAAGGGAGGCCGTGCGGCAAACCTGTGCATCCTGACCAGGACGCTTCGCAAAAATCGGTTATGACAGCTGCTGATCGCCGTTCCGAGTTTCGCCATCCGGCTGACGGCCATCTGAAATTTTCGTTCAATGATCCGGCGCATCAGGAAGTCACCGGCCGATTGCTGGACTACAGCAAGAGCGGTTTCCGCGCAGCGCATTCGTATGCAGCGCTCCCCACCGGACAGGTAGTGGATTTTCAACACGTGGTCGCGGTCGGCCAGGCGCGGGTAATGTGGAACCGCATCGCGGATGATCGGGTGGAGAGCGGATTCCTGATAATCAAATAATTCTGTGCGCCGTATCATCAAAATAATCCCTGCGCCGTATCATCAAATACTTCTGTCAGCCGTAGGGCAAGCCTCCGGCTTGCCAAAGGGACAAGCCGGAGGCTTGTCCTACGTCGCTATTGCGCTCTGAGCGCCATTGCAGGGAAATATTGTCCCCTCGGTGTACGCTGCCACCAATCGCCCGTCGCCTGACGAGTGGCGAAATCGGTGAATGAGTAGTCGAACGCTAATGCGCGAATGTATTTCGGCGGATTTCCCGGGAATGGATTCTTGCCGAGCAGTCCCAATACATCCGGCGAGCCTTGCAATAACCGCACCATGAAATTGCTGAACCACGGCGTGCTCGGGTAGTTCGACAGCGCGGCGAACCACATCTGCCAGTCCAGGCGAGGTTGGAAAGGTTCCACCCAGCGCGGCGCCCTCTTCAAATCTCCTGGTTTGAACTTAAACTCGTAATCGAGCCATGTGTCGCCATCGTTCGACCCCTGGACCACTATTTCCGGCCGGGATGTCGTCATCACGGCGAAGAGTCCATATGTATTCACGATTCCGAACGGCGCTGCCACGCGCACTAGCGAGCTGTCTCGTCCGAAGAACATGCCCCACAGCTCCAGTCCGCTGAGCGTCACGATTACCACCGCTACCGCGGCTACCAACGCCGGTTTGGTGCGAACAGCGCGCATTCGCAGCCGCAGCCTCGCCAGCGCTCGGTCATCGAAAAGGAACAGGCATAGCGCCATGGTCAGCAGGTTGAAGAAGGTGTAGTTGCCGGTGAGAAAGATGAGCGTCTGAAGAAACAGAATGCACGCTGCGCCGAAGAACCGCCAGCGCCGGGGCATGAAAATGAGGAATGGAACCGGCAACTCGAGGAACAGCACCGCGGCCGTCGAGAATCGCTGGAACCCGAGCGGCAGTTGTTGCATGTACCAGGCGATCGGCGTTGGTAGCGGCTGCGTCCAATAGTGAAAGCTCAACGCATCCAGGCTCCGCCACGTCCGGTCGTGACTCAGCAGCTTGACCGCGCCGGATAGGAATACCAGCCGGAACAGCAGCCACCGGAACAAGAGAATCATCAGCTTGGACGATCCTAAGAAGATCGCGAGAAACCCCGCTTCCAGCAGCAACATGTCCCATTGGAATGACATGAAGTCCTGTCCAATGGTGCAGAGCGAAAGGTACAAAATGTACAAAAGAAGCAAGGCGGCACGTTCCAGGTAGCCCGCCAGCAGCACCAGTGAAATCAAGGCTCCGGCCACGCACGTTCCTCTCAGGAACGCATCGCTGTGCACGATCCAAAAGAGTGTGGGCGCTATCCAATAACTTTCCAGCCCGAACGTATCGTGAACGGCTGTGAGATATCGGCCGGCAGGCAGGATACCGCGTGCGCCAATCAATCCCTTGATCTGCAGCCCGAATGAGGCGAACGCAATGAAGTATATAGCCGCGAGGATTCTCAGAAAGAGCCATTCCACCCCCGTATAGCGGAGCGGCGAAATGTCGCGTCCGAAAGTGAACCGCGTGAGGTGATAAAAGAAAGTGCGCTGGGCCGCGATCAGCTTGTAGGCCGCTTCAGTCACTGGCGCAAAGCCCGGCACATGATCGTAAACCCAAAGCAGCCACTTCATTCCTGGCGCATAGGTCAAGGTGGTGAAGACCGCGCGCGCCCCATTGATCACATCGCCGTCTGGCATCACCAGTTGCACCGATTGGCCAAAGCTCGTGGCCGGGATCTGGGGGTAGCTCGCGGCCACATCCTGAGATGCGGCGTATTCCAATTCACGCCCCGTGAGCTGTTCCCAGTACCGAATCCAAATCCGGCAGAATCCGCACTTGCCGTCGAAGATCACCAAAGGCTTGTCGGACATGCTTTAATTAGTGTAGGTTGTATCCTGACGAGTGGGTGGACCGATAGCCTTCCATTTTCCATAGACCCACTTGACAAATCCATGGAAGTGATAGAATCAGTTGTAGGTATCGGCGCAACTTTAGGCAACGAGAAGACGTCTACCTTTTGAGAGATTCGGAAGACTAGTGACACGTAGTAGAAGAAGACGATGGCTGCTCACGACCAACCAATAAACCCTGGGGCAAATAATTCTCAAGGCGACCCGCATGCCGATCTCCATCTGGAACGGTTGCTCGCGGCCGGCGAAGAGCCTTTCTACCGAACATTCTGGAAAGACCTTAAAGAATTCCTCCACCCGCCCAAATTACCGCCGTTAGAAGTAACGTCGAAGCCCGTAGCGGTGAAGGAAATCTGGGGTTTCTACGGCGGCCAGGAGAAGCGGGCCGGGCTTAGTTCCATGGCGATCCACGTTGCGGTGCTGGGGTTGCTGTTCCTGATCGGCACGAACAAAGCGGTGCAAAAGGCAGTGAAGGAGCAGATTGATCTGATTGCTCCGGATCTTTCGCCCTACAAGCCCACTGCGAAAAACGACAAGATGGGCGGCGGCGGTGGTGGCGGCGATCGTTCGCCCACGCCCGCTAGCAAAGGGAAGTTGCCGCGGCTGTCCGACAAGCAGTTTGTGCCTCCCATGGCGGTGGTTCACAATCCCGATCCCAAGCTTGTGATGGAACCCACGCTGATCATTCAGCCGGATGCCAATATCCCGAAAGTGGATATGAATGTTCTGGGCGATCCGCTGGCCAAGTCTGGAATTGCTTCAAACGGTCCCGGTTCGGGCGGCGGTATTGGTTCGGGTCCTGGCGGCGGCGTTGGTTCCGGATCAGGGCCCGGCTATGGTCCCGGTCACGGCGGCAACATGGGTGGCGGCGCCTATCGGATCGGTGGCGGCGTTTCACCGCCCAGTGTGATCCTCAAAGTGGAGCCGGAATATTCCGAAGAAGCGCGCAAGGCGAAATTCCAGGGAACCGTCATCCTTTTCGTCGTGGTCGATGAAAAGGGCAACCCCCGTGAATTGAAGGTGATTCGCCCGCTCGGCCTTGGTCTGGATCAAAAAGCGATTGAGGCGGTTGAGAAGTGGAAGTTCCGTCCCGGCATGAAGGATGGAAAGCCCGTCGCCGTACAAGCAACCATCGAAGTCAACTTCCGGCTCCTCTAAGCCGGAAGTTCACTTCGGTTATCCAGTTCGTCGGTTATTCAGTTCGTTGCTCCGCGAGATCTCTATCCTTACCGACAATCCCTGTTTCCGAACCGATGAACTGATGAACCGATGAACCGAAGAACCGAAGAACCGAGTTTACTTGGCCTTCTCTGCCGTGAAACTGCCCTTACCCAATTGCCCATACTCGACGGTCCCCTTGATCTTCGCTGCGCCGTCGAGCTTGCCCTTGTAGACCACCTTGCCGGCATCCTCGCTATCGAAAGACCATTCCACCTCATCGCCCTTCACCGAACCAGTCACCTTCGCCTCTCCCAGCGCGCCCGAATAGGAGCCGGACAACTTATCCCCGTCCTGCTTCAGGACAAACGTAGCCGTGCCGCTGCCGGCATCCAGCACGACACTCGCGCTCCATGTACCGGAAATCTCCGCCGCCGCGAGCGTCAGAGCACATAGCATCAGACCGAGGAACACCGCCAGTAATCGTCGCATGGGCGAAGTATAGCAAGCGGGGCTAGGGACTGGGGACTAGGGGCTGCCGCCAACGAGAAACGAGAAACGAGAAACGGTTTTTTTGTAGTACGATGACAAGGGACCCCATGTTGGTTGAATTCGAGCAGCACGGCGACATTTGTATCCTCCGTTTGCACGGGCGGTTTGCTACCGGGCAGGATTCCGCGTACTTGCGCGCCAAGACCGAAGAGATCAAAAGCGCAGGCTATTCCAAAGTCTTGGCAGACTTCAGCCAAGTCTCCTATATCGATTCAACCGGCATCGGTTTTCTGATCGGAATTTATACCAGCATCCTCAAGAATGCGACTGGCCGGTTCGTCCTGGCGAATTTGAATCGTCGCGTGCGGGACGTGCTGGAGCTAACCCGGCTCGCCAATGTGATCCCCATCTATCCCAGCGAAGACACCGCATTAGAGGCCTTGGAGGCGGGCGAGAAATCGTCGGCCGGCCAAGCATCCTAAATTCTATTCAGCGGTAGCCAAAACCTCTTGCGGATCCGGCTTACCCCGCCGTGCGTAGCGGATTTTTCCCGACTTTCCGATCAGATACACGGTTCGTTTCACAATGAGCCCGTTGGCGTGATAGCTGGAAGCTACCTGCTGGCCGCTGTCTACCAAGAGCGGAAACGGAAGCTGGTGGTGCGATCGGAAGTCGGCGTGCCTCTGTGCGCCGGCTGGGTTTACGCCCAGAACGATCGTGTCCTTTTGCTGTGCCCTCGCCCAACTGTCCCGGAATTCGCAAAGTTGTTTGGTGCAAACGAAGGTTTCGTCAGCCGGGTAGAAGACCAGAACGACGTTTTTGCCGGACAAACCTCTCAGCGACACGGTATTTCCGTCCTGATCGGGAAGGGTGAAGTCAGGCGCTACCTCGCCCACGGGCAACGGATCAGAGAACAGCCAGGAGAGCATCTCACAAGTCTATTGCATCCAGCCGAGCAGCATCGCCGGTTACATCAAACGATCATATTCGGCATGGCTCCCGATCCAAAACCAGACGATCCGGCTTGCTTTCATCACTCCTAAGGCGCGATGGCCAGGCCGATTCTGACTGAATAAATATCATCTTGATCTTCCAGCTTCTTGAAATGAAGACCGGGATATGTGGGATCGTCACGAAAAAGCCGGCATGCGTCTCGGGCACTTTGCTGAACCTCAGCCGGAAGCTCGGCAAACGCCTTCCAGAACCGGCGCGTCGTATTGGATTCTATCAAAGCAATTCATCTAAGGGGCGAGTTTCACCGCGCCGATCCTCTTCAAGAGCTTCGCTCGCAAGCTGCCGCAATTGATCCCGGCTACTGGCGAAACGCTGTTTCCATGCTGCTTCGTCCGCCAAGGATGCGAGAATTTCTGCTGCAATGGCATCCTGCTCAGCTTGTGGCAGCGCGCCAACTTTTTCGAGCGCCTTCTCAAGCAGCGTAGTCATGTCTACAGGCTATCAGATTATCGGTTTTTTCCCAGCCCACTAGCTCCTCTGTGCAGACCCCAGTCCGCATTCCACGTATCCTAAATACTGATGAAGAAACTCGCCCTCGAAGCGCTGGACTCCGCCTTGCGGCCGGGAGTCACTTATGCCGATGTTCGCCTGATTGACAGCCGCGAGCGGGATCTCTCCACGAAGAACGGTAAACCGAGCCAGGTATCCAGCTCCGAATCGGCGGGGCTGGGCATCCGCGTATTGGCCGAAGGCTGCTGGGGATTCGCCGCCACCGACGATTTGAGCAAAGCCGGCGTGAAGTCGGCCGCTGCGCTCGCGGTGGAAATCGCACGTGCCAGCGCCCTCGCCAAGAAACGTGACGTGGTGCTCGCACCCGAAGACAAATACGAAGCCACCTGGGCCTCGCCATGTCAGATTGATCCGTTTTCGGTGAGCGTGGACGAACAGCTCGCACTTCTGCTGGGAATCGATGCTGAACTGCGACGCAATTCCGGCGTCACGCTGGCGCAGACCTCCATGGTCTTTCACCGGGAACGGCAGATTTTCGCTTCATCGCTTGGAAGCGTGATCGATCAAACGCGCACTGCGAGCGGTGCCGGATTCGACGTTCACAGTTTCCGTGGGGACGAGATCCAAAAGCGATCGTATCCGAATTCGTTCGGCGGGCAGCATCAGTTGAAGGGCTACGAGCTGATTCACGAGCTGGCCATGCTCGATCACGCGGCGCGCGTCGCGGAGGAGGCCGTGGCGCTGCATTCCGCCATGCAATGCCCGGAAGGCCGGTTCGATTTGATCGTGGACGGCAGCCAGCTTGGCCTCCAGGTTCACGAATCCATCGGTCATCCCATCGAGCTCGACCGCGTGCTCGGCTCGGAGGCGAATTACGCGGGCATGAGTTTTCTTACGCTCGACAAGCTGAACAAGTTGCGCTACGGCTCGGAAATCGTCAACGCAGTGTGCGACGCGCGGCCGGAGCATGGTCCGGGTCTCGGCACTTTTCTTTTCGACGACGAAGGTGTTCCCGCGCAAAGCGCCGACATCATTCGTAACGGCCAATTCGTCGGGTACATGACCTCGCGCGAAACCGCCGCCGCCATCGGGCAGGCGCGCTCGAACGGCACGATGCGCGCCACCGGATGGTCGCGTTCGCCGCTCATCCGGATGACCAACGTGAGTCTGATGCCGGGCGAACAGACGCTGGACGAAGTGTTGGGCGGAGTGAGCAACGCCATTTATATGGAGACTAACCGCAGCTGGTCCATCGACGACAAGCGCTACAATTTCCAGTTCGGTTGCGAAATCGCGTGGGAAATTCGGGACGGTAAACGCGGGCGCATGCTGAAAAACCCCACCTATAGCGGCATCACTACCGAGTTCTGGAATTCCTGCGCCGCCATCGCCAATCGCGATCATTGGGTGCTGTGGGGCGTGCCGAACTGCGGCAAGGGCCAGCCTGAACAGGTGATCGGGACCGGTCATGGCGCGAGCCCAGCGCGTTTCCACGACGTCAAGATCGGAGCAGCTTATGCCGGCTGATGTCGACAAGATTCCGATACTTTCGCTCGATAGAAGCCGTGAACTTTTTGAGAATGTGCAACAGGCTGCCCATTCGTTCGGTGTTCGGGATGTCGAGGTACTCTTTGCGGCGCATCGCGGTGCGCTGACCCGCTTCGCCAACAACAACATCCACCAAAATGTGGCAGAGCAGGGCCAGTGGATCTCCGTGCGCGTGTTGTTCGATCAAAAAACCGCTCGCGCTACAACGAATCGATTCGACGCGGACTCCATACGATCGGCGGTAGAGCAGGCCATCGCCTTGACGAAGTCTGTTGCGGCGGATCCAGAGCTACTGCCGTTGTCACCACCTTCCGCGATTCCGCAAATCCCACGCTTTGATGCCGCCACTGCTTCCGCCAGCCCCATGGATCGAGCTCGATCTGTTGCCGAGGCTATCCGCGTGGTGGAAGGGGCGGGGCAGACCGCGGCTGGATTTTATTCCACCGGCCAGTCGGTAGAGGCCATCTTCAATTCCGCTGGCCTCGCGGCCCTGCATAGCGAAACCATGGCGCAGTTCTCGATAACGGCCATGGCGGAAGACAGCTCTGGGTGGGCCAAGGAATCGGCCGTCGCGTATAGCGCAATCAATCCGGTCCAGATGGCGCGCCGCGCGAGCGACAAGGCTCGGCTATCGCGCGATCCGCGCGAGGTTGATCCGGGACGCTATACGGTGATCATGGAACCGGCGGCGGTGCTCGATCTGGTGGGTCAAATGTTCGGCGATTTCAGCGCCACGGCCCTGGAAGACAAGCGCAGTTTCCTCACCGATCGGCTGGGCGCCAAACTTTTCGGCGACAACATCCATATCACTGACGATGTGGCTCATCCGCTGCAAGCCGGAGTTCCCTTTGATGGCGAGGGTGTCAGGCGGCGGAAACTCGCGCTGGTAGACGCGGGAGTTCCGCGCGAACTCGCCTACGCCCGTTCCAGCGCCCGCCGGGCTGGGGTAGAGCCCACGGGCCATGGTTTCCCCGTGCCAAACGAGATTGGCGAAGCTCCCATGAACATAGTGATCTCAGGCGGTTCCACTTCGATCGAACAGATGATTGCTTCCACTGCGCGAGGGGTCCTGGTCACGCGGTTCTGGTACATCCGCGAAGTAGATCCATTCTCGAAAATCATGACCGGGATGACTCGCGACGGCACGTTCCTGATTGAAGACGGGCGCCTGACTTGCGGGCTGCGGAATTTCCGCTTCAACCAGGGACTTATCGAATTGCTCAACAACGTGGAAGCGCTCTCGCCCACCGTGCGCGCATCGGGAGAAGAGGCGTTCGATATGGTTGTCCCCGCCATGAAGGTGAACGGTTTCCATTTCACCGAAGTCACCAGGTTCTAGTGTGCGAGCCGCGGCTCGGAAAGCGTTACTGAACCGCGACCGTGAGGGAGTCGGTGCTCTTCTCAAGGAAACATCACACCGGCGTGATTAGATACAATCCAGAGAACACATCAGGAGAATTAAAATGCTGGAAATCAGGACACATTTCGTACCGATTCTCGCGGTAGCGTTCGCGGCCGGCCTGCTACATGGCCAAACCGCCGAGCCGAAGACCGCCGAGCAAACTTTCAAGAATATTATTCAGCTCAAGGGCACGCCCGCCGACCAGTTGGTTCCGGCGATGACGTTTATCTCAGCCTCGCTCGGTGTCGAATGTACCTTCTGTCACGTGGAAGGCAAGATGGATTTGGATGACAAGCAAACCAAGAAGACCGCGCGCGAGATGATGGCCATGACGGCGGCGCTGAATAAGGACAGCTTCGGCGGCCGGCGTGAAGTGACGTGCTATTCCTGCCACCATGGCTCGGAGCATCCTGCGGGCACACCACCCGTGTTGGAATCCGATATGCCCGCGCATGCCGAGGCCGCTGCCAAACCCGCCGCCAGCGAAGGCCCGAATGCCGCCGAGATTTTGGAAAAATACGTCGCGGCGCTGGGCGGCGAAGATGCCATCAAGAAGTTCAGCAGCCGAGTGGAGAAAGGCGTGATCCTGGTGGGTGGAAACGAGACGCCCATCGAATTGTTCATGAAGGCTCCCAATAAGCGCATCTCCGTCACTCACATGCCGAAGAGCGAAAGCTACACCGCGTTTGACGGAACCTCGGGATGGCTAGGCAGTACGGGCCGGCCGCCGCGAACAATGTCGCAGGCTGAATCGGAAGCGGCGGGGCTCGACGCTGAATTTTATCTCGCACTGCGGCTCCCCCAGATCTTTCAGCAACTGCGCACAGGCCGTCCGGAATCGATTAATGGAATAGAGTGCCAGACGCTGATCGGCACGCGGCCCGGGCGCCCGCCGGTTCGGCTCTATTTCGAAAGTAAATCAGGTTTGCTTTTGCGGCAGGTGCGTTATGGCGAAACGCCGCTGGGCCGGAATCCGACGCAGATTGATTATGCGGACTACCGCGCCGTGGATGGCGTGAAAGTTCCCTTCCGCTGGACTCTCTCGCGCACCAATGGCCGCTTCACCATTCAGATCGCCGAGGTGAAGAACAACGTTCCGGTAGAAGACGAAAAGTTCGCGAAACCCGACAAGTAGCGCACGCTCTCAGCGTGCCGCGTTCACACTCATGTGAACGCCTGGATCATCTCCGCCACTTGTGTTCGCAGGAGTGCGAACATGGCACGCAGTGTGCGTGCGCCACGACTTGCAGGCTCAGCCCGCCTGCTTCTCCGCCAGCGGTCCAATAATCGGCATCACGAACCGGCTGCCCTGATACGCCTTCACCGCCATGATGATTAAGCCCACGAACAGGGCCAATTGCACCAAACGAGTAATCAGCAGCCAAAAGCTCCACATACCCAGAGGCATCAGGATTCCGCCGAAAATTCCGAGCACGATGCCCACCGCAACCCACGCGATGCAATAGAACAGCGATTGCATGGCGTGAAACCTGATGTTCTTGTTTTTGTTGTAGGGTTCCACCAGGAGAAAGATCAGACCGATAATCGGGATGTAGCAGAGCGCCGCCGCCAGATTCTCGTCCATGCCGAGACCTGGATTCGCAACCACTGGCGCCGCCGGAGTCGGCGGAGCATCACCGGGCGCAGCCCCCGGAGCAGCTCCGATCGCCGATCCGCACTTCGGACAAAACTTTCCCTCTACGGGTGAACCACACTTCGCACAATAAACCATTCTTCCTCCTGTTCTATCCTCTCACCCATTTCAACTTGGTCACCACTGAGATCCACGAACAAATCCAAATCAATGTCGCCATTCCGGCGTACGCTAGTGCGCCCGTTTGCACCCATCGCTTCATCCCAGCCAACTGGGCCGGGGTGCGCCGCCGTTCCAAGCTCGCGAAAATCAAAAGTAAAATGCTCATCCCCAATATCCCACCCACAGCCAGCGGACCGGTTGGACTCAATCGCCAGGCCTCGCGTACGTGGCCATGAACCGTCAGCACGAAACCACGAGTCAATCCGCAGGTCGGGCAGGGAACACCGAATCGCTGCCGCGCGGCGCATGCGACATTTATCGGCCGCCCAAGCAAATAGACAAAGTCGGAATCCGCGGTGAAAGCTAGATTGATGACGAGCAGTTCCAGGAGCATCATCGCCCCCAATACTGTCGCGGCAAATCCGGCTCTGTTGGTCATCGTAGCTTCAGCACATACGAACCCACTGCCTTGTCATGCAGGGTTTGCCGCTTTTCATCCCATAACGGCCAAAGCAGGTCGAGCAGCGGACCCACCATCGGAACAAAGCCCAGCGCCACCCGCGCGATCAGCCGGATGAACGCTGTCCCCGTGCTCAATAGATTTCCGTTGATGTCCACAACCTTCAGGTTCATCACGCCCTGGCCAATCGAGGCGCCGCGTTGCGCCACCAGGTACACACCGTTGAAAAGACCCACGAGTAAACTGGACACCGGGAACAGCAGGATCATCATGCAGCACATGCCGCCCGCGAGGTTGGAGCCTAAGCCGGCCATCATGGCGAAAAGTCCCCCCAGCACCAAATAGAGGACACCCATCCCAACGCCGACCAAAACAAGATCGATCACATAGCCCACCACTCGGTCGGCCCACAGCGCGTACGTAGCACCCGGAGGCAGCGGCGGGCCCGCTGTAGCATAGGGCACAGCTAGCGGAGGCGGCGCGCCCGAAACCGGCGATAGTTGTCCAGGCGGCGTTGCCAGTGCAGCCCGCACGGGCGATCCACAGCCGGTGCAGTATTGCGCGTTGTCCTGATTCTGCGCGCCACAGTTGGTGCAGAAAGCCATTCTTCTTCTCTCCGTGAAACTCAATCAACTCTACTGTAAGTTCGTCGTCTTGGCAAGCTCAAAGGTGGCGTATTGTTCTAACATTCAATAAGGAGAAACGATGACCAGAAAACTGTTCCTTACGGCCCTCGCCGCGGTAGCCATGCTAGCCACCGTCGCGTCCGCCGCCGACACCAAGCCGAAGACCGTGATCCACGTGATCACCGTCAAATGGAATGCGGATGCCAAACCCGCGCAGATTGAGCAGGCCATCAAAGCCGCCGAGGCGCTGCCTTCCCAGTATCCCGGCATCATCCACGTGTGGACGAAGCCCATCAAGAAGCAGATTCCCGACGGCTATAACCACGTCATCGTGATGGAGTTTTCGAGCGAGGACGCGCTCAAAAAGTACGCCGACAGCCCCGCGCAGAAGAAATGGTACGAAGTGTACATGCCTATCCGCGAAGAAAGCCGTACCAGCGATATTACGAACTAGGTGGGCGAGTGACCTGTCGCGTCTGCCGCGTCGCCATGAAAGAACTCAAGGGCCATATCTACCACAAGAAACGAAAGTGGAAGTGCCCGAAATGCGGCCGGGTCCGAATGCAAGCGCCGCGCAATAAGTGCTAATCACCGCAGGCCTCATCCTACTGGTGGTTGCGTCCGGCTGGCTGTATCAACGTCTGGGCACCGCTCGCGACCGGCGCAGGTTTCCGCTGCCCGGACGCATGGTCAATATCGGAAACTCGCGCCTGCACCTGCTCGAGTCCGGCAACGGAACTCCGCCCGTGATTCTCGAAGCGGGCATCGCTGCATCTTGCCTGAATTGGACCAGCATTCAAGCCGAGCTAGCCCGATTCACGCGTGTGTTCAGCTACGACCGTGCGGGCCTCGGTTGGAGCAATCCAGCCCGTTCGCCGCGAACAATTTCCAATACCGTTGAGGAATTGCACGCGCTACTCACGGCAGCCCAAATCCCGGCTCCGTTCGTACTGACTGGCCATTCCTTTGGCGGCCTACTGGTGCGTTGTTACGCGGCCCGATATCCGGATCAGGTGGCCGGCCTGGTGTTGCTTGACCCGCTGGCCGCCTCAGAATGGCTGCGGCCATCGAAAGCGCAATGGAAAACTCTGAGACGCGGCGCAATGCTGTCGCGACGTGGTGCGTTACTAGCTCGATTCGGCGTGGTGCGCTTTGGTCTGGCGGCGCTATCGAGTGGCCTTGTGCTCGTTCCGAAGCTGGTCGCCAGGCTCGCCGGCAGCGGGCGCGGGGAATCGGCCATCTCGCGCTTAGTTAGGGAGGTTCAAAAAATGCCACCGGAAACCTGGCCGATAGTGCAGGCGCATTGGTGCCAGCCCAAAAGTTTTCTGGGAATGGCGAATTACTTGGAGTCGCTGCCTTCGAGCGCGTCCCAGGTGTCCGCGTTCGGCGAGCTTCCGGCTCACATTCCAGTCACTATCATTTCGGCATCCAATTCCACCGCCGCGCAACTGGCCGAGCGAGACGCCATCGCTGGCCACTCACTCCATGGCAAGCACATCATCGCCACTAAGAGCGGCCATTGGATCCATTTCGATGAACCAGAGCTGGTGATTCAAGCCATCGCTGAGATGACGGATTGACGTAGCGCACGCACTCCTGCGTGCCGCGTTCACACTCGTGTGAACGCCTGGGTCTACTTCGCACACTAGTGTTCGCAAGAGTGCGAACACGGCACGCAAAAGTGCGTGCGCTACGTCAATCACTCCAGGTGATACAGCTTGTACTGACCCTCCGCCGCCACCAACCGGATTCCCCACAATTTCTGATACCGGTAGAAATCGCCTGCGCCGCGGTCATGTTCCAGGTCGTGGATCAGTAGCCAGTGCACATGGTTCCGTTCCACTTCCTGGATCGCCGCCCGTCGCATTCCCTCCGATTCAGGAACGTCATATGTCGTCGCGTGCTCCGAGATCGTGCGCCACTCTCCGGGCGCTGTCTCGTATTCAAGCCGCATGTTCATTCCGTCCTGATCGCGAGTGCAGTCCGCCGCCACTTGATCGATCGCCACGGCCCGGGAGAAATCCACCTCAACGAACATTCCCGGCCGGTACGCCTCATAACTCGTCCAGCGTGTGACAGCGTCATTGTCGAAAGCCAAGGGAACATCCCACGGATTGGATGACGCGCGCAGCCGCCACTCCCTCGCGCGTGGAAGCTCGACGCCCTGCCGGAGGACGCGAAGCTCAGAAATGCTCCATCGATCGTTATCGCTCCGCGCAGTCTGTGTGAGGCGGATCTTACGCGTCGTTATTGGCGCGAAACGAAAGTCGTGCCGCCGCGTGGGTTGAAGATCCTTAGTGAAAGGTGTGCGCAATGTCTCACCGGCGCGGAGTCCGAACGAAGAAGTCCACTCGACGATTACTTCGTGCGATTGATAGGCCTGCTGAATTCCAGAGAAGCTGAAGATCGGCTCGCCCGCTGGAACGATCTTGTCGACGGTGAGGCCGACCTCATAGTCGGACATATGTCGACGTAGAAAATCTGCTTCGGGAGTTAACCGTAGCGCGGCTTTCCAATCCACCTCACCGATGCGCCACGCATAGGGGTGTACGTATCGATTCAAGACCGGTGGCCAGCAGCTCACAGCATGTAGCAGCAAAACGGCCGCGGCGATAACGCGCCAACGCGCCAGCACCAGCGCCATCCCCATAGAAGCGAACGCGAGCGACGGTATCCAATAGCGTGTTTCGGGAGCCGCCACGCAAGGAATCGCGAATAGCAGCGCCGCTAGTGCGAGTCGGCGCCCCGCCGGCCTCGCTAGACCGATCAACAGCAATGGGCTGAGCAGGAAAACCGGCCCGAGTACTCCATACAGCCGGCTCCCTCCGATGGTTAGTTCGAGCGGCATCTCCATCACGCTCACACCGCCGTGGACCCTTTGCGCGTGAGCCCAGATTCTCTCCAACCAAACCGACATGTACGGATTCGGAAATATTGCATTGGCGAAAGGTGATACAGGATTGCGCACCACGATTGCGTTTTTCAGAATCCAGGGCGCGGCGATCAGCAAGGAGCACGCAGTTACCAGAACCGCCGGCCGGATCCCCCGACGCTTCAAAAGAACCGCGCCGACGGCGTAAAGAATGGCCAGCGCGCCCGTATACTTTGTCGCATACGCAAAACCGGCGCAGATTCCAATGAGAACCAGTAGCCCGCTCCGCGGCTCCTCGCGCCAGATCTCGAGCAGCAGAAACACGGCGAACACCGCCCCGGCCAACGCGATATCCACATAGGCGCTCGATCCCGTCTTGCCAACGATCGGACTGATGAAAAACAGCAGCGCTCCGATAACGCCAGCCACTGGCGATCCGATCCGGCGGCCATACGCGATCATTCCGAACGGCGTAATCAGCAGAAACAGGAAATGAACCATCGCAGCCGCAGTGTGCTTACCGAACGCGAACGCGAACAGAAACAGCATCTCCATGCCTTCCGGATAATTGGCAGTGAAATTAGTGGTGATCCGTGGAAAGTGATGCTCCCGCAGATAGCGAGCGGCGAGCGCGACGTGATAGGCCACTCCGTCCGGACTGGTCTCCGGTTCAAGCGCATTCCCCAGATACAGCAAACCAAAAATGACAAAGAAAACGCCGAAGAAGATCCTCCAAGGCCATTCGGCACGAACACCCGCAAATCGATGCGCCCCACGCCTGATCGCGAACGCGATGATAACCAGGCCAGCCGCGAGAAAAACGCCTCGGTGCGCTTGTCCCACAGCCGTCAGCAGAAAAACGATGGTGCTTAGGCAAGCAGCTCCCGTGACGAAGCCGAGAAAATATTCCTCCATCCGCGTCAACCGGGCCTGCACCAATTGCAGAACCAATTTACCCGCAGCGAGACACACGACAAGCGTGAACCCCGTAGCAAACAATATGCCGAGCAGTTGCCTCATCCCCGTAGGGCAAGCCTCCGGCTTGCCTAAAGGGTCCATGATACTGAATAAGCCGCTAAATACTTAACCTCGGTGTTCTCGACCGCGCCAGCTTCCAATCAAACAACACCTTGGAAACGAAGACCGAAGTGAACACATTCGCCACCAACCCCAGCACCAACGTAACCGCGAACCCTTTCACCGGACCAGTTCCAAACAGAAACAGGCAACCGCAAGCCACCACGGTGGTCACATGAGTGTCGATGATCGACGAAAGCGCCTTGCTGAAGCCCGCATTCACGGCGGCAACCGCGGCCTTTCCCAAGCGCAACTCCTCTCGGATGCGCTCGAAGATCAGCACATTACTATCCACTGCCATGCCTATGGTCAGAATCACTCCCGCAATTCCCGGAAGCGTCAACACCGCGCCAAAGTAGCTGAGCGCCGCGACAAGAATCAGCGCATTGAGCGCCAACGCCACCGTGGCATTAACTCCCGCGCCTTTGTAGTACGTGCACATCACCGTAACGACCGCCGCTAGGCCGGCCACACCCGCGCGCATTCCTTGCCGAACGGAATCCGCTCCCAGCGACGGTCCCACCGTGCGTTCCCCCACGTACTCTACGCTTGCGGGCAGCGAACCCGCGCGCAGATTGAGCGCCAGCTCGGAGGCGTCCTGCATGCTGGGCTGGTTGGTAATCTGCCCGGTGTCCCGAATTTTGTTTTGGATGACCGCGACGCTGATTATCTTCCCATCCAGCACAATCGCCGCGCGATTGTTGATGTTCGCCGCGGTGTACGATTCGAACCGTTTCGCTGCTTCTTGCGATAGCACAAAAGTGGTCACCCAACCTCCCGACGGAGCTTCGCCTGACTGCGCGTTGCGAATGTCCGCCCCGCGTATGACCGGGTTTCTGGCCAGCAGATAACAACCGGCGCCGTCCACCAGCCGCGTATTCAAAGGAAGCACGCCGCCGCGCGCGGCCAGCCCAGCTTCGCAAGACGGAAACGGCCCGTCCTTCACATCCAGCCACTCCAACACCGCCGCGGTACCGAGCAGCCGTTTGATTCTTGCCGTATCATCCACCCCGGGCATCTCTACCAGAATCTCGGCGTCCTCCGGCGCTCCCACAATTTGATGCGTCGCCTCGGTGAGACCCAAATCGTTGGTCTTCTTCTCGATCACCCGCAACGTTTGATTTAAAACTTCCTGTCGAAGCCTTACGACTTCCGCGGGTTCGAGCGACAGCCGATATTCCGACGGACCCAATTGCTGCGACGCCCAACCCGGCACGCGCTCCGCTCCGGATGCGCCCGTGATATGGATCGCCACCCGATTCGCGTCCGAGAGCGATGTAGCTTCTTCCACCGTAATTGTTCCACCCAGCCCGCCCGCTCTCAAACGCGTGGCCGTCTCCTGTGCTTCGGCATTAAAAGCGTCCTGCAGATGAACCTGCATTGTCAGTTGGCTTCCGCCTCGCAGATCCGCTCCCAGCCGGATGTTGCTTCGCAAATTTCGCTCGACCTCGCTCCCCGATCGCGGAATGCCAATGATGAAATAGATCGAGATCAGCGTCACCGCTAGGATGACGAGGATCTTAAGTTTGAGCATAGATAAACCTCCTCCAAATTAAAAACAGATCGTGAATTGTTGGGGCGATCCGTTAGACCGGAGGTGGTCGCTGGTAGAGAGAGAAGGGAACCCGTGCGGTGCGTCCAAAATACGAATGTTGGAATAAACGTTGGGATGCGTTGCCGGAATCTGGAATCCGATCAACGTTTCCGGCGAACGCCGGGAACGATTCATGGATCTGGCGATGCCGCGAGAAACTCCGCAGTTCCAAATCGCCTTTTAGGAGTTGGGCGTGGTCAGAAGGAACCGTGGTGCCGACACGCGTCCAGCGCTCGAGCGACAGCTTTCCAGCCGAGCCGGCCAGCAGCGCGACGCAGGCAACAACAACTGCGATCGCCACAACAAGCTTGAGGCTGGTACGCACTGCCCTTTAGTTTACCGGATTGAACTCTGGTCCTTCAATTGCAATCCAAATAACTCAGAAGGTGGGAGTCGGTTATGCTGGCGGGTGCAATCGTAGCTGTTTTGCTGATCTTTGGTCTCTTTTTGTCGATGCTCTCTTCATCGCCGAGGGGCGATTCCGAGTATCATCCTGACACCGAAGCGTGACAGAACGGCACAAGTAAGTGTGGGGTAGCGCCATGCGCTGCCACGCCATGTACAATGGCCTGAATGTTGCCGCTCGCCGCATTAAGCTTTCTTTTCCAAGTCCAGTCCTTTGACATCGTCATTCGCCATGCCCACATCGTGGATGGGTCTGGTAACCCGTGGTACGAGGGTGACATCGGTACCAGGGGCGACACCATCACCGCCATCGGTATTCTTGACGGCGCGCCTGCCAAGCTGACCATCGATGCCCACGGGCTGACAGTCGCGCCCGGTTTTATCGACATTCATACCCACGCCCGCCGTGGAATTTTCCTGGATCCCACTGCGCAAAATTACATCCGCCAGGGCGTCACCACGCTCATCGAAGGTAACGACGGCAGCTCGCCTCTCCCGCTCGCCCCGTTCTTCGAAAAACTCGGTGGCATCCACATGGCGGTCAACTTCGGCACATTTGTAGGGCAGGGAAGTATCCGGCAAGCCGTGCTGGGTCTCGAAAACCGGAAAGCGACGCCTGACGAAATCGCAAAGATGAAGGACCTCACGCGCCAGGCGATGCAGGACGGCGCGTTCGGACTTTCTACCGGTCTATTTTACGTGCCCGGCAACTTCACGCCCACCGAAGAAGTGATCGAGTTGGCAAAGGTGGTATCCGGATTTGGCGGCATGTACATCTCGCACATGCGCGACGAAGCGGCGGGTGTGGTCGATAGCGTCCGCGAGACCATTCGGATCGGCGAAGAAGGCGGCCTCGCAACACAGGTGACGCACCACAAGATCATTGGCGCCCAGAATTGGGGGAAAAGCGTGGACACCCTGCGGCTGATCGAGGAGGCGCGGGCGCGCGGCGTGGATGCCACCATCGATGCCTACCCTTATACAGCTTCAAGCACCGGCACCGCCGCGCTATTTCCACAATGGTCGCTAGCCGGCGGTCAAAAAGCCCTGCTAGAACGGCTATCGGCTCCCGATCAGCGAGCTAAGATTACTGCCGAAATCATCCAGCGCATCCGCGTCGACCGCGGTGGAGGCGACCCCAAGAACATCGTCATGGCCAATTGTTCGTTCGATCCTTCGCTCGCCGGAAAAAGCCTGGCCGATATCACGGCCGCCCGCGGCCGTCCGGTTAACTTCGATACGGCGGCGGAAACAGCCATCGAGATCGAACAGAAGGGCGGCTGCCAGGCCATTTATCACGCCATCAGCGAAGAGGATGTGGAGCGCATCCTACGTTCGCCCTACACCATGATCGGTTCAGATGGCGAGATCCCCGAGTTCGGCAAGGGCTCACCGCATCCACGCAGCTACGGAACCTTCGCGCGAGTCCTGGCACGCTACGTTCGCGAACGAAAAGTCCTGACCCTGGAAGACGCCATCCGAAAGATGTCCGGCTACCCAGCCGCGAGATTGCGCCTTCTCGATCGCGGCCTGCTACGCCCCGGCATGAAGGCCGACATCGTAATCTTCGATCCAGCCAAAATCCAAGACAAAGCCGACTACGCGAACCCCCACCAATACGCAGAAGGCGTCCGCGACCTAATCATAAACGGCGAACGGGTGATCTCATCCGGAGACCTGACCAACCGCCGCCCCGGCCGGATAATAAAACCGAAGAACTGAAGAACCGAAGAACCGAAGAACAGGTTTTAGTAATACCAATTCCGCAACCGCACATCGATTCCCGTGCCATCCAGTGCCTTCTTGAAAGCTTCGGTATCGCTTCCACGATAGTGATACGGATAGACCACCTTGGGATGAAATGCGCGCACGGCATCGGCCGCCTCTTCCGGCGTCATCGTATAAGGCAGGTTCATGGGAACAAATGCGACGTCGATGTTCTTCAACGCGCGCATTTCCGGAATGCCTTCGGTATCGCCGGCGATATAGAAGCGCGTGTCGCCGTAGTTGAGAATGTAGCCGTTACCGCGCCCCTTGTCGTGAAAAAACGTCCCAGGCGTTGGACCGCGCTTCAGGTTGTACATCGGCACCGCTTCGATAGCCCACTGATCCCACGTTGTCGTTTGGCCATTCGCAAGCACCCTAGCTGAAGTAATAGTTTTAGCCACCGCCGCAGGCGCAATGAACATGGTCCCATCCTTGCGGACTTTATCAATGGCCGCCTGATCCAAATGATCCGGATGGATATCCGTAATCAGAATCAGATCCGCCTTAGGCAGCCCATCAAAATTCCCCTGGCTCCACGGATCGACAAAGATCACCTTCCCACCCGCCTCAATCATCATGCTGGCGTGCCGGATAGGCGTAATCTTAACAACCCCCGCCTTGGTTTTAAATTCCTCAAGAGGCCGCGAGCTCTGCGCAAGCAGCACCATCCCAATCAGTCCAAGAGTCTTTCTCATCATCGAGATTGTATCAAGCGGGTTACCGAACCGCGACCGTAAGGAAGACGGTGCCTCGAAACGGTCCCTAGTGAATAGGCATTACCGTAAACGTCAGTAAAAAAATCACCGCCGCGAGAATCCCCAGCTCGACGCGCCTCCGATCCAACGGCGTCACGTCGAAAATCACTGGATGCCGTAGTGCAAAGAAGAACAGCAACCCCGCCCACACCAGCCATGTTCGCCAATAGAATATGCCGAGCGGGACCAGCGCCACCACGAACAGACGCGACAACAGTTTGTGTTTGGTCGCTGTGAACGCATAAACAATATGTCCCCCATCCAACTGCCCGATGGGGAGCAAATTGAGAGCGGTAGCTAAGGTACCCACCCAGGCCGCTCGCGCCACCGGATGCAGCGAGATGTCCGCCGCGGCATGCCCGGGAAAAATCAGCAACTCCATCAAGCGCTGGATGGCAGGTACGCTGAAAATCAAATCACCCCGCTCCGCGATCCCCGGAATCACCCTGGAATATGCCAACCCGATGGCCATTGCGGGAAGCAATAGAACGAAGCCCGCCAAGGGCCCCGCTACGCCGACGTCGAATAGCGCGCGCCGCGTATAGATGGGCGATCGTATCCGAATGAAAGCGCCGAAGGTGCCTATCCCCGGAAAGGGAGCCGGCAGAAAATACGGCAGGCTGGCATCGATCCCGTAGTAGCGGCAAGCAAAATAATGGCCCAGCTCATGCGCCAGCAGAATGGTCATCAGCGTGAGCGAATACGGCAGACCATCCAGCAACAGCCACGGCCGCGCCGCCAGGAGCGGAAATACATTCACGTACTGCTCGATATCGAGCGCGCGATTGTTTTGAAAACTCTGCGCCAGTACCACGCCCACGATGCTCGTAGTGAGCAGCGACAGGCCCAACAAAAACACATGCAACGCCCACCGCGAAACGGAAATCGAGGTCTCGTGGATAGCGAACGCAGTCCTCAAACCGTCGGTCGATGAGCGTGGAACCACGACCCTTTCACTACTGCAGCGACTGCAGCTCCTTGCCGGGCTTGAAACGCACAGCCTTGCCAGGAGGGATGGCCACTTCTGCGCCAGTGCGGGGATTGCGGCCGATACCTGTTTTGCGCGGACGAACGTTGAAGATCCCGAAGCCCCGCAATTCAATGCGCTCCCCGTGCGACAAGGCCCGCTTCATGCTTTCAAAAACTGTCTCCACAGCCATCTCGGCTTTGGTCTTCGTGATTCCAGTTTTGTTTACGACTTCGTTAATAATGTCGAGCTTGATCAAGGTTCCCCTCCTGGCCGGACTAGTATTGCTTCGAATCGGAAACGCTCCCAAAGACGCCCCCGATACTGCGGGACAGGAGCAAACTTCATGATAGGATTAGGGTTATACCCTTGTCAAGAGCAGCTATCCACGCCCTTGCCCGCCGCGCCGGCAGTCTGGACGCGAAATCCTTCCGGGATGCATGCAGTTTGTTCGCCTCCGGCGTCACCGTGGCGACAGTACGTGCCCCCGATGGTTCAACGCACGGTTTGACCGTTAGTTCCTTCACGCCGGTTTCCATCGAACCGCCCCTCATCCTCATCTGCATCGATCACGGCTGCACGTTCCTTCAGCACTTCCGCGCCTGCTCGCACTTCGCCGTGAATGTGTTAGCCGAATCTCAGCGCGATATTTCGGTTACATTCGCATGCAAGGACGAAGGCCGATTTGAAGGAGTGGCGTGGACTCCGAGCCCCAACGGCGTGCCCCTGCTGCACGGTTCCGTGGCGACTTTCGAGTGCCAGCTTGCGGCTGTAATTGAAGCCGGCGACCATGCCATTTTCCTGGGCGAAGTAGTGAACGCGGAATGCCAAGGCGGCAGCCCGCTCCTATACTTCAATCGCGATTACCGCGTACTGGGGGCTCGGTAGCCCGTAACCGAACCGCGACCGTAAGGGAGTCGGTGCTTTTTCACCTCCCTAACGCCATCCACGCCACCAACGCCGCATATTTTTGATCCTGCGTCCAGGGTGGACCCACGGATTTTCCCATTTCCTGAACGCGGCGCTCGAGCTCAGTTACTTTCGTGCGAAGCTGAGCCGCACCTCGCTCGAACAGCTCCTTCTCCTTGACCCCCAGCACCGGAAGCCCGCAATGCTTACACGCTTCCAACAAAGCATTGCGAAAAAACTCACCCTCCGCGGTGTGGATCAGTGCATGCGATTTTAGAATCGCTTCCAGGCCCGGCAATGTTCGTCCCGAGCCTAGAATGATTCCGCAGCCCGCCGCTTCCGAGCGCCTGTCGTCGAGACCATCGATAGCCGCCTGCAACGCTTCTCTCGCCAGCCGCTCGGTGCTCCGAGCGCATTGCTCAATATAGGCTTGAGCATCCGGAAATTCCATCGGCTCCGCGGCATGAAACGGCTGCTTCGATCCCCGAATTTTCGGATCCGCAATCTCGATCCGACGCCGCGCGATCACCTCGGGCGAGCTAGCGGGGCCAGCAATAGCCACCAACGCCGCCCACCCGGAATGCGCCCGCAATCCGATGGCAGCTTTCTTGATCATCCCGGCAATTATACCGGCCTGTACAGACAGCCGCTGTCATGTTTGGGTGGGGCGGCGCCATGCGCTACCAAGCGCTCAACGCCGCGCAGTCACTGGATCCGGGACCGCCACCACGTCCATCGCGAAGGACGCGTCCAGCGACGGCAATCCCTCAAACGGCAACATGGTGCTGGCTGGCGGATTAGCTCCCGTGTAGTAGCCCGCCCGCACCGATCGCACCTTCGCCGTCAGCGCGCCGGAAGTAAGGTACAAATGCGACATGACGACGTGAACGAACCTCGCATTCGACCCGCTCAGCGCCTTCCCCAGCCGCTCAAACGCCAGCTTCACGTCGCTCTCCTGGCTGCCAAACGCAAGCTGTGTTCCGGTGATCACCAATTTCGGACTGGTAACCAGCGCGATCTGCGAATAGTGCGGCGATTTGTCGAGAGCCGGCGGATTCAGGAAACTGATCGGCTCTGGCGCCGCGGCTCTGGCGCGCGCCACTGCTTCGCACTCGGCCGCCGGCATCACTGGCTCACGCTGCATCTGCACATAGTTCAACGCCGCAGTGGGGAAATTGCCCTTCATCAACTCTTGCGTGTTCTTCTGCTCTTCGAGCGAGCTGACAAAACAAGTCACCCGCAACGCATCCTCTGGTTCCATCCCTCCACCGCGAAGCGCGCTCTTGAGTTGCTCGATAGACTTCTCCGCGTTCTGCGCGGCTTGCCCGGAAACGAACGCAATCCCGTTCGGATTCACGGATCTCTTCTCCATCTCGATGGTCTCGATCACCACCTGCGCTCCCTCCAAAGGCAGCGCGCCCACCTGCACCACGCTCAGCGCCGGCAACGCCGCACGCTTGTCGGCAAATGTCTCGCCCACCAGTTCACCCACGCGCCGCATGTTTCCCGAGCCGGCCACGAACACGCGCAGCTTGACGATGGTGCCGCGGCTCGATCGCAGCAACCCCTTCAAAGCCTCGCGCGTTTGCGGCGTGAACAATCCCTTGGATGATAATGGCGACACTTGAAACGCCAGCCGGTCCGTGTCCGCCACGACGGCGATGGGAAGATCTTTGGAAGGCGGCAGCGTCTGCGTGTCTTCATCCCTCTTTTTCTTTTTGTCGGGAGCCACCACAGGCACGTAGCCTTCATCATCCCCAGGTTTTTTTTTCTGTGCGGGAAGATCGCCCGAGACAAGACCGAACAGCACGGCGACCACGAGAGAAGTCCGGAAAGAGTGCATTGCGACCAGACAACTGATTCTAGCACCAGGCGGCAGGAAGCAGGCGGCAGGAAGCAGGAGGCAGGCGGCAGGAAGCAGNNGCGGCAGGAAGCAGGAAGCAGGGAAACGGTTGCAGGGTTCTGCCGCCTGCCGCCTGTCTCCTGCCGCCGGTGTTACATTGTCTCCAGTGCCCCCCACCATCGCTGCCACGCCCTCCCGCACCACCAACTTCACGCGTTATGCGTGGGCAGTCCTGGCCGCGAACTTGCTCGTCATCTTGTGGGGCGCGTTCGTGCGAGCCAGCGGCTCCGGCGCCGGTTGCGGAAGCCACTGGCCGCTATGCAACGGCGAGGTGGTTCCACACAGCCCGCACATCCAAACCGTGATCGAATTCACGCACCGCGTGATGAGCGTCGTCGCCTTGCTCGCTGTGGTCGGACTCGGTGGTTGGAGCGTCCTGCTGTTCCCACCGCGCCATCGCGTGCGAAAAGCCACGATTTATGCCATGGTGTTTTTCGCCGCCGAAGCGCTGCTGGGCGCCGGATTAGTCCTGCTCCAACTGGTTGCCCAAAATGCGTCGGCTGGCCGCGCTTTTTATCTGGCCATGCACCTGGTGAACACCGAATTCCTGTTGGCCGCGCTGGCTCTCTCTGCCTGGTTCTCGCGCGATTCAGCGCCTCCCTCGTCACGCCCCGCCGCGATGATCGCCGCCACTTTGCCCATAGCGATCGTGGTCAGCGCCACAGGTGTAATTGCGGCTCTCGGCGATACGCTGTTCCCTGCAACATCGCTCGCCGAAGGTATGCGCCAGGATCTCTCTTCCAGCGCAAGCTTCTTGATCCAATTACGCAGCGCTCACCCCGTTCTGGCAATTCTCGCCGCGGCTTATTTTCTCGCCGTAGCAGTTTCAGTAATGCGATCGAAGCCCCTACCGATTACCAGCCAGATCGCGCTCGGAGTGCTGGTCCTCTCAATCGCGCAACTCTGCGCGGGCGCCATCAACATCGCGCTGCTTGCACCAATTGCAATGCAGATCGTGCACCTCCTGCTAGCCGACCTTCTTTGGATTGCACTGGTGCTCCTGACCGTCCAGGCCAAGCGCTAGTGGCCTAGGGGAATCCATCGTGGCGCACGCACTCCTGCGTGCCGCGTTGGCACTCCTGCCGACGCTCGGGTGTAAAAAAGTGGCGCAGGCGCTTTCGCCTGCGAACCCGATTACGGCATCTGCGGACGACCCGTCTCAAGCATCTTCGCGACCCATTCCGAATGCGGCAGACCGCAAATCGAGAGAGCTTTGAGCTCGCGGTCCATGTCATACTCCACGCGCCGGATCGTCGGCGTGGAATCATCCAACAAAAGATACGCCGCGCGACGATCGCCATCGTAGGAAAGGCTAACGCTGCCTGTATTGGCAACGACCATGTTTGAAACGCTGCGCACGAACGGCCGATGAATATGCCCATAGATGGCCACCGGCCGGCTGAGCGGCGAGTAAACGGACTCGAGTTCCGCAGCGCTCGCTTCCGGCGACGGCGCCTTCCAGCGACTCTCCGGACTAGCGTGCACCAGCGCCATCGCGTCATGCATCTGAACCCTTGGCAAACCGCGCAGCCATGCGATCCTCTCTTCGCCCAGCGCTGCACGCGTGGCCGCAGCCATCTCACGAATCGCGGACCATATGGATGGCGGCGCCGAC
>PMUN01000459.1:0-40149 GCA_003166875.1 Bryobacterales bacterium | reverse complement strand
GTACCTGCTAATATTATTGCCGATGATCAAATTCGGCCTCGGATTCTTAGCATGCGGCACATTGCTTCTGGCCCAGCCCGCGCCGGACCAGCGCAAGCAGGAATTGGAATATACACGCGCCCACTACACCAAATACGATTACCGCATCCCCATGCGGGACGGCGTGAAGCTNNGCCCTACGGAATCGACAACTACCGGCCCGTACTCGGTCCGTCCGAGTTATTCACCAAGGAAGGATTCATTTTCGTATATCAGGACGTCCGCGGACGTTATCTCTCCGAAGGTACGTTCATCGATATTGCTCCGCACAAAACGCATTTCTCTGACCCGAAGGATTTTGACGACAGCACCGATACCTACGACACCATTGACTGGCTGGTGAAGAACGTTCCGAACAACAACGGTAAAGTAGGGATCTGGGGCATTTCGTATCCCGGTTTTTATGCGGCGTTCAGCCTCATCGATTCGCATCCGGCGCTGAAAGCCGTGTCGCCGCAAGCCCCCATGGGCGATGTTGGAAACGGTGACGATGCCTTTCACAATGGCGCATTCTATCTGGCGGCCAATTTCGGCTTCTACACCAGCTTCAAGCCGCGAGGAGTAGATCCGGAGCGGCCGCAACGGTCCGTACCTTTCGATTTTGAAACACCCGACGCTTACGATTTCTACCTCAAGATGGGTCCGCTCTCGAACAGCAACGAAAAGTATCTGAAGAACGCCAATCCCTACTGGACCGACAACCTCAAGCATGCCCGTTATGACGAATTCTGGCAAAGCCGCTCTCTCGTACCCCACATGAAGAACGTCACGCCTGCCGTGATGTTCGTCGGCGGATGGTTCGATGCCGAGGATCTTTCGGGGCCAGTAAAGCTTTTCCACCAACTGGAGAAAAATGGTCCGAGTGCGCCCGACACTTTGGTAATGGGCCCGTGGTCGCACGGCGGCTGGTCGCGTGGTCCCGGCGACACGCTGGGCAACCTCAATTTCGCGTCGAAAACCGGCGAGTATTACCGCGAACATATCGAATTTCCATTCTTCATGGAGCATCTCAAAGGCAAAGGCGACGGGCTGAAGGCCAAAGCGGACGCCGCTCCACCAAAGGCATACCTTTTCGAGACGGGAACCGCCCAGTGGCGGCGATTCGATGCCTGGCCGGCCAAGAACGCCGTCTCTCGCGAATTGCATTTCGAAGCAGCGGGCAAGCTCTCCCTGAAAGCCGCGACCGATGTCGGCTTCGATGAATACTTGAGCGATCCGGATCGCCCGGTTCCAGTCATCGGCGAAATCGGCGCCGGTATGCCTGGCGATTACATGACCTACGACCAGCGCTTCGCGTCCAAACGTCCGGACGTTCTGGTGTATCAAACAGAACCGCTCGATCACGATGTCACCATCGCAGGCCCAGTCACGCCCATGCTATCAGTCTCCACCACCGGAACCGACTCCGATTTTGTAGTGAAGTTGATCGACGTGTATCCCACCGATTATCCGGATCCCGATCCGAATCCAACCAGGATCCACATGGGTGGTTATCAGCAACTGGTCCGCGGCGAACCTTTTCGAGGAAAATTCCGCAATAGCTTCGAGAAACCGGAGGCGTTCATCCCCGGTAAACGCACCCGCATCGAGTTCGGGATGCCGGACGTCTGCCACACCTTCCGCGTGGGACATCGCATCATGGTGCAAGTGCAAAGCTCCTGGTTCCCGCTGACGGACCGCAATCCGCAGCAATTTGTGGATATCCCGTCTGCGAAGGCTTCCGATTTTCAAAAAGCCACCGAGCGCGTCTATCGCGGCGGCGCCGACGGCTCGGAAATCCGCGTATTAGTCCTTGAATAACCGTACCCGCACCCCTCCCCCGTAGGGCAAGTCTCCGACTTGCCCAGGACAAGCCGGAGGCTTGTCCTACTTCTTCCACCCACCCACAATCGCCCCCATCACCAACATCCCCACCAACGGATACCCCGCCGTAAGCACAAATCCCTCCAATGATCGCCCCTCGAAAATAAACGCAGTCCCGATCGTCGTTCCTACGAGGCCTACCCACAGCAGCGCGCCAACCGTAATTCCCCGAACGGCAGTCTGCTCGCCCGTCCTGACCACCACCCAACCCAACACATACGCGATGATCAGATTCGAAACCAACGCGATGCTATATGCAACACCCGCATTGACCGCTCCCTGGAGCTGCTCCATCGTTTTTCCCACGCTGGCCAGCCACGGATCTCTCAAGATAGTGAACCACGCCGCGCCCATCAGCCAGTAACCTACCGCAGCCACCAGTACCGCCCAAATGTTGATTCCACCTTTGTTCATTTTTGTTCTCCCTTCCACGCCACCGGACCCTGGTCGAACCGCCGCGCCAGCTCAGCAAGCGTGATGTAGTTCAGCATGGGTTTGTCCCCGGGTCGCCCAGCTAATTCCCACCCGATAGTTGGGATCGAACACTCCGCCGGTCTTCAGCTCCATGCACACCACCGGCGCCATGAAAGTTCACCTCGGCCCTTTGCGCTGTTTGTACTCCTGCGATTCCAAATACGGTTTCAGCTGCTCTACCAGCATGTGATGCCACACCGAATCCACAATCTTTTCCACGCCGTCGGGAAGCTGCCCGGCTATATTCACAGTCAGGTGAAAACGCGTTCCGTCAGGATCGGGAGCCAAGTCATAAGTAACCGCGAAGTCTGCAACCTTGCCCGAAAGAACCAGCGGTCCGGTAAAGCGCAAGCGTTTTGCGCGCTCGGCGTAAGTCACCGTGGCGCCCAACGCGCCCTCGCCTGCGTCGTTGAAAATCTCATAGAACCCGCCGCCCGGCCGAGGTTCGATATACAACTTCTTGGGCGTTGCGGTGAACGTCCACCGGACTCCCAGGAAGCACAATCTCCTGCTCAATGCTGAACCCGCTGAGCTTCGTTTCTTTGATCTCACCAACAGCGGCGAGTTGAGCACACACTGCGATTACAACCAAGCCTGTTTTATTCATGACTTACCTCCCGTTTTCCTTCGAGTTTTCTTCGGCAATTCCAGCAACCGATTAAAATACGCCCGCAGCTCGGCTACGGCCTGATCAAATGGCTTCACATCCCGATGCGAGCGTGAAAGCATCACGCCGCCCTCCATTACCGCCAGCACGAATCCCGATAGGCGCTCGCGATCGATGTCGGCCGGCAATCGATCCGCGGCCTGTTCCAGACACCCGTGCACCGCCGCGGTCCATCCGTCGAAATTCTTCGCCAACTGCCGATGCACTTCCTCTTGCTCAGGACCGATCTCCAACGCCAGCCGGCCGATAGGACAGCCGTAAGTGCAATCGGTCTGCAGAATCAAGATGCGATAGCGAGCCAGCAGCGCAAATATCCGCTCAATTGGATCATCCACGCCCGCCCATGCAAGCGCCAGCATGGCCGGGTGGAGCAGCGCAAGATACCGGTCCAAAACCGCCAGCAGCAAGTCTTCCTTGCTCGAAAAGAAATGATAGAAGCTCCCGCTGTTGGCCTTGGCTGCGCCCAGAAGGTCGCTCATGCTGGTGTTGGCGTAGCCTTTTTCCCAGAACAGAGCGATACCAGCGTCGAGCAACCGCTCCCGGGTCCCCAGCACTGCCATCGGACTAGTCATAAATTACGTGGCGCACGCACCCTGCGTGCCGCGTTCACACTCGTGTGAACGCCTCGGCGTCTTCATAAGGACTCGGTTTACCTCCCCTTACTTGATCGTTCAACAAAGAATACAGCAGCCCAACTTCACCTGTCAAGACCCTTCAAAAATTTGGTTACAACCTAATTACTTTCTGAAGCATCCCACCAAACGTGGTGTTATACTTCTCCAGGCCCCGAATCTAATTTGGGAGGTTCTTGTGAACCCTACACGCAGAAGTTTTCTGAAGATCGGCACCGGCGCCGCAATGGCCTCCGTTCTTGGCTTCGATTTGAAAGCTGCCTACGCCGAGTCGAAGGAACTGAAAATTGCCCGGACCACCGAAACCCGCTCCACCTGCCCGTATTGCGCAGTGAGTTGCGGCGTCATCATCCACACCATCGGCGACAAGGCCAAGAACGTCACTGCCCAAGTGGTGCACGTGGAAGGCGACCCGGACCACCCCATCAATCGCGGCACGCTCTGCCCCAAGGGATCGTCGCTGATGCAGGACATCCTCAATGACCGGCGCCTGCTCAAGCCCCAGGTCCGTCGCCCGGGCTCCGATCATTGGGAAGACATCCCCTGGGATCAGGCCTATCAAGAGATCGCGCGCCACATCAAGAAGACCCGCGACGAAACCTTCGTCACTACCGACTCCCAGGGCCGCACTGTCAACCGCCTGGAAACCATCGCCTGGAACGGCGGCTGCACCGACACCAACGAGTTCAATTATCTCGCCGTCAAAACCATGCGCAGCCTAGGGGTCTGCTTCATCGAAAATCAGGCCAGGGTTTGACACGGCCCCACGGTCTCCAGTTTGGGGCCCACATTCGGACGAGGAGCCATGACCAATGGCTGGATCGACATCAAGAACACCGACATGATGTTGATCATGGGCGGCAATCCCGCCGAGAACCATCCCTGCGGTTTCAAGTGGGCGGTGGAAGCCAAGCGCGAGCGCAACGCTAAGATGATCGTCGTCGATCCGCGCTACACGCGAACTGCTGCCGTCTCCGACCTGTTCCTTCAGATCCGGGCCGGATCAGACATTGCGTTCCTCGGTGGCGTAATTCGCTATGCCATTGAGAATCAGCGAATTGCGCACGATTACATCGTCAATTACACGAATGCCGCTTTCGTAATCAAAGACGGCTTTAAACTGCCCGACGACGGCCTCTACTCGGGCTTCGATCACGCCAGCCAAACCTACGACAAATCCACCTGGAACTATGAAGGGACGGGCGGTAACGCGGGCGCGTCAGCCGAGGCATCGCAATCCGGTGAGACACCGCCGGCGCCTCTTTCACCTGGCCAGGCCCCTCCACCGCCCTCGCTTCCGACCAACGTGGTTTACGACACAACGCTCAATCATCCGCGCTGCGTTTACCAACTCCTCAAGCAGCAGTATTCGCGCTACACCCCGGAGATGGTGGAGCGCATCACCGGGATTCCGAAGGATCAGTTCCTGAAGGCTGCCGAAATGTTCACCTCCGTCCGCGCCAACGGCGACATGAAAAACGTAGGCACCATCATCTACGCGGTCGGTTGGACCCAGCACTCTTTCGGTTCGCAGATTATTCGCACCGCCGCCATGTTGCAATTGCTGCTCGGCAACGTCGGGCGCGCCGGGGGCGGCGTGAATGCACTGCGCGGGCATTCCAATATTCAAGGCGCTACCGACATGGCCGGTATCTTCGATAACCTGCCAGGTTATCTCAAGGTGCCCAATCCCACGGACAAGGATTTCGCCGGCTGGATGACCCGCATCACGCCCAAATCGTCCAAGCCAAAGGACTGGGAATCGTTCAATTACTGGTCCAACACTCCCAAATTCGCGGCCTCCTTCATGAAGGCCATGTATGGCGATGCCGCCACCAAAGCGAACGATTGGGCATACGACTATTTACCCAAAGTGGATCGCGAATACTCCTGGGTGCACATCTGGGACGACATGTACCGGGGCAAGGTCAAAGGCGTCATCGCCTTTGGCATGAACGGCGTCGCTATCGGCCCGAACTCGCAAAAAAACATCGACGCGCTGAAAAAAGCCGACTGGTTGGTGGTCTGCGAAATCTATCCCGACGAGACCAGTGAGTTCTGGAAATCGCCGGGCATCTCGAAAGAAGACATGAAGAGTATCCCCACCGAGGTGTATCGCCTGCCCGGCGCGGGATTCGCGGAAAAAGATGGCACCTTCGTGAATTCAGCCCGCTGGTTGCAATGGAAGTGGGCCGCCGTGCCTCCTCCGGGAGACTGCCAGCTTGACCAGGCGATTCTGGCCAAAATTTTCCTGAAAGTGCGCGAGTTGTATCAAAAGGAGGGTGGCAAATTCCCGGATCCGATCCTGAATCTGACCTGGAACCACCTGGATCCGAATAACCCGTCTTTGCCGGAGTTGGCCAAGGAACTAAATGGCCGTGCCATCTCGGACGTCGCCGACGCAGCCACGCAAACCACCATGAAAGCCGGCCAGCAATTGCCCGGATTTTCTTGGTTGCGCGATGACGGTTCCACTTCCTGCGGAAACTGGATCTGGTGCGGCTCCTGGACCGAAGCCGGCTCGTTGGCTCAACGCCGGGGAACGGACGATCCTTCGGGTCTCGGCATCTATCCGAATTGGGGCTGGGCCTGGCCTATGAACCGCCGCGTTCTCTACAATCGCGCCTCCTGCGATCTGAACGGCAAGCCCTGGGATCCGGACCGCCGTCAGGTCTGGTGGAACGAGGCGCAGAAAAAATGGCTCGGCGCCGACGTCCCGGATTTCAAGCCCGATTCCGCGCCCAAGGACCACATGGGTCCCTTCATCATGAATCCCGAAGGCGTGGGCCGGCTGTTTGTTCCATTGGCAGGCATGGCCGACGGACCGTTCCCCGAACATTACGAACCGTTCGAAAGTCCCGTCGCCAACGTTCTGCATCCCGGGCAAGCCAATAATCCTGTCGTCAAGAAATACTCTACCGACATGGACAAATACGGAACTCCCGAGCAGGGATTCACCGTAGTCTGCACAACCTATCGATTAACCGAACACTATCATTACTGGACCAAGAACAATCCCATGAACGTCCAGCTTGTTCCTCAAATGTTCGTCGAAATCCCCGTGGAGCTCGCGGCCGACCTGGGTATCAAAGGCGGCGCGAAAGTGAAAGTCACAAGCGCACGCGGAACCTACATTGCGAAAGCCATGGTCACCCATCGCATCAAGCCCATGACCATCGATGGCAAAAAAGTCTACCAGATCGGGATCCCCATCCATCAGGGCTATCGCGGTATTCAAGAAGACGCCGGCAAGGAATCCAAAACCCTGGCCAACCTGCTCTCTCCCACCGTGACCGACCCAAACGCCTACACCCCGGAATTCAAAGGCTTCCTAGTGAAACTGGAGAAAGCATGAGTCATCCCACCTTGCCATCACTCCAGCCCCCGTGGCGCACGCACTCCTGCGTGCCGCGTCGGCACTCATGCCGACGCTTGGAATTAAAAAAATTCCTATGAGCAACGGCACACTCGAAATCAAAGCCATCTCCGGCCACGCCGGGCCCGTCGCCGGCCGCGACACCTCGCGCGATTACGACGTCTGCAAGCTCATCGACGTCACCACCTGCATCGGTTGCAAAGCGTGCGAAGTAGCATGTCTCGAATGGAACGGCTATCCCTTCCGCGAAACCGTTTTCGACAATACGTATCAAACCATGCCGGATCTCGCATGGAACTACTACAATCTGATCCGCTTCAACGAACACGTCGCCGAAGACGGAACCTTCAGTTGGCTCATGCGCAAGGACGGCTGCATGCACTGCGCCGATCCCGGTTGCCTGCTGGCCTGTCCCGCCGATGGAGCCATCGTGCAATACGCCAACGGCATTGTAGATTTCAACCAGGATAACTGCATCGGCTGCCAATATTGCGTGACCGGCTGCCCATTCAACATTCCCAAGTTCAACCACGAGACCAAGAAGGTCCATAAATGCACGCTCTGCTCGGACCGCGTAGGCGCTGGCCTTGAGCCGGCGTGTATCAAGGCGTGTCCCACCGGCTGCCTCCACTTCGGCAGTAAGGACGACATGAAGGACCTGGCCGAAAAGCGCGTCAAGCAACTGCATGAGCACACCTCGCACACTAGCGCCGGTGTTTACGATCCCCCCGGCGTCGGCGGAACGCACGTCATCTACGTGCTCCACGATATCGACCATCCGCAGTATTACGGCGGCTTGCCCAAGGACCCGCGCGTTCCCCTCCTGGTCAGGATCTGGAAGGGTCCACTAAAATGGCTGGGCAATTTCGCGCTCGTGGCCGGGTTAGTGACAGCCGCCGCGCACTTTGTACGGTTCGGTCCTAAGAAGGTCGAAGAGTCAGAGAAAGAGGAGGTCGTGTGAGCACCGCCGCGGCCACCCACTACGTTTCACCGGACGCTATCCAGCGCTACAGCTTTCACGAACGTGTGATGCACTGGCTCAACGCGCTCGCCTATACCTACTGCCTGGCTACCGGCCTAGCATTTTACACGCCGCATCTTTTCTGGCTGGCGGTAATGTTAGGCGGTGCACCCACCTCGCGTTTCTGGCACCCCATTCTCGGCATCGGCTTCTTCATCGCCATGATCTGGATGCATGTGGTCTGGCGGCGCGACATGGAAATCACCGAAACGGACAAACGATTCTTGAGTAACGTGGAAGACTACGCCACCAATCGTGACGACCGCGTGCCTCCCCAGGAAAAATACAACGGAGGCCAGAAGCTCTACTATTGGCTGATGTATTACGGCACATTCTTGCTGCTGTTCTCCGGGCTTTTTCTCTGGTTCCCCGAATATATTGCATTCTCGCTGGCGTGGGTCCGTCACTTAATGATCGTGCTGCATGAGATCGCCGCGCTGATCACCATCGGCGGTTTTATCGTGCATGTCTACATGAGTGTGTTTCTCGTCCCTGGCAGCACCGCCGCAATGATCCACGGTTACGTCAGCCGGGCCTGGGCCCGGACGCATCATCGCTTGTGGTATATCCGCATGACCGGCGGTGATCCCGTCGGGAAAGAATGAAGGCGAGTCTCGATCGCAGGATCACCCGCGCTACGGAACTCGCTCAAACCTACCCCAGCGCCGCCAGCCTCCTGAGTTTCTACCGCGAATTGGCTCATTTCCAGAAATCAGTTTCCCAAGACGTGCAATCGAACGCCATCACCGATGCCCGAGCGCTGACTCGTCATTTTCCAGCCTTGCTCGAACTGATGTCGCACATCGGCGCCCAGCCCATCGCCGAATTCGGCCGCGAACATCTTCAAGATCCCGCCGCGCAGCAGGAGCTGTTGCTTGCATATTGGGAGAGCGGTCCAGTGAATGGCCTAACCGGAACCGAAGCCGGCCGCTTCTTTGCGCGAGTCCTGCTACAACCCTACGCCGAGTATCTGGCGTCCCGCGGTGACATTGCGCTCGATAAAGCGGAGCCCACCTGCCCATTTTGTAACGCGCGTCCGGTCGCCGCCGTGCTTCGCGGCGAGGGCGATGGAGCCAAGCGCTGGCTGCTTTGCTCGCTCTGCGCCACCGAATGGCAATACCGCCGCGTGATTTGCCCAGCCTGCGGCGAAGAGAACAAAGAGAAGCTCCCCATCTACGTCGCATCCGAGTTCGATTACGTCCGCGTAGACGCCTGCGATAGCTGCCGCACCTACATTAAGTCGGTAGACCTCACGAAAAACGGCCACGCCGTGCCAATAGTAGACGAAATTGCAACCGTCCCGTTAAATATTTGGGCCGAAGAACATGGCTACTGGAAGCTAGAGCCGAATCTGCTCGGCATGTAACCATCACCGTACGGCAAGTCTCCGACTTGCCTCCGCCGCTTGCCATGTAACCTCGGATTAACATTTTCGAAGCGAAATCCAAAAAACCACACCAAAAACTACGTAATAAAAACCATTGCATCAGGTTTTGATTACTGATATACTCGCTCCAGTTTTTTGCAGATTTCGGATTTAGCACTTGCCAAACCCGTGTCTGTGTGGTTCAACCTACTGTTCAGTAGAAAATGGAGATTCCGTCATGGCTTCAACTCCCCCTTCCCAAGTTAAATCTCGCGGCCCCGTTCGGATTACCCTGCCGGCCAGCGTCGCCTACAACGCAGATGCGCTAAAGAAAACCATTGCGTCTGTAGTGGACAGAATCGGCTGCCGCACTTGCTTTTCTGGTTTGGACTGCCACTTCTTGCTGGAACGCGACTTCAGCGTAGACCAGAAAGGTGGCCTCACCGAACCGATACCTTCGCCGTGGATCAGAGCAAACCCTGACCCCGTCCCATGGAAAGTAGTGGTTGGATTTCAAGGTAAAACTGCCTATAACATCGAGCAGGTCTACAAGGCCATAGATAACGTCAATGGCCGGCTCGGCTGTATCGCTTGCCACTCCGGTTTCGACATTGATTACATCAATGAAGTGATCTTGCTCGGAGTCGATCCGGCCCAACAAGTACAGCAATACGGTGGAACGCTCTCCGAGTAGCCTACCTGAGCTTGGGGTCGGTGTGATTTATTCATCCGGCCTCGAGCCTCTACTCGCCGCGAACACTGGACTCATCGATGTCGTCGAAATAGAGCCGCAAACTACCTGGATCGAAAACCCAGCCCGGCACGGTGTCATCGAAGCTCGCTCCGATGTCGACGAACATCTTGCTAGCCTTCCTGGCCGGAAACTCGTTCACAGCATTGGTACACCCGTTGGCGGAAGCGTCGACGCCCTGGAAATTCAGCTTCCGCTCTTGCAGCAAGCCGTTCGCAAACTGGACGCTCCCTTTGCGAGTGAGCATTTAGCCTTCAATCTCACTCCGGATTTCTTCACCGGTTTCTCCTTCCTCCCCGGCAGACAGCCTCAGGCATTAAGACCTACAAACAGTCGATTGAACGGCTGCGAAATGCGCTCGGCGTACCGCTGGCCATCGAGACAGGAGTGAATTACTTCAAACCTCGCAGCGATGAAATCCCCGATTGCGAATTCCTGACCGAACTTGTGCAGTCGGCCGGCTGTGGCATTTTGCTCGATTTACACAACATCTATTGCAATCAGCTCAACGGCCGCCAGTCCATCGAAACGTTCCTCTCTCACATTCCGCTCGAAGATGTTTGGGAGATTCATCTCGCCGGCGGCTTTGAGTTGAATGGATTCTGGCTCGATGCTCACTCGGGCGCCATACCGGAACCACTGTTCGAAATCTGCCGCGACGTTGTTCCTCATCTACCGAACTTGAAGGCGATAGTGTTTGAGATCTTCTCGTCCTTCTTGCCGTCTTTTGGAATCGCTGGAGTGCAACAACAGCTTGAAAATCTACACTCGCTCTGGGATCTGCGCCGGACGGTGCACTCAACGGGTTACCGAGCCGCGACCGTAAGGGAGTCGGTGCTTAAGCGGCGCAACATTCAGATCGGAACTGCGACCATCCCCTCCGGCCCCACCGTCGAGGAATGGGAGCTGAGCCTCGGGAGAATGGTCATCGGGCGAACGCCGTCCACGCCTCTCGAAAAGTCGATCGCGGAAGATCCAGGCGTGCCGTTGGTCACAGAGCTCATCCATGAATTTCGCGCTTCCATGGTCGTAGCAGTTTACCGTCTCACGTCGCGGCTTCTCATGCTTGCCCTAACCCCGGATGTATTTCGAGCCATCCTTCAGGATTATTGGTCCAAGTTCCCGCCCCGGCAATACGCCGGCTCCGAAGCCGATGGATTCTTCTCGTTTCTAACATCGAAGAATTTGCGTGTCCCCTGGTTTCAGAAGATCCTTGAGTTCGAGCGCGCTGCAGTACTGACGCTCTGCGACGGCCAGCCACGAGTCGTTCGCTTCTCAGCCGACCCCTTGCCGGTTCTTCGCGCACTGGCCGAAGGCCGGCTGCCTGACGTGATTCCCCAGGAAGGAGACTATGAGATCGAGCTAACTCCCGATGGTCCAATCACCGTCTCCGGTATCGATTTGAATGAAGTCGCGCTCACCTTCCCCTTCCATTAATTCCGCAGTGTAAAATCAGAACGGAATGCCCGAGATCATCGACGCTTGGCCCGCCCTGTCCCTTGAAGCCTGGCAGGACACCTACGACACATTGCACATGTGGACTCAGATCGTCGGCAAGATCCGCAAGACACTCACCCCGCTGGTCAATCACTGGTGGAATGTAACGCTCTATGTGACCTCCCGCGGGCTCACCACCTCGCCCATTCCCTATGGCACGCGAACTTTTGAGATCAGTTTCGATTTCATCGATCACAAGCTCGACATCCTGACCTCCGAAGGGCCGGCCAAACAGATAGACCTTGCGCCAAAACCAGTCGCGCAGTTCTATCAAGAACTCATGGACTCGCTAAACGCGCTAGGAATCGACGTCACGATTCACGCTACGCCCGATGAAGTTGCCAATCCCATTCCTTTTGCTGAAGACTTCACGCACAAATCCTACGATCCGGAGTACGCCCACAAATTCTGGCGCATCCTGGCTACAATCGACTGCGTGTTCAAAGAGTTTCGCGGCCGCTTCATCGGCAAGTGCAGCCCAGTGCATTTTTTCTGGGGCAGCTTTGACCTGGCGGTGACGCGTTTTTCCGGACGGCCAGCTCCTGAGCGTCCCGGCGCCGATGCCATAACGCGCGAAGCTTATTCCCACGAAGTGATCAGCGCTGGTTTCTGGCCCGGCGGAGGCGAAATAAAAGGTCCGGCGTTTTATGCGTACGCCGCACCCGAGCCGCCTGGCTACAAGACAGCCCGCGTACGACCGCAAGCAGCGTTCTATCATAGTGGAATGTCGGAGTTCTTCCTGATGTACGATGATGTCCGCCGCGCCGAGTCTCCGAAAACAATGTTGATGGAATTCCTGGAAAGCACATATGCGGCAGCCGCGGACCTGGCAAAATGGGACCGCGATGCGTTGGAACGCGCCCCACACTTGTGAGCGCGTTACCGAACCGCGACCGTAAGGGAGTCGGTGCTTGGAGAATAAAATGCCAAAACAATGCAAACACCTGGACGAAGTGAAAATCACCACCACCGGTACGCACGTCTGCCCGGAATGCGTCGAAATGGGCGACCGCTGGGTACACCTGCGCTTGTGCTTAATATGCGGCCACGTGGGCTGCTGCGATTCCTCCAAAAATAAACACGCCACCAAACATTTTCATGCCGTTCGACATCCTTTAATCCGGTCCATCGAGCCCGGTGAGCGTTGGATATGGTGTTACGTCGACGATCTTTCCCCCGGCGAGGTGGAAAGCTGATGGGCGAAGTTGTAGTTCACGGCAGAGCAGCCGGATTTGCGCAGGAAATTATCGTCGGATCACACCGCCTTAAGACCGATGAGCCCGTGGAAGCCGGCGGCACAGACTCTGGCCCGTCACCCTACGACCTGCTCTTGTCCGCCCTCGGTTCGTGTACCTCGATGACGCTCGGAATGTATGCGCGGCGCAAGGCGTGGCCGCTTGAAAGCGTCACCGTTCGCCTGCGGCATTCACGCATACATGCTTTCGATTGCGCTGAATGCGAAACCAAAGAAGGCCTGCTCGATCGCATTGAGCGTGATATTGAATTAGCTGGAACCCTGACCGCAGAACAACGCGCCAAGTTACTAGAGATCGCAAACAAGTGCCCAGTCCATCGCACCCTAGTCTCCGAAATCAACATTCGAACCCGCCTGGTCTAATTGTGGCGCACGCTCTCAGCGTGCCGCGTCGGCACTCATGCCGACGCCGTTAAACTTCCAAATAATCTACTCCACCGCAACCGGCCCAACCAGCACCTTCAAGCGGCGCTGCCCGTTCCCCCGCCACGTCTCGCTCACCGCCAGTTCTTCCCCCGCATGCCCCGCCAATCCCCGAAACTTCGACGGACTCATCCCCATATATCGCTTGAACAAAAACGAGAGATGGCTTTGATCGGAAAATCCACAGATCAGGGCAATCTCAGCCAGCGGCGTCGCGGAATGCGCCAACAGGTGCGAGGCATATTGAATCCGCCGTTTCCGAATGAGCTCGCCCACCGTGACGCGGTTGTACTTGTGAAATTGCCGGGAAAGATGGACGTAGTGCACACCGACCTCGGATGCGATCTCGGCCAGGCTGAGCCTTTCCAGAAACCGCGCCTCCACAATTTCAGTCGCACGTTTCAGCCAGCGCGGAATCAACGCCGGGTCGGGCTTGGTCTCCGAGCGGGCTATTTCAGCCAGAATCTCGAGTATCAGCCCTTCCACTGCAATGCCTGAGGCCGTGTCTTCTCGAGAAAATTCCGCGTACAGCCTGTTGGCAAGCCAAGTAGCGCCCAGTCCGCTGATCTCGGTCGGCCTGCGCGGAACCACCGAACGCCGGTCCAGCCCGTCCAATACGGCCGCATCGATCCACACGTGCAAGCATCTCACTCGCGATTCGAATTCGTTCTCGTGAACTTCACCCGCCGGAAGAAACCGAAGCGCACCTGGCCGGCAGACAATACTTCTCGCCCCGCAACGCTCCCGGAATGTCCCCTCGATCACAAAAGTCAGGAAGGCATGTCGGTGGGCATGCTTAGCAAGCAGCACCGTGTCCGAATATAGATTCTCGGTCAGGATGTAGGGTCCGATGCTCCGTCTTTTCAGAACTTCTCCCGCGGCATCCTGGGGCGTCGTCTTACTGTTTGGAGCAATACACGGAATCACACGAAACTCCTGTCTTGATGACCATCTTGCGGCGATTCTGCGATAGAGTCGTTGCCGAGTTGTAAATCTTTGGTAAAAAACGGATTTGCAGGTTGGAAAGCTGGCCACCAACGGATCATTCCGGGCCGCTGCCGGGTTAGCATTTTAGAGTAGACGAAAGTTCATGCCAAACATTCTTGTGATCGACGATGACGAAAGCCTCCGCGATACCATAGGCATCATGCTGGAGCAGGAAGGGTTCACGCCTATCCTGGTTTCTGACGGCAAAACCGGCTATGAGCGGGCGCTCGCGGTGAAGCCCGACCTGATGATCGTGGACCTGCGTCTGCCCGGCATGAGCGGCATCGAGATATGCAAGCAATTGCGCGCGGCCAGTTTCAAAACCCCCATCATCGTGCTCAGCGCGGTGGGCGAGGAAGTGGACAAGGTCCTGCTTTTGGAAATCGGCGCCGACGATTACATCGTGAAGCCGTTCGGCGCGCGTGAGCTGCTGGCTAGAATCCGCGCGGTGTTGCGGCGGACATCGCCGGAATCACGCAAAATCGCCCAATTCGGGACCATCGCGGTTGATTTCGAACGTCGCATTGTCACCCGGCGCGGCGAACCTCTCAAGATGACTCCGGCCGAATACAACCTGCTGAGTTACTTTTTGCAGAACCCGGACCGGCCGCTCACGCGCGACATGATCCTCAATTCGGTATGGGGCTACGAATCCTTTCCCAATACGCGCACCGTGGATGCGCACGTGGTCCGTCTACGCCAGAAACTGGAATCTGATGTGAACACCCCGCGCCACTTCCTCACCGTTCACGGTGTGGGGTATCGGTTTGTACCATGACGCCACGGACCGTCTTGATCGTGGAAGACGCCGAAACGTGCTCTTCCATACTAGAAATCATTCTGAGCTCCATCAGCGATCTGAACGTGGTGACGGCGTCCAGCGGCGATGAAGCCTGGGAGCTGCTGGAGAAACAACGCGAGGCCGTCCGCGCCATTGTTACGGATATCCACATGCCCGGCATGGACGGGTACGAGTTGATGGAACGGGTGCGATCGCATCAGGTGCATCGCGGCGTGCCTATTATTGTGATCACGGGCTGCACCGATGTTGACGCGCCGGAACAAGCGCGCCTGCGTGGCGCGAACGCAGTCTTTATGAAACCCTATTCACCCGCTCGGGTGCGGGAGAAACTGGAGCAGCTTTTGAGCGATGATACTCCACACAGCTAGGCATTCTTACCGGACGTTGCTGACCACCTTATTTCTGTTTGGAGGTGCCGCAACGGCACGCGCGCAGAACACTCCGGAAATGCGCGAAGTCCTCACGCGGCTGGAGCGGCTGGAGAAAGACAATGAGACCCTGACCGAAGAGCTACGCGCCTTGCGCAAGGAACTGGCCGCGCTACACCCTCCCGTTGCACAAGCGGCTAACGCGCCAACTCCACCTACCGACGGCCAACCCCCAAACCGAGCCGCAACCGGAAGGGAGCGTAACACCGATCAAGCCCCCGCGACAGAACCATCACCCGAAGAGACGCAAGCCGTCGAGCGCGCCCGCATCGACGAACTCAACCAAACCAAAGTGGAATCGTCGCAGAAATTCCCGCTCCGGCTTACCGGCATGGTGTTATTCAACGCATACCTGAATGGACAGTACAACGGCGGCGCCAACAATCCGCCCGCAGCCTCTCTCGGAAGCGCTGACTCCACGGGCGGCGCTACGCTCTCGCAGACCACACTCGGGTTACTTTACAGCGGTCCGCAAACCTTCGCCGACGGAAAGATCAGCGGCTCCCTATACATGGATTTCTTTGGAGGGTCCACGGCGTCGATTGGTCATTTGCTGCGAATCAGGACTGCGTCCATCAACCTGGATTGGACCAACACCAGCATCATGGTTGGCCAAGACAAGCCCATCATTTCTCCACGCGATCCGGATTCACTCGCCCAGGTCGGTTATTCGCCGCTCACCGGCGCGGGCAATCCCTGGCTGTGGCAGCCTCAGATTCGGATCGAGCAAAGATTTTCGTTGTCGCAAGACAGTGGATTGCGCGTTCAAGCAGGCGTGTTTCAAACCAGCAATCCCAACACCATGCCCGCCTCCCCCGAGAGCTACCAAGTGGAAGAGTCGCGGCCCGGCGTAGAAGGGCGGCTTGGGTTCTGGCAGCGCTGGGGCGAAACGGGGCGCCTCGAAATCGCCGGCGGAATTCACTATAACCGCAATCATTTGGGCGACGTTTCGCTTCCTTCCGACGTTTACTCCGTGGATTGGTTTTTCCGGCCATTCCAGAAGATTGAGTTTTCCGGGATGTTTTTCCACGGCCGCAATGTTCCTGTTCTGGGTGCGCTGCCGCCTGGGTTCACCATGTTGCCGAATGGGCAGATAGTTCCAGTCCGGAGTAATGGCGGATGGGCCCAGATAAGGATTCCAATCACCTCGCGTCTGGCGTTCAACGTCTACGGCGGCGAGCAGGTCAACCGCAATACCGACCTTGTATTCGGCAACTCCGGTGCTAACGCGGGGTATTTTAGTAACTTCATGTACCGTCTGGCTCCAAACGTGATCCTTAGTCTCGAAGGCGGCCAGGTGCGGACGGCGTATTATCAAATTGGAAATCGGCTGAACGATCATTATGATTTGGCGATCGCTTATCTTTTTTAATCTGGTCCTCCTAGGCATGGGCCACTCAGCCACCATGAGTGGAAAGGTTGAGCTGGCCTTCTCCCAGGATCTTAACGTCCGCAAGCATCTGGATTATTCCGGCGTTGTGGTGTGGCTGGAGCCGGCTTCGAGCGCCGCGGTGATGCCGGCTGCATCCCGTCACGCGCAAATGCTGCAGAAGAACAAAACGTTCTCTCCGCACGTCCTGGCCATTACGGTGGGAACCACGGTAGATTTTCCAAACCGCGATTTCATATTCCACAATGCGTTTTCGAACTACAACGGCGAAACGTTCGACATCGGACTCTACCCGCCTCACAGCACCAAGTCCACCGTGTTCACGCGTGCCGGCGTGGTGCGTGTCTTCTGCAATATTCACCCGACCATGAGCGCCGTGATCGTGGTTCTGAAGTCGCCGTATTTCGCAGTGTCGGATCGGAACGGCATGCTCAAGATTTCGGACATTCCACCGGGGTCCTACCGGTTGCATATCTTTCATGAAAGAGCCACCGAACAAACTCTGGAAGCTTTATCGCGGATCGTTGAAGTTCCCCCGGATGGTCTGCAACTGCCCGCCATCTCGGTGTCCGAAAGCGGTTATCTACAGCTCCCGCACAAGAACAAATTCGGAAAGGACTATCTTCCGGCCACCGAATCAGGAGGATATGTGGGGACAAAACCGTGAGATTTTCGCGGCTCTCTCTGTTGTGGAAGATCCTCATTCCCATTTCGCTGGTGATGACGATTGTGTTCGCTGTCACGGGGTGGTTGGTGGAACGTAGCGTCGTCAGCACCACCTATGCCAGTGTGGAACAAGAGGCCAAAGCCAGTTTCCAGGCCTATGAATCGTTATGGAAGGCGCGTGCCGACCGGCTCGCATCGGTGAGCCAAATCCTGAGCACGATGTCAGACGTGCGTCGCGCGTTCGGCACGCAAGATCAAGCCACCATCCGCGACACGGCCGGAGAATTGTGGTCCAAGGTTGACACCGAAGACGCGTTCTTCCTGGTTTCAGACGCGCAAGGCACTGTGATCGCCAGTCTGGGAGCGCCCGCCACTTTCGTCCCTAATGACGACCTGCCCATGGTGCGCGTAGCCCGTGCGCATTTCCCCAAGCAAGCCTTCGGCTTTGTCCAGAAATCCGATCAGTTGTTCCAAGTGGTCATCACTCCGGTTTACGTTCAATCGGTGGGCGGCTCGGCGCTGTTGGATGTTCTGGTGGCCGGATACAAAGTGGATAACAAAGTTGCGGACGGCCTGAAACGCTCGACGGGCGGCAGCGAATATGTTTTCACTTCGCGGGATTACGTGATTACGTCCACGCTCGGCCGCGACGCCACTGCTCAAATCATGCCGGAGCTGCTTCGCAACCCCAGCGCCTCGCAGGTGGCGGGCTACCTGGCTTTGCCGACGCCGCTTCCCGATGTCGCGGGAACCCCGCTGGGACAGCTCTTCATCCTTCGTTCGCTGGCCGGCGCGCGGGAACGCTTGAGTGCCTTGCGCCGTCAAATTCTTGCGCTTTGGTTACTGGCGCTGATGGCCGCACTGGCAGTGACCTATCTTGTCGCGCGCAAGATCATGCAGCCGGTGGCGGAATTGGATCGCGCAGCCGCTGAAATCGCCAAGCAAAACTACGATTACCGCATCAACGTGTATAGCCAGGACGAACTGGGCCGATTGGCCGAGACTTTTCAAAGCATGTGCGAATCCATCCGGGCGGCGCGGGAGGAATTGATCCGCCGGGAACGTATCGAGACCATCGGACAATTGTCCACTTCAATCGTTCACGATCTCCGCAATCCGCTAGCCGCCATCTATGCCGGCGCCGAGATGCTGGTGGATGGCAATCTGCCGGAAGAACAAACCCGGCGTTTGGCCAAAAACATTTATCGCGCTTCGCGTGGCATTCAGGACATGCTGCAAGAGTTGCTGGACGTGGTCCGCGGGAAATCGAGCGCCAGCGAAATGTGCAGTCTGCGCGAGGTGATAGCGGCGGCCTGGGATTCCGTGGCGCCGATTGCTGACACCCGCAAAATCGAGCTGATCGCCGAGGTGCCGGATGGTTTGGAATGTCCCATGGAACGGGCTCGCATGGAGCGCGTGTTTTCCAACCTCTTCGAAAACGCCATCGAAGCCATGCGATCCGGCGGCCGCATCTCGATTGGATCGGAAGCGAACGGCGAAAATATTCTGGTGCGCGTGGAAGACAGCGGGCCAGGCATCAATCCCGCGTTGCGCGGCCGGCTGTTCCAGCCTTTCGTGACTGCGGGCAAAAAGAATGGTCTCGGACTTGGACTTGCGCTGTCGCGGCAAACGCTGCTCGATCACGGCGGAGATTTGTGGTTGGATGCAGACGGCCCCGGCGCCCGATTCTGTTTGCGATTGCCCTACGCCGGAAACGGGGCTAGGGGCTAGGGGCTGGGGACTAGGCACCCGAAACCAACCTGTGGCATTCTTTTGCGATTTGCCATTCTTCGTTGGCGCGGATTATCAGGACTCGTACTTTGGAATCTGGCGTCGCGATATCTTGGTCCAACTTAGGCTGGGCGTTTTGGGTTGCGTCTATTTTCAGGCCGAGAAAAGCCAAGCGGTCGCAGACCATTTGCCGGAGCGGCACGGAGTTTTCTCCCACGCCGGCAGTGAAAACGATCGCATCCACGCCGCCGAGGACCGCGAGCATCCCGCCGATTTCACGCAGCAGACGATGCGTGTAAACGTCGAACGCCAGTTTCGCTCTGGGATTTCCGGCGACCATCGCTTCCGTAATGTTCCGCATGTCGCCCGAGATTCCAGACACGCCTAACAGACCGGATTCTTTGTTCAAAATGCGATCGAGCTGCTCGGCGGTGTAGCCGCGGTGCCGGATGAGATACACGAGAATTCCCGGGTCGAGGGATCCGGAGCGCGTGCCCATCATGAGGCCTTCGAGCGGCGTGAAGCCCATGGTTGTATCCACGCTTTTTCCTCCGCGCACGGCGCACAGCGAAGCGCCGTTGCCGAGATGGCAAATGATCAGCTTGAGCGAGGCCGGATCTCGTTGAAGCATCGCGGCGGCTCGGCCCGCGCAATATTGATGATTGATTCCGTGAAATCCATAGCGCCGCACGCCGTCTTCCAGCCACGAGTACGGGCCTGGATAGACGAAAGCGGCGGGTTCCAGCGTGGAATGAAAGCCGGTGTCGAATACGGCGATTTGCAGAACGTCCCCTCCGATGACGCGGTCCACCGTGCGCACGGCCTCGAGCTCGAACCGGTTATGTACGGGCGCGAATTCAACTTGTTGGGCGATGGCTGCGCGAACTTCCGGAGTCAGCGGCGTACTTTCGCGATAACGCGGCCCGCCGTGCACGATGCGATGGCCGACCGCATCGATTTTCGGATGTTCTGCGAGAAGCGATTTGAGCGCAGGCTCGAGTTCCGCCTCGATGGCGCCCAAGTGCGCGCTCCACAATGGCCGATCGCTCGGAAAATCGCCGAACCAGCATTTGAAGCTGCTGGAGCCACCGTTTATAACTAGAATTTTCACAGCGTGGCAAGTTCGTCTTTACTGATGCGCGCGAGTACCGTCGGCCCGGCGTACGCGTCGAGTTCGGTGGAGATGGCCGTTTGCATGTGGTGGACCAGGTTCATGGATGCTACCTAATATGATGAACTGTTTCGGAGTGGGAGTGCATGAGTGGTGGATGACAAAACGATGACTTCGGCGTGCGATTGGTTTTCAAAAACGAAGCCACTGGTTTTTTGGGGTGGTGAGTCCTGACGCATCGAGCGATTCTTGTGTTTGGGAGAGCATCGTTTCTAAGCTGCTATTTTCTGAGAGGCTTGCGAGGGGTGGACGGGCATCCGGACGCTCGAAAAGTCACGATGCGTCAGAAAAATCGTTGGGAAGTCGAGGGATTCGAGGAAGATGGGTCGGGAAGTCGAGACGGTGGTGCGGTTTTGCATGACGTCTTCTCGAGATCAGAATAATGCGCACTGTGGGGTTGGCTTACTAGCAAATTTGTATCCGAAAGGTGGGGAAGGGAATAGAGGTGGCGGAGATTTGTCACTGGTGCGGTCCCACTGAGACGGTGACGATGTTGCTTCCCGCGTTGCCTATGGTCAACGTGAGCTCGTAATCACCGGCGGGAAGGTTGGGGATGCGAACGTTCGCCTGCGCGAGTCCCACCAGGCCAGGCGTCAACCCCAGGAATAGGAGATCGGCGGAATGGATCAGCTGCTGCGGATTTGTTCCCATGGACACAGACGCTAAGGAAGTAGCTTGCGCGAGAGGTTTAGACGGTGCTGGGGCACCGGTTGCGGGAGTATTCGACACGGGGCCTTGGCCCGTGAGATACAACGTAAGGATGCTGTTCACGGGTGCGGGACTGTTTGTGGAATTCAAAGTTTGGTCCTGGTTGATTGCGATGGCATGACCGTTTGGATCGACAGCGATTACCGGCGTGGCGGCTTGCACGAAGAGCGGGGCTGGATCACTTGACCCAATCGCGGTCGAGACGACTACGTCTTTCGTCCCCGATTTGACTTCCCATGGCACTTGCACGTTGATCTGTGCCGAATCGGCGTAGAAGATGGGGGCTGCGATTCCATCGATCTTAACGGACACACCACCCAGATTGATGGAGATGGGAAGTGACGGTGCGCTGGTTGCTACGCTGGCGAAACCGGTGCCGAAAATAGAGATCAGTGAGCCTGGAGATGCGCCGCCGGCATAATAAGTAAACGCGTCGACGACCCCTCCGCTACGGATCGTTGGAGGTGGAGCAGCCGGGAACTGCAGTTCCATGAACAGCGCCGATCCAACAGTTCCGGCATTGGGAGTAAAGACCATATTCATGTTCCCGAGACCGGTCAAAAACGCGTTGCCTTTAGGATCGAGAGCGATGCCGGATGCGACTGCACCGCCGGTGCCTCCGAAGCACGTCGAATAGGTCAGTGCTGAACCATCGGGGGACACTTGGGAGAGGAAGGCGTACGAAGTGGAGGAAGTTTGTTGGGGCGGGAATCCGTCGGCGACGGTGGGGAAGCTGGTGCACTCCAAAGTGTAGCCGCTTACCAGGGTGTTTCCGCTGGGGTCGATTGCGAGCCCCAACGCCCAGTCATTGTAGGGGCTGCCGAGGTACGAGGCGTAGAGTATGTGCGAGCCAGTGGGATCTAACTTCGCCACGAAAGCGTCGGTGCCGCGTGGGTAGTCTATGATGCCGATGTCGGTGGCGACTCTCGGATCGATAAATGGAATGGAGCCGCCCGCAAAAGTTCGCTGGAAGCTGCCGGCTGTCACAGGAAAGTTGATTGATGCCGTTGCCCCGGCCACGTAGGCGTTGCCGGCTGCGTCGATAGCGATCGAGTTGCCGTAATCGTTCGAGATTCCGCCGAGGTAGGTTGAATACAGGAGCTGAGTGCCGGTGGGGTTGATTTTGGCGACGAAGGCGTCCCAGCCGGGCGAAGCGGCGTAGTAGAGGCGGTTCGGGGTGGATGGCGCCGCAGCGAACGCCGTGATGAGCAACGGGTTGATTGCGATGGGAGCGGCTTCCCCAGGGAGCGTCTGGCTGATCAACTGCCATGCGTTCGAGGTGGACGAGTACTTGTACAGTTCACCAGGAATGAAGCTGATTCCCATCCAAGGTCCGATTCCGTTGTAGGAGTAGATCACGCTGCTGTTCCATGGATTCGGCGCCAGTCCTTGCCCCAAGGGAGAAGAGGGCCACTGGATATTGAGGGCCTGCCACGACGCGCCGCCATCGTCGCTCCTTTGCCCACCTGCATAGAGGGTCCCGGAAGGCGTCAGTGCAAAGTTATTCGCACCAAGAATCGACTTCCACGTGGATCCCCCATCGGTACTCTTCTCGATGCCCACTCCGCTACCCGACAGATACATCGCCGCAGACGCGGGATCAATCCATAGCTGACTGATATTGCTGTCCACGGGATATAAGTTGAAGGACTCCAGGATTTTCCAAGTATTTCCCCCGTCCATGCTTTTTGCGAGCCAAGTACGCGTGGCGTAGACGATGTCCGGATTTGCCGGGTCCACCAGAACCAGAGTCGGCCCTCCCTGCGGGTTGTTGGTAAGTGGGGTTCCAGTTCCAACGTCCGTCCAACTGTTGCCGCCATCCACGCTTTTGTACAGCGTGGCGCCGTCGGCGGCGAAGAGCGTTGACGAATTCTTTGGGGCGATGGAGATGGAAGAGATAGCCTGAGTGCCAAGTCCGTTGCTGGCGGACATCCAGCTTGCGCCTGCGTCGATGGTTTTGAGTACGCCTGCGGAGTAGAGCATGGCATACGCGACCGATCCGTTGGAGGGGTCCACTGCCAGGGAGGTCACGGCGGATGTGATGCCTTTTCCAGCCGTCTTCCAAGAGGCGCCGCCGTCGTCGCTGCGATAGACGAACGCGCCGCCCGGTGTTGGTTGCGCGGCATTCAGAACGGGAAAATCGGTGCTGTTGTGAACTACGCCTGTGACGTATGCATTGCCGGCGCTATCCACGGCGATCGATCGGCCTTCTTCGTCTCCGCTGCCACCAAGGAGAGTGGCGTAAACGATTTTGCCGGCGGGGTCCAGCTTTGTAATATACGCATCGGTGCCAAGCAACTGGGTTTGGAAGGCGCCGGCAGTTACTGGGAAATTGGCTGCGGCCGTCGAGCCGGTTATGTAGGCGTTACCTTGAGCATCCACGGCGATGCCGCGCCCAGAGCCAGGACCGGGCAGAGAGGTCTGGTAAAGGATGGCATCGCCACTCGGACCCAACTTGGTGATCTGAATGCCATCCGGCAATCCTGTATGTTGGCCAATATAGGTTGAGGCGATTACGTACGCGCTGCCTGAGTGGTCCACAGCGATTCCATTTGCCCTGCCATTGAGGTAAGTGGAATAAACAATTTTCGCGCCGTCGGCGCTGAGCTTTGTTACGAATGCTGACCCAATAGTAGCCGGTGAGGGCATGGCCGCGCCCGGCGTAATGGGAAAATCGTAGGAATTTGTGTAGCCGGCGATATAGACTCCGCCGTTTCCATCGGTCGCAATTGCGTCGCCTTCGTCTTGTATGTGGCCACCGAACACCCCGGTATAAACGACCACAACGGGATCGATGACAAGCGACTTAGTCCGGTTGTAGGGGCCCGTCTGGATTTCGATGGCACCATTGCGCCAAACATAGGCGGCTTCGACGGCGTGTCGGGCGCCTGCCCACTCCTGATATGCCAGAGGCTGGCTCTGGTGCACCTCGCCGCCCGGTGCTGACACGGTGAGTGCGCCGTTTTCCTGAATGAGGACTTTATCAGCGCCGCGGAATTGTATTCGAATGCGTCGCGGATCGGCGCGGGGCGCGACCACGAAATCATATTCGATACCGGCTGGCACCGAGCGATAGAGCACGTCGATACCGCGGTACAACGCTGGTACGCGGAGCGACGAAAAGGCCGGGATGTCTCTGCGCCACAATCGAGGGTCAGTGGCTGCCAAGTCGTTGACACGTCCGGGAAGCCGATCACCCGGCAATACGAGCCGGTGACGGGCGTTCAAGAACGTCATACCGATTGTTGCGGCTGCACTTCGGTTCAATCCAGCGGGGAAGCGCACAGAGATTTCCGATCCCGTCACCAGCACACTGTATTTGTTTAATCGCGCTCGATACGGGAACTGTGCACTGTCGGGGCCGCTATTCGGCTCGAACCAGACGGTCGGAGCGGATTGGTTCGAAGCGAAAACGGAAGTTGATAGAAGGAGGAGCGTCAATCCAAGCGCTGGAGTGCATCCCCGTATCACAGCTCAAACTGTATCACCGGTGAGAGATGCGCCGATTGCCAATCGGGTTGCCAATCGGCGCGCAGGTTATCAGCTTGTCCCACTGATTCAAGCCGACAATGCGGACTGGCGGCGCTGGAGGAAACGGCGGACGGCAGGGTCGCGATCGAGGCAAATGGCGATTTCGTAGGCCATACTAAGAATCTGATGAGTGGGAACGCTACCAAATGGTCCTGACGGAAGACGATCGTATTCGACCATCACGACTCAAGACCGGCACGCCGCGCAATAGAGCTGTCGCAGCAATGACACGGTCGGGAAGATCGGGGACATCTTGGCGAGGAACCTCCGTCATTTTCATGGCGACATCTTCATCGAGAGGAACGTGTTTCAGCACTGCCTTCGGATCCGCAATAGGTTACCGGCAGCAACCGTGGCATCAATGAAGGCGGAAGCCGCACTCCCCAGGCGTGGATCAGAGAAGAGATACCAGACCGCCGCGTGCGTATCGGCTATCGCGGCAATCATTAATAATCAGAACGCGGAAAATTCGCGAGCATCTCGGCTCGATTCTCGTCGATTTCCGCAGCCGAGGGAGCGGGGCCATACTTTGCAAGAATCCCTCGCAATGAGCGGGTTGGTTCCTGGCCGGGCGATACGTCGGGAACCTCGGCTAAAATCTTCTCAAGCGCCTCACGCACCAAAGCATCCGGAGAGACGCCCTTTGCCAGAGCTGCAGCGACGAGTCTGGCTTCCTCCTGCGGTTGCAGCGGCAATGTGATGGTCACGGAACGACCTCCTTTCTTCATTATGCCTGGATATCAGGCGCGAAAGACTCCCCGATGGGTCGAGTCTGGGTTGGGAAGTGTATACCTGGAGTGTTGGGGCTATTTCTCCTACAACTTGACCCACCATGACCTCAGGTCGACAGGTATGTCTGGATTGTCGTTGGTGACCTGCCACCTGCGCACCTCAGTTCCATGTACGCCAGGTCCCCTCGCTCAGCATTGGATGGCTACATTGGGGAGATGGAAGCGTGGATTGAGGCGGCCGAGAATGGCCGACCTACTGACGAATTAATTCCGGTAAACGCAGCGCCAACGTTGCAGAATGCAGAAGCCCTGAAGAGTCGCCTCGCGTTCTTGGAGAATAGGATACTCCTGGAGTTACCTGGGAAGGATCTTGAATTGGACAGGGAACTGCGACGATGAGTTTCCTCCCACGGTCATTCGCGCGAAGGGGCGCGGATTTCGTACGATCTAAGAATGCCCCCTGTCGTTCGCGCGCCGCGTGGGCGCGAAATTTCCTGTAAAGGTTGGCATCAGGAAGCTGCGCTCCGGATGCTGATGAACAACCTGGATCCCGAGGTTGCCGAGAAACCCGATGAGCTGATCGTCTACGGAGGAACGGGCCGCGCCGCCCGCGATTGGCCTTCGTTCCACGCCATCGTCCGATCGTTGCAGCAACTCGAAAACGACGAAACATTGCTGGTGCAATCCGGAAAGCCGGTGGGCATCTTCCGCACGCATTCGGAAGCGCCGCGCGTGCTGATCGCGAATTCGAACCTGGTGGGGCATTGGTCGAATTACGAGGAGTTCAATCGCCTGGAGCGCCTGGGCCTCATCATGTACGGCCAGATGACCGCGGGCTCGTGGATCTACATCGGCAGCCAGGGAATCGTGCAGGGGACGTTTGAAACTTTCGCGGCCGCTGCGAACAAGAGCTTCGGCGGTTCTTTACACGGCAAGCTGGTGGTTTCGGGCGGCATGGGTGGCATGGGCGGCGCGCAGCCACTCGCAGCCACTCTCAACGGTGCCTGTTTCCTGGGCGTGGATGTGGACCCCGCGCGCATCGAGAAGCGGCTCAAGACCGGCTATTGTGATCGAATCGCGTGGAGCCTCGACGAAGCGCTCTCCACGGTCAGTGACGCGCGCAAGCGTGGCGAAGCGCTTTCGGTGGGTCTGGTGGGCAATTGCGCGGACGTGCTGCCGGAACTGGTGCGCCGCGGCATCGTGCCCGATATTCTAACGGATCAGACCAGCGCTCACGATGCTTTGAACGGCTACGTTCCGAATGGCATGGATCTAAAGGAAGCGCTGGCGCTGCGATGTTCGAACCCGGATGAATACAGCCGCCGATCCGTGGCCGCAATGGGCCAGCACGTGACGGCCATGCTGGCGCTGAAGCGCATGGGCGCCGTGACCTTCGATTATGGAAATAACATTCGGGCGCAGGCCAAGAAAGCCGGAGTGGAGAACGCGTTTGAAATCCCTGGCTTTGTGCCCGAATACATCCGCCCATTATTTTGCGAAGGGCGTGGACCGTTCCGCTGGGCCGCGCTCTCGGGCTCGCCCGAGGACATACACACCACCGATCGCCTGGCGCTTGAAATGTTTCCCAAGAACGAAGTGCTGGAGCGCTGGATGCGCCTCGCCAAAGATCGCATTCACTTCCAGGGGCTGCCGGCGCGCATTTGCTGGCTCGGCTACGGCGAGCGCGCGGAGTTTGGTTTGGCGATCAACGATTATGTCCGCCGCGGAAAGATTGAAGCGCCCATCGTGATCGGGCGCGATCATCTGGACACCGGCTCTGTGGCATCGCCCTACCGGGAGACGGAAGCGATGCTCGATACCTCCGACGCCGTGGCCGATTGGCCGCTGCTGAACGCGCTGTTGAACACGTCGGCCGGCGCGTCGTGGGTTTCCATTCATAATGGCGGCGGCGTGGGTATCGGATATTCACAACACGCCGGCATGGTGGTTGTGGCGGATGGGACTGAGGCGATGGGCCGCCGCCTGGAGCGCGTGCTCACCACTGATCCGGGGCTGGGCGTAATTCGTCACGCGGACGCTGGATATCCGCGAGCGATCGAAGTGGCGCGCGAGAAGGGCATCCGGATGCCGATGGATCCGGCGCGGTGAGCAAGCTGGCCGTCGTCGGTTGCTCCGAACTGGTGACCCTGGCAGGTCCTGCGCGGCCGCGCACCGGCGCCGAAATGCGCGACCTCGCTATCATTGCCAACGGCGCGATGCTGATCTCAGACGGCCGTATCGAAAGCGTAGGCACGCGTTCTGAAATCGAAAGCGGCATTGGGAACGACTGCGTGGTGGTGGATGCCGGGAACCGCGTGGTGATGCCCGGATTCGTGGATGCACACACGCACCCGGTTTTTGCGGGCAATCGCGCCAACGAATTCGAGCTGCGCGCTTCGGGAGCCACGTATGCTGAGATCGCAGCGGCGGGCGGAGGAATTCGCTCCACGGTTCGCCAAACGCGCGCCGCGAGCGAAAACGATCTGCTGAGCGCGGCTCAGAAATACATAAGCTGGTTTCTTGAAAACGGGACGACCACCATTGAAGCCAAATCCGGCTACGGCCTCAGGCCTGAGGACGAATACAAGCTCCTACGCGTCATCGGCGCCATTCAACCGCTCCGCACGGTGCCGACGTTTCTGGGCGCGCACGAGATTCCGGATGAATTCCGAAAGAATCCTGCTAAATACGTTGACCTGGTGGTGGAGGAGATGCTGCCCGAGGTCGCCGCGCAGCATCTCGCCGAATACTGCGACATTTTCTGCGAGCCTGGAATCTTCGGCATCGAAGAGAGCCGGCGGATTCTGACCGCGGCGCGATCGCTGGGCCTGGGATTGCGGCTTCACGCAGATCAGCTTTCGAAGTCCGGTGCGGCTGTACTGGCGGCCGAGCTGGGCGCCGCAACAGCCGATCATCTGGAGCATACCGACGCGCTCGGAATTGCCGCGCTCAAGACAGCCGGAGTGCAGCCTGTGCTGCTGCCCGGTTCAGTTTACGCGCTTGGCTCCAGCCGCTATCCGGATGCGCGCGCCATGATCAATGCCGGCCTGGCCGTGGTGCTGGCCACCGATTTCAATCCTGGGTCGTCGCCAACCCCCTCTATGCCTATGATCCTTTCTCTCGCATCGACACAGATGAAGTTGACGCCGGCCGAGGCCGTCACTGCCGCAACCATCAACGCCGCGTACAGCCTTCGCCGCGGAGACGAAATCGGGTCACTCGAACCTGGCAAGCGCGCCGACTTCGTGATCCACGATTGCCGGGACTATCGGGAAATCGGCTACTTCTTCGGCGTCCGGCATCCGCGGTCGGTTTACATCGAAGGTAAGCGCGTCGTCTGAGCCGCGGCGGGAACGGAGCGTGGTAGCGCTCCCGTTGAAGTCGCCGGTTCAAATTCTTGATGCTACGCAAACCGTTTGTGGCGCACGCACTCGTGCGNNACACGAGTGTGAACGCGGCACGCAGGGGTGCGTGCGCCACAAGGCGTCTTCCACCTTTACTCCCTTACGGTAGCCGTATGGTCGCCGTTCGCAATGGGTGTTCGGAATGAGTGGTAAACTTAAGGTGTCCCGCGCCCGCCCAAAACAGTTCCTGGGTTGTTTGGTTTATAGAATCTAAGGAACGAGTCAGTCTCCCGGAGAAGTATCGTGCTCACCTATCTTCGAATCGCGCTCTTATTCGCAATTGGATGCATGGGCTATCTACAAGCTCAAAGCCTGACCCTGGTTTCTGGGAACGGCCAAGTGGTCCAGTCGCAGAATCTATCCAATCTTCCGCTGGTAGTGGAGGCTAAGAATGCCTCGGGGCAACCGGCGGCGGGGGTGGCTGTGAGCTGGAAAATCACCGCGGGCGCTGGGACCCTGGATCGTCCGGTGAACACCACGGATGCCAATGGTCAAGCGAGTGTCACGTTTCTCGCTACCGATGTTCCGGGAGGCGAGTCGTTCTTTGCTTCGACAGTGACTGCTACTTCCGTCTCCGGAGCCGTGAATTTCGTGGTCACCACTTCGGCATCGCAGCCCCCGAACGGCGGTGCGCCACCGCTAGTTCAGCTCGTGTCGCCGCCTCAAAACAACCTCAATGTGAGCGGCCCCTCCGGCGGCACCATCGCGGGCGGAGTAGTGGTTCGCGTGATTTCGGAATCCGGGCCCCAGACTGGTTATCCGGTCCCGAATGTCAGTGTCCGAATCGCGAACAATCTGGACCAGACCAGTGCCTCGCCGGCGGCGTGCAATGGACCAGGCGGCGTGGTGCTGACCAACAGCAATGGCACCGGCACCTGCGATCTTGTGATCAGCGGAGCTCCTGGTATGTACCAGCTCACGGCGGTGGTTGGCGAGTATCAAGATACGACTCCCTTCACCTTGACGATCACGCCGGGAGTGACATGCAGTTTCTCACTGTCGTCAAATAGTCAAACGTTTGGATCAAGCGGCGGTTCAGGTACCGTGAACGTGATCACTACTTCAGGTTGCGGCTGGACCGCCGCGAGCAATGCCGGCTTTATTACCGTGACTTCCGGCACGAGCGGAAGCGGGAGCGGCGTGGTCGGTTTTGCAGTTGCCACCAATACTGGTGCGTTGCGCAGCGGCACGCTGACTATCGCGGGGCAAACCTATACCGTCAATCAGAATGCCGGAACAGCCGGATCGCTTGCGATCAACACTCCACCAGTTCTCGCGCCAGGCAATGTCGGCTCATCCTATTCAGTGACAGTTTCCGCCACCGGCGGCAAGCCGCCGTACGTCTGGTCGTTGTCGGGATCGCTTCCGCCGGGGCTTACGCTTAACGCATCCCAAGGCCTGATTACCGGTACGCCCACGAGCCCCGGAACGTACAACGGATTCTCGCTCACCGTCACTGACAACGCAGGCGCAGTGCAATCCCAGAACTTTTCGATCGTCATCAGCCCTGCCTCCACGTCCGGACTTACGATCACAAACGCATCCTTCCCCTCCGGCGTAGTGGGACAAGCCTATCAGCAGTTGCTAACCAGCTCCGGCGGCTGCGTCACCATATTTGAACCTTCGCCCGCGTTCCGCTTGTCCGGTGGATCGCTGCCCAATGGCCTTAGCATTCAGACCAATGTCGACTTGTCGCGGTCCATCACGGGAACACCGGTTTCAAACGGTACATTCAATTTCACACTTACTGCCACGGACGCTTGCGGAAACGCCGCATCAGCCAGCTTTTCCATCACCATCAGCGGATCGGCGGGAACTCCGCAGATGACCGTCAGTCCGACCTCGATATCGTTCACTGTGCAAGGAGGTGCATCCAATATTCCTGGCGCCCAGACCATTATGATAGGCTCCACGACCAGCGCCGTGTTCAATTACACGGCCACGGCCGCAACGAATTCGGGCGGCAACTGGCTGGCGCTTCAGAGCTCGGGCACAGGAAGCACGCCGGGAAGCATCACAGTAGGATTGGTGAATTTCGCCGGCCTCTCGCCGGGTCCATACACAGGCTCCATCACGATCAGCTCGCAAGCGTCGAACAGTCCTGTTGTAGTGCAGGTGAATTTGACCGTGCTATTGGTTCCAACTCTGACGGTGAATCCGAGTTCCTTCTCGGTGAGTCAAATAGGATCGATCAATAGCACACCTACGCAGCGAGCCATCGTGGTGACCAGCACCTTTCCGACGAGCTTCACTGCCGTTGCTACTACCGAGAACGGCGGGTCCTCGTGGCTATCGGTGAGCCCTGCGCAGGGCGCCACGCCGCCGGGCATCTTGACGGTGACCGTCAACGGGGGCGGGCTGCCGGTGGCAACGTATGTGGGCACCATCGCGATCACGCCTGTGGGCGGCGGCACGCCAGTGAACGTCACGGTCACGTTGGTTGTGGCGCCGCCGGCGGTGATCGTCGCGACGCCTGCACCTTTATCATTCACTGCCTCCGAGGGCGGTCCGCTGCCGGCCAGCCAGACCTTATCGCTGACCAGCACGGGAACTCAGCTCAACCTGACGGTCGGCGCCAGCACGCAATCCGGGGGCCCATGGCTCACAGTGAATGGTCCGACAGTAACCACGCCGGTAGATATCAGCGTGTCGGTGAATCCCGCGGGACTGGCGCCCGCGTCCTATCACGGATCGCTCAACATCTCTGCTTCCGATCCCACCGTCGCGCCGCTCGCCGTGTCGGTAACGCTCACAGTGACCAAGGCGTCGCCCGAGATCGGATCGATTACGAATGCCGCTAGCTTTGCTCCCGGCCCGGTGGCGCCTGGCGAGTTTGTCACTATTTTCGGTACGTCCATAGGTCCAACCACTCCGGCCAATCTGCAGCTCACTCCGGCGGGCACGGTGGATACGATTCTGGGCGGCACGCAGGTGTTCTTTGATAACACTGCGGCGCCGGTAATCTATAGCTCTGCTACCCAGGTGTCGGTCATTGTTCCGTACGAGGTGGCCAGGAGAGTCAGCACTGCACTGAAAGTAGAATTTCAGGGGATTGCGTCGCTCACCCAAACGGTACGCGTGATTGATTCCTCGCCCGGAATTTTTGTAGCGAACGCTTCCGGCCAGGGAGCCATCCTTAATCAGGACGGCTCACCGAATTCCGTCCGGAACGGCGCAGCGGCCGGATCCGTCGTCAGCATTTATGCTACGGGCGAAGGAGAAACTGATCCGCTGGGCGTGGATGGAGTGATCAATGCCAACTCTTTGCCGCTGCCCAAGCCCGCTTTGCCGGTCACTGTTGAAATTAACGGCGAGATTGCGGAAGTGACTTACGCCGGCGGTGCGCCCGGAGAGGTAGCTGGGATGCTGCAAGTGAATGCGCGCATTCCGGCGAATGTTCCGAGTGGGGCGTCGGTTCCGGTCACGATTACAGTTGGGGCCGCGACCAGCCAGGCGGGCGTGACTGTGGCTATCAAGTAGCGCCCGGCCGCTTACGCTCGTGGTTCGGAAACAAGTGCTACCGAACCGCGACCATCAGGGAGTCGGTGCCTTTGTTGCTGTTGACATTCTACAACAAGGTGATTATTCTTGGTGTAGATACGCGACAACAATGGGCCACGAATCCAGACTCGATCTTTTGCAGGGCACGCTCGACCTGCTGATTCTGCGGACACTTCAATCGTTTGTTGACCTTCACGGCTGGGCGATTTCTGAGCGGATTGAGCAGATCTCCCAGGATGTTCTACAAGTGAATCAAGGTTCGTTATACCCGGCGCTGCATCGGCTGGAGCACCAGGGCTGGATCAAGGCCGAATGGGGTGTTTCCGAGCTGGGACGGCGCGCCCGTTTCTATCGCCTCACTCGGTCCGGCCGCAAGCAACTGGAACTCGAGACAGAGGATTGGGAGCGGCTAAGCGCGGCCATCGGCCGGGTGCTCAAGATGGCGTGATATGAATCGGCACGACCTGCTGCTGCGAATACGCGGATTCTTTCTACGACGGCGCGTGGAAGAAGAGCTGGACGAGGAACTGCGGTTCCATTTGGAGATGGCGACTCGCAAGAACGCGGCAAAAGGTGCAAGCGCTGCCGAGGCGGCGCGATTAGCGCGCGTTCGATTCGGCGCCCTCGATCCGGTGAAAGAAGAATGCCGGAACGTCCGCGGCACGCAGTTGATTGAGTCCACGATTCGCGACATCGGCTATGCGCTACGGGGATTCCGCCGCAGTCCGCTGTTTGTGGTTACGGTCATTGGAACCATCGCGCTCGGTCTGGGCCTGAACACGGCGGTGTTTACCTTGTTCAATTACATTGTCCTTCGCCCATTCCCCGTCCGCGATCCGTATAGCTTGTACGCGTTCACCTGGGCGGATCGCCTGCACCGTGAGCAGGCCTTCTCCTGGCATGAATTCGAGAACTTCCGGAAGAACAATCCGGCCTTCTCCGAAGTTGCCGCATTCCACTATTTCTTTGCCCGCGCGGAAGGCCGTCCACTGACGGGCGCCTTAGTTACCGGAAACTATTTTCAGATGTTGGGCGGCGGCGCCACCCTGGGACGCACATTGCTGCCGGAGGATACGTCGGCGCCTGGCCGGGAACCAGTGATGGTGCTCAGTTACGCCGCGTGGCAGAGCAAGTTCGGTGGCGATCCGAACATCCTCGGAAGAAAGCTGGCGTTGCACGGGTATCCGCTGGTGGTGGTGGGCGTAACACAGCCGGGATTTGGAGGATTGGATGCCGCGCCAATCGAGTATTGGGCGCCCATCACAATGACCCCGCTGCTAGAGAACGGACTCAATATTTTCGGTTCGGAGAACTCTGCTCTGCCCTTGATCGTTGGCAGGCTTAAACGGCGGATCAGCGTCAGCCAGGCAGAAGCCGATCTCGCCGGCTGGACGAGGCAAGTAACGGCGGATCGCCCTGAGTCCGAAAGAGCAGCGCGAGCGTTTCTTCGATCGAAGGCCACCGTCGTTCGTCTTTCGGCGAAGGTGCTCGCGGTGTTCAGCCCACTGGCAGCGGCTGTTGGCTTGGTTCTCTTGTTGGCGTGCGCGAACGTGGCCAACATGATGCTGGCGCGCGCCATGGCGCGGCAGCGTGAAATTGGCATCCGCCTCTCGCTCGGCGCAGACCGCAAGCGGCTGGTCCGCCAACTTCTAACCGAGAGTCTATTGCTGGCGGTTCCGGCGGGTCTGGCTGGATTCCTAGTGTCGCGAGTGGCGATTGAGGTGAGCCTGAGGATCATGTTTGCCACGCTCCCGCCCAACCTGGTGGAAATAGCTCCTCGCATATCGCTTCCACCGGACATTCGGGTATTCGGTTTCATGTTGTTCGCTGCGCTGGTATCGGCGTTGGTGTTTGGACTGGCGCCTGCCGTGCAATCCACGCGCGCTGACGTGATGCTTGCGGCCCGAGGTGAGTTCACTAGCGACATCCGGCCGATGCGGCTAAGAAATACACTCGTCGTTGTTCAGATCACGGTGTGCGCTCTACTGCTGATTACTTCCGGAGTCCTGATTCGAGGTGAGGGCTCGATGCGGAGTTTCGACGTGGGTTTCAGAACGCATGGTGTGATCGCAATGTTCGTCGCGGAGAAATCGCGGCCACTAGTTATGGCGCGGATCAGGTCCGAGCCCATGGTTCAAGCTGTTGCCACGGCCTCCTCGATCCCGCTGGATGGAATCCTGCCGCCGCTCTCGATTTCCGCAGGAGAAGGAACGAAGGTTTTTGACGCCTGGTACAACCACGTCTCGCCCGAGTTCTTTTCCTTGCTTGAGATCCCCATTCTGGAAGGCCGTAATTTCACGGCGGACGAGGCGCGTTCGGGAGCTCCGGTAGCCATCGTCAGCGAATTGACGGCGCGCAAATTGTGGCCAAAAGGCGACGCGCTGGGTCACGAGATCTTTACCCGGCAAGATGGAAAACCGTCGCCTCAATATCCAGCCGCGCGAGTTATCGGCGTGGCGCGCAACATCATTAGTTGTTCGATTCCCTATGGTCCCGATCCACCGCTGATTTATTTTCCGGCTGCGACGTCGAAACACGCTTTGTTGTTACGTGTGAACGGAAATGTAGATATCGCGCGCCGCAAGTTGGAAACGGAACTGGCCACACTTGGCAGCGAGGATATCGAGGAGAGTCACACCATGGAGCAATCCTTCGCACTGAGTGTCTACCCGTTTCGCGCCGCGTCCTGGGTGGGTTCCATGTTGGGTGGATTGGCGCTGCTGCTCACGGTATCGGGAATCTATGGCGTACTATCTTACCTGGTGACGCAACGGACCAAGGAGATCGGGATTAGGATGGCGCTCGGAGCCAGCACGCGTGCCGTGACCGGCTTGGTGATGAGGCAATCGATGCGGCTGGCCGCGGTGGGCATCGGATTAGGAATCGCATTGGCCCTGGGTGTGTCGCACTGGTTCGCATCGCACCTGGTGTTCGTGAACACTTTCGATGTATTCGCATACGGCGGGGGCGTGTTGCTGGTTGCAGCGGCTTCCGTGGCGGCGGCATATGTACCGTCGCGCCGGGCGGCGCGGGTCGACCCGTTGACGACGCTGCGGTACGACTGAGCGAGCTAATCGTCGACGCCCACCAACGTTCCAAGCTGGATTGCAATCTCATGCATACCGTGGGCTTGCGCCGACAACTGTTCGCTGGCGGAGGCGGTTTCTTCGGCGCTGGCGGCGGTGTTCTGAGCCACACCGTCAATCTGGCCAACGGCCTTTGAGATTTGAGCCAGGCCGCGCACCTGGTCCTGGCTACCCACGTTGACTTCTTCCACCAGAGATTTCACCTTGGCTGCGCCCTCAGTAATAGCGTGAATGACCTCGGCCACCTGCAGCGTTCTAGCCGTACCTTCCTTTGTTTTTGAAATGGACTCTTCAATCAGCGCAGCGGTATCGTGAGCAGCCTGCGCCGAGCGCTGCGACAGGTTGCGAACTTCGTCGGCCACCACTGCGAAGCCCATGCCGGCCTCGCCTGCCCGCGCGGCTTCCACGGCCGCATTCAACGCCAGGATATTGGTCTGGAATGCAATCTCATCGATGGCTTTTATGATTTTCGAGATCTTAGCTCCCGAAGCGTTGACTTCGTTCATGGAGTTGACCATCTGTTCAATAGTCCGATTGCCCTCCCGCACCTGAGTGTTAGCGGCGGTCATGACATCCGTGGCCGATTGCGAATTGTCAGCATTTTTGCGGGTCATCGAACTAATCTCTTCCGTGGATTCGGAAGACTGTTGGACCGATGCAGCCAACTCCGAAGAACTCTGCGCAAGTGATTGGCCTGCCGAAGCCACCTGCGCAGCCGCGCTGTTCACTTGTTCGGCCCCTTGTTTCATCTCTGCAGCAATATGCCTGAGCAGCCCGGATAAGCGCCTTACGACGATCACCACTACTACTCCGGCTAGCGACATAAGAATCACTAAACCAAGTTGAGCGTAAAAGGTCTGGGAAGATGTCCGCCGCGCCTCCGCGCTGTTTCGATCCATCAACGCTTGCTCGCTTTGGAGCAACTGCTTCACGCAGCCATCGATATCGTCACCCAGAGTTCTGGCATCGACGATTCTGACTTGTGACAGCCCTTGGGTATCTCCCGCATCGGCCAGCTGAACCATGTGAACACCAATCTGTTTCCACCGGTCAAGGTACTTGCCGATTTCATCGAGCGTCTGTTTGTCGCCGTCAGTCGAAACCATCGCGCGGAATTCCGTGATCAGTTTCTGCATACCGTCGCCCGAGTCCGCAAAAAGCTTCTTGGCCTTGTCAGTATCGGCCGGCCGCTTTTCGAACAAGCCCAGTGAAATGCCGCGCTGGGCGAAACGCATCTGGTACACCAGCGTTCGAATTTGTGCCGCCAAGGCCAGCCTGTGCGCCGTCTGAGTCATAGATACGTCCAGAGCCGAGCCGAGACTCCGCACTGCACGCAACGCCACGACGTCGGAAAGCAACGCGAACATTATTATGGCCACCATGCTGGCCAGAATCTTTGTGCCGACGGTAGTTTTTCGATTGTTCACGCACTACTCCCGTGGCCGCTCCAAACCTTCTGGAACCGGCCTAGATACCTTATCGTCGCTGGCCAATCTTGTATGAATGCAGTACTAGTAGGCTGTCGTTGCTGAATCTTTTCTACTGCCGTGCGTGCGCTACGCGTGGCGCGAACACTCGTGTTTGCCGCGTTCGCACTCATGCGAACGCCTGGGATTTCGATGCTAAAGTTCTTTCGCCGACAGCCCACTAGCTGCGGGCTTTAGGCATCAATTCGTAGCCACTACAGGTGTTGTGGTGCCCTTCTTCAAGCGCTTCAGCTCCTTCTCGCGCTCCAGATAGGTTTGCCCTTTCACCATCCAATCTTTGGCGGGCGCGCCGGCCAGATAATGATCGAACCAGTCCACAATGCGATTGTGATAATCCATCTGGTTCGCCTTCTTGGCGAGCGAATGGTTCTCGCCGGCGTACACCAACAGCACCATCTCTTTGCTCAAACGGCGCGCCATGTTGTACATTTCGATTCCCTGGTGCCAATCCACCGCGCCATCTTTATCGCCGAAGGCCACTAGAAGCGGCGCAGTCAGTTTTGGCAAACTGAACACCGGTGAGTTGCGGATGTAGGCCTGCGGATCGTCCCACAAAGGAACTTCCATGCGCTCCTGTCCCGTCTCGTAGTGACCGGTTTCAGGGATGCCGTTGTTCCAATACACCGATCCATACATGCTGACCAAGTCAGTAAGCGGCGCACCCGCCACCGCGGCCGCAAAGATGTTTGTATTTGTGGCCAGGAAGCAAGTCTGATACGCGCCCCAGGAATGCCCCACGATTCCGATTCGCTTCGCATCCACCAGCCCCATGTCGATAATCTTCTTCACCGCCGGGACCACGGATTGAACCGCGGAGACTCCCGGATCGCGCGGGCGATAAGTGATGTCCGGCTCATAGACGAAATAGCCTTTGCTGGTGAACACTGCGGGGCTATAGGGCGCACGGTCGGAAGGGACGTTATAGCGGTGAACGACATTCGACACGATCTCGTAGATGTAAACGATCATGGGATACTTTCTCCCGGCTTCGTAATTCGCGGGATAGAACAAAGCGGCCTGCGATCGCTCTCCACGTTCGTTCTTGTAATCGATCAGCTCAGAGTGTCCCCATGCGTATTCCTTCTGGAACGGATTGGTATCGCTCGCCTGATGCGGGTCCTTCAGGTCGCCCGCGGCGGTGAAATAATTCGGCGATTCATTGAAGTCCTCGACGACATACGCGAAGACCGCTGCGTCCTTGGCCTTGGCGAGGCGGCTGGCGGACTTGTCCATCCACAACAATCGATCCACCGTTTGCCCGGCGGCGGTTTTGGTGAGGCGCGCGTAACCAGTCCGCTTGGTCCACTGGCCGTATAGGTTCAGATAAATGGGCTTGTCCAGATCGACGAATTCTTCTTTCGGATCCAGCTTCACGTAGCGGTGCCGGATCTGTTCCGGTGCGCCGTTGGTCAGCTTGGTGGCCTTCGATCCATCAGGCAAGGCCTCCCAAATATCGTACTCATCATAGATTAGGACCGACCGGCCCGCCTTGCTCCAGCCCGCGATACCGTAGGGCGGCTTCTGCTTCACCGGATGATCGTAGTCGTGATTCCAGAGCGCGGTCGGAACGCCCTTGCTGATATCCGCGCGCGCGCCGGTCTGAATGTCGTAGGTCCAATAATGATCGCCGCGGAAGTAGAGCACATAGCGGCCGTCCGGACTCGAGCCCATTTCGTATTCGAGGCCGGACTCAATCTTCACGCGCTTGCCGGTCAACGTGTCCAGCACGTACAGATCTTCCACCCTACGGCCGAACATGTCTTGCTTTTCGTAGGGCAAAGCATCGAGTACGATGGCGTGCTTCTGCCCCTTCACCAATGTGATTCCTTCTTTCAGGTCCGCTCCGAGCATTACAACGGCGCCGGACTCCGGACGCCACGCTGCCAACAGATTACGCTCGCGATCTCGATCGGCGCGCAGTTTTTGTTCTGGAATCGCATGCGGGTCGCGCGTATGCCAAACGTCCACTTCGGCCTGCTCTTCGTCGGCGGTGTCCGACTTCTTATCTTTTTCAGCTTCCTTAGATGGCTTCTCCGGTTTCGCCTCCCATTCCGCTATGCCGAAAAAGATCGCCGAACCATCGTCGGACCATGAGAGTGGTCGAAACGCTACAATGCGCTGACCCGCGGGAATCCCAGCCGTTGCTGCCGGATCGAAAGTGTATTTGTGTTCCAGCGCCTTCCATGCCAGCAGAATATGGGTATCGTCTTCGAACTTTTCATCAGACTTCGATTTCAGAACCGCCAGGTCGTCGCTGTCCTTCCGCCAAGCCAGGCCCTTGTAGATCGCGGCGCCGGAATCGAGCACGCGCAGTTGACTGGACGCAGGATTGAATACCTGAACGCCATTGCCAGTCTTGCCTTCCGCGCTGATTGTCATTGCGAGGAAGGGTGCTGCTTCCGACCACGCGTAGGAGGAGACGTTTCCGAAGGTGGCGTCGGCGCCGGTTTCGAGATCGCGAACCACCAGAGTGGCACCCGGCGCGTCGGCGCCGGCATCGGGAGTCTCAACGCGTCCTCGTGGTGATGGCGGAGTGGGCGCCGGCGCGGTGGAAGGATGCTCTGGCGGATATTTCCGCATCGCCAAGAATCGTCCGCCTTTGCTGAAAACGAACGCCGATATTTTCTCGATGGTGACGGTCTCGCCGGTCGCGAGATTGAGAATCCCCAGCTTGTCCTCCACCGGCTTCTTGGCTTTCTTCAACTTGTCTTGCTCGGCTTCGGACACGCCGATGGAGTAGGCCAGGAACCTGGAGTCATCGGAAAACTTGGGGCCCCGTCCAAACGCCGCGACAATGTCTTTGCGCGCGCCGGTGAGGCTCGCGATGCGTAGCTCTTCGTCAGTGTTTACGCGGCGAATGGAGTACGCGAGCCACTTGCCGTCGGGCGAAAGGTCGCCCGTTCCCAGAGTTTCCCATTTACCGAACGCCGCCGGTGTCACGGCTGGTTTTTGCTGGCCATTGAGCATCACGCCAGCAGAAAAGAAAACGAGTAACCATCGCCAAGAACGCATGAAAACTACTGTATCGCACGCAATACCACGCAAACATCCGACTCACTTGAAGACGCGGGGACAAATTATTGCACGCAACCCGCTTGTGGCGCACGCACTCATGCGTGCCGTGTTCGCACTCTTGCGAACACCCGTGGCGACCGAACCCAA
>PMUN01000227.1 GCA_003166875.1 Bryobacterales bacterium | reverse complement strand
GTTTGGCCGGGCTGCTCTCCGTGATATAAGCCGAACCGACTCCATGTTGCGCGATGACGAGCCCGTTTGTTTGGGCCGCGACCCCCAATTGAATCGGGGAGACGTCAGTCATTACAGGTACCGACAAAGCTCCATTCAAGATAGCGATCACCGGGTATTGCTGGTTCGGCGTCAATTCGGCGTCAAACTGGACATTCACCTGGCCGCCGCTGACGTAGTAGAGCGGAGCCTGATAAGGGCCCACGATCAGACTGGTGCCCTGGAAGCTGGTGGGTAGCGGGAGCCCGCTAGTGTTACCCTTCGCGGTTGCAAGGCCGCTGCCGTAAACCTCCACGATCATTCCTGGCGCCAGCGCTCCGGCCGGGACACGATTGAACGTGTTCACCGTTCCGTTCTCGGATATGACTGGCGGCGCGTTTTGGTTTTGATTGATGGTTCCAATCAACTGAACCATGGCTGGCTTCAGTGTGGTGGATTGGGCTTGGACGGTCACGGCCATTTGTGCTGACACCGTGCCCGGCTGCCAAGTGGCGGAGTAAGCGCCTGGCTGGGTTCCACCGAGCATGAGCGGCGCGTCACCGTTAGAGAAACTCGCGCTTACCGAGGCGTTGGATACGTTGTTGCCGCAGTCATCGTTCAGTTGAACGGTCAGAGCGGCTGGCCATCCCGCGGGAACCGCGAAATTATTTACGAGCCCAATCTCGGTCAGCGCCAATGCGGAAGGCGTGCAGCTACCTGCGGCCCCAACCGCCTTGCCAGTGGCCGCTTTCTCCGCTGCGATCGAGCCCGCTGGTTCAACAATAAACGTGATGTTTACGGACCGCAGCGCGCCGGACATTGATATATCCGCCTCTCCGCTATAAATCCCAGCGATTAGTTGCGTCGCATCCACCGTCAACGTTACCTCGCCGGGAGTCTGTCCGGTCGAGGAACCAGTCGACGGATTTACAGTCAGCCAATTCGTGCCGTCGGCCGTCGAAACAGATACCTGGAACGCAACCGGGGAAGCGCTGCTGGTATTGATATTCACTATTTGTCCGGTGGCAACAGCTTGACCCGAGGGCCCTATGAAGACCACCCCGGCCGGCGAAGGATCCGGCAGCGCAGGCGTTCCTGGATTGGCGAGATCCAAAACCAGAACCACATATAACGGCGAATTCAGTGCTGAGCTCGAGACTTCGAGTAGCCCATAATAGCCTCCCGCCGGCATTTGGAGCGCACTCGCTGTGGGAGTGAGCACCAACGTGCCAGGATTGGATGGCGTGGCGCTGCCACTCGAAGCGCTGGCCGAGAAGTATTGCGAGCCACTCACGAACTTGGCTGTCCAGGTGAGGCTGGACGCGGGGTCGCCCGAATCCAGTACTTGCACGGTCTGCGGATTGGAGAATCCACCACCGGAGCGGGCCTGAAACCGTTCGCCAGTCGCGCTTAACTGCAGGATCGCGCCGGCGCCGGATACGAATAGCGCCACCGGTACTGACACAGTGGCCGCGCTTGAGGAGAACAGGATCACGTCGTGATAGCTGCCTACTTGAAGGCCTTGCGTATTGATTTGAACCTGCAGGAAGACGGTCGAATTGGGGACAGTTTCTCCCGACGCGGGCTTCACGCCGGTAATCCAGGAACTGTTGTTCTGAACGAACGTGGTGAAGCTGATCGGGCCCCCGCCGCCTGTGTTTCGGACACCCAGTGTCTCCACCAAGGTTCCCGGCGTTGCAACTCGCGCCGCGAAATGCAACGTGTTCGGTGTCACCTGCAGCTGTGGCGCCGCGCTGGCAATGTTGAGCGTCACTATAACCACGATCGCGTTTCCGGAAGTATCGACAACCTGTACTCGCGCATTCGAAGTTTGCGTGGCTAGCGTGCCTTGGTTCACCGTCACTACCAGCCTCGCCGGAGCGGTTGGATTCAGGGGCGTCACAGTGATCCAGCTAGGCGCGGGTATGCCAGCGCCGCCGTCCACCGTGACGTGGAAATTCATCGGTTGCGTACCGATAGGCGTGACGTCGATGAATTGTGGAGCCGGCGCGTCGCCTTCAAACGCAGCGGAGAAAGTAAGGGCAGTAGGCGAAACCACGAGCAGCGGACCAGCGCTCACGAAGGTAACCGTGAAGTTCATGCTCACCGCAATGTTCAGACTGTCCGTTACAGTCACGGTCATAGTGAACGTTCCCACGCTCGGCGAACCACTCAGAACGCCGGCTGGGCTCAGCAGAAAGCCTGGCGGCACATCCGGAGTTGTGAAGACATAGGGCGCTGCTCCTCCCGTAGCCGCGAATGTCTCGGAATAAGTCACTCCAGCTGTGCCCCCCGGTAGCGGGGAAGCTGTGGTAAAAGCCAGTGCCGGATTGATGGCTATCGAATAGCTTTGCGTGGCGATAGCGCCAGTGCTGTCCGTCACTTGGATGGTGAAATCGAATGGTCCCGCCACGGTAGGCGTGCCGCTGAGAAGGCCCGACTTCGAATCGATGGTGACGCCAGTGGGGAGATTGCCGCCTTTGACCGACCAGGTGATCGGAGCGACTCCGCCAGTCACTACCAGCGACTGCCGGTAGAGCGAATTCAGATCACCGTTCGGCAATGTCGCTTGTAAGAGACAAAGGGACGAAACCGTGAACGAAAAAGTCTGGACAGCGAAGACATTGTAGGTTTGGCTGAGGGCCTCGATGGTGAAACTGAATGGCCCTCCAGCGGTCGGCGTACCGCTGAGTACGCCTGCTTGAGCGTTCAGGATAAGACCAGGGGGCACGGACGAGTCGGAAAATGACCAGTTAAATGGTGGCGGCGGACCATCGGAGACCACGAACGTCTGCGAATAAAAGCTGCAGGTGCTCCCACCCGGTAATGTCGGAGGCGTACTGATTTGCATGACATCGATCGTAAATTGCTTGCCGACGGTGTTCGATGTCTGCGTATCGGTGACTTTTACCGTGACGGGAAATGCTCCCGGGGTGGTCGGCGTGCCCTCGATGCGGTGGAGGTCCCCGTTGAAAAACAGCCCGGGAGCCGGCGGCGATGGAGTGACGCTGTACGTGTAGTCGCCTGAGCCGCCGGTGGCTGTGATTGGTGCAAGGTATTCCTGGCCTACGCCTCCAAAAGGGAGCGATGTGGTTGATATGGCAAGTTGTGCCAACAAGGGGCTCGAAACCGTGACAAGGGCAACAAGGACCAAACCAGTGACGCGCATGGCTCTTATTCTACGGCAGATCGGCCCTGCTGCAACCATGATCCATTCTAATGCGTCTGTTTAAGCAGAGAAGCGTAGGGCATTTCCAACCTTCTCCTCCTCTGGTTGGCGCGGTCCTTTCTGTCATGGACCGCGCCGTTTTTGTTAAAAGGACCGCCGGGCGTTATCATTATTTCGTGCCGCAAACGGTCCCACTCGAAATTCCGCCTCACGAAGTAAAGCGCCGCCTGGACTCCGGAGAGAAGCTAACGCTCATCGACGTTCGCGAACCCTCCGAATTCGCGCAGGCACGCATCGAGAATGCCGAGTTGGTTCCCATGCGTACCGTCCCGGCCGAATTGTCCCGTCTTGACGCCCTCGCCGACGCGGAAACGCTCATCGTCTTCTGCCACCACGGGGTTCGTAGCCTGAACGTGGTCAATTGGCTGCGCGAGCAAGGTGTCGACGCCTGCCAGAGCATGGCCGGCGGCATCGACCGCTGGAGCCTCGAAATTGATCCATCCGTCCGCCGTTATTCCTGAGACCTTCCCCGCCAAGCCGCCACTACCTTTTGCGATGCGTCATGCTGTCCTGCTGGCCGCAGCGCTTGCTCTAGCGTCGGCGCTCTCCGGTCAGGTCAATTACGGTCCTTCCTACACCGCCGCCGGGATTGTAAACGCAGCCGACAATCAGCCTGGCCCACTGGCTCCGAACACCATCGCCTCGATCTACGGCGTGCGCCTTTCCTACGTCACTCAAGCGATTAGCCCGAATGACATCGATGGAGGTGTGCTCCCCACGGTTCTGCCCGGAACGGGCGTTCACGTACTGGTCGGAAACCTGCCGGCCACCATCTATTACGTTTCACCGGACCAAATCAACTTCCTGGTGCCGGCCAACTTATTACCTGCGCCGTCCACCGTGCAAGTCGTGTTGGAAGGTCAGGCCGGGCCGGCTGTTCAGATCACGCTCGCCGCCGCTTCGCCGGCTTTGTTCCAACTCGACGATGTAAATGCCGTCGCCATTCTGCCGGACGGAACTGTAATTACGCCACAGGCGCCCGCTAAGCCTGGTGACATCATTCTTCTGTACGCAACCGGTCTCGGTCAGACGCTGCCCCCGGTTCCATATGGTCAGGTGTTCGATCAGGCAGCCCCGCTCGAACAGCTTGCCGATTTCAAGCTTGTACTGGACGGCGTCACGGCGGAATCGGATGCTGTTGCCTACGCCGGGATCGCGCCGGGTTTCGCGGGCCTGTATCAGATCAATGTGATATTGCCGAAGTCCACGCAGGCGAATCCGGAAATTCAGATCGGCTTCGGCAAGCAACTCAGCAAGGCGGGAATCCACCTGCCCGTTGCGCTGTAGCCTCTCTTTACCTGGTAGCTTCGGTCCCCGCGCCCGTAGAGCCCAGGTATTCTCTCAGCCAGCCCACCCAACGGCGATCCACGTCGCGTAAGCGCACCGGATCAGACGGGCTGTGTCCGGTCACCGGGTAAGCAAAAAACTTGGCCGGTACTCCATTGTCTTTCAGAGCGTGATACAGCTCGTAGGATTGCGTGATCGGCACCCGGTAATCGCCCGTGTCGGACAGGATGAGCGTGGGAGCTTTAATCTTGCTCGCGTACGTGATGGGAGATTGTTCCAGATAAGCCGCCATGTGATCGCCCACGTAGGGTGAGCCTCCGAAAGCTGCGCCCCTCCGCACGTTCGCGTCGCCCAGATTGTATTGATCCAACCAATTGGTGACGGCGGCGCCGGCGATGGCAACTTTCCAAACCGGAAAGTGACCCAGCAGCCAGGTGGTCATGTATCCGCCATAGGACCAGCCTGAAACCGCCATGCGGTTTTCATCCACGATGCCGCGTTTCTTGAGCAACTCCACGCCCGACATGACATCCCGGCCCGGACCATCTCCCGAATCGTTCCAGATGGCGGCTTGGAACGCGTTGCCCAGATTGTCGCTGCCACGATAGTTCGGTTCGAAGATCACCCATCCGTTGGCGGCCAGCATCTGCGAGCGCGAGGAAAAAACTTCCTTCGATGCCGACCGCGGCCCGCCATGAATATAGAGCACCAGCGGATACTTGCGGCCCGGCGCAAAATCCGGCGGATAGGTCACAACTCCATCCATGGAAAAGCCGTCGGGGCCTTCCCACTCGATGGTTTCTGTCTTTCCCAGTTCGAGCGCCGCCACTTCCTGGTTGAACTCGGTGAGCCGCTTTACCGGTCCAGCGGCTGAGGCCAGGTAGTACAGCTCAGCCGGATGTTGCGGCTCGCTGCCCGCGAATGCGATTTCGCCGCGCCGACCCACCGCTACATCCACCCAGAACGTGGAGTTGGGACAAGCTTTGCCGAGCGGTACCCGCCGCGCTGCCCCGCCATCCAACGGTTGAATCCAGAGGCCAACCGTAGTCCCTTCGTTTGCGCCAACCAGCAGCGATTTGCCGTCCGGTGTCCAAATGGCGCGCTGGATGTTGCGATCGATACCCTTCGTCGCATTGGTGCCTTCGCCGCCCGCCGCTGGAACCCAGTAGGCTTCGTTCACGTTCTTGGTTTCTCCGTCGCGCGGAAACCAGTAGGCGATGCGCGTGCCATCGGGCGAGAAAATGGGATAACCCTCGTGCTTGGTTCGGCCGGTGAGCCCATGAATCTCACCGCTTTCGACGTCGAGAATCTGCAGCGTGCTACGGTCGCCGTCGCCCGAGTGCGGCGTCTCCACCTGCACGAATGCGATAGACCGGCCATCGGGCGACCACGCAATCGGCGAGGCAGGAGAACTCGGCGGATGGCTGATGGGCAGCGTCCATGCGCCGGACGTGAGACGGCGAGCCTCGCCTCCTTCCGATGGCAACAGCCATAAATGCGTCGGCAGGGCTGCCTCTTTCACCAGGAAATCATCGTTGCCGACTTCGAACGAATCGTTGAACTTTTCTTCGCCGGTCTTCTTGGGAGGTTCATCGGCGGCCGCGAACGCGATCATCTTACCGTCCGGCCGCCACGCGAATTGCTGGACGCCAATAGCAGATTTAGTGATCTGAACCGCATCGCCGCCAGTCATGGGCATCACGAATATCTGAGGCTTGGCGTTGACGCCCGTGGCCAGAAACGCCAACCGATCGCCCGATGGCGACCAGCGCGGTGAGCTGACGGCACGCCGGTCGTGAGTTAAAGTGCGCTGCCGGCCGTCCGAAACATCCACCAGGAACAGGTCCGCATCGTAGCGATCCTCGGCGAAATTGGGGCGCGAAACCACGATCACGATGGACTTCCCGTCCGGTGAGATCTGCGGATCCGTCACGCGCCGGATCTTATCCAAGTGCCCAACGTCGAAGCGGTTGGCGCCGAACCCCGGCAGGCACAAAAAAACTACGGAAGCGATACCGACGGTTAGTTTCATCGTCCCCCCATCAGAATTAATGATAAGCCTTACGCGCGGGTTGGTAAATCGCCGTGTGTCGAACGGTCTGAAGCAACCGGCTCTCATTTGCAATCAACATTACGTCCACCACCACGAACTCGTGACCTTTGCGCTCGAACCTGTCCTGAATGACGCCGCGCGCAGAAATTTCATCGCCAGGCTGGGCGGCGCTCCAGTTGGTGACCTCGCTCGCCGCGTGGATCCAGGGGCCGAGTTTGAAGTTGCGCATCAGGATGTGGTTTGAGAAGAGCAACAATCGATGCGGCTCCGTCGTGTCGATCTTTTCGACCAACGTTCCGAGTAGCGTGCCCGGTATGAGGTTGTCGCGCTCCGGAACTGGGCGCTCCCGAGGTAGTGTATTTTCCAGATACCAGCCGGGCTCCGTGGTATCGGCCGCCCTGATCTTTGCTATTCCTTTTGCACAAACCGAACCATCTTCGCGTTCGGCTGCTACGTGAATCGCTCCGTCATCGGCGACCTCGCCCCGAACGATCACCTGCTCGCCATCATAGAACGGCTCGAGAAATCGAACACGCATCGATCCATGCTCCAGCCACTCGGGTAAGTGCTCCACAATGGGCGTGGTCATGTATCCGTAGACAGTAACTCCGGGGACGAGCCCTCCGCGAAAACCGTATTGCGCGGCTACACGATCGTCATGAATCTCGTTCTCGGAATCCGGCGCTGTGTTGACGGCGCGGACGCGATAGAGAGGGAGTGGCCTGCTCACACAGCAGTAGTTTCCGCCACCCGTTCAGCGTAGCGTCGCTCCACGTATTTGTCGAGGATCTCGATGAACTCAGCCACAATGCGATCACCGCGCAGCGTGGTGGAGAGCTTGCCATCCACGTACACCGGCGCCACCGGTTCTTCAAATGTTCCAGGCAGCGAGATGCCGATATTCGAGTGCTTCGATTCGCCTGGACCGTTCACCACGCAGCCCATCACCGCCACCTTCATCTCTTCCACTCCCACGTATCGGCCTTTCCATGTGGGCATCTGCTCGCGAAGGTAGGTCTGGATCTGGTCGGCCATGTCCTGGAAGAACGTGCTTGTGGTCCGGCCGCAGCCGGGACACGCGGTTACCTGCGGAGTGAAGCTGCGCAGCTCCAGGGCCTGCAGAATTTGTTGGCAGACGATCACTTCATCCGTGCGGTCACCGTTAGGCAGCGGCGTCAAGGACGCACGAATCGTGTCGCCGATCCCTTCCTGCAGCAGCACCGCGAGCGCGCCCGTAGTGGCAACGATGCCCTTCGATCCCAGCCCTGCTTCAGTGAGCCCCAAGTGGAGCGCGTAATCGCATTGAGCAGCCAGTTTCCGGTACACCGTAATCAGGTCCTGCACTCCGCTGACCTTGGCGCTCAAAATGATCTTGTCGCGCCCGAGTCCGTGACGCTCGGCGGATTCAGCCGAATGGACCGCGCTCCGGACGATCGCGTTCATCGTCACTTCCTTGGCGTCCAACGGCTCCGGGAGGAGCGAGTTTTCATCCATCATGCGCGTGAGCAGGGCTTGATCGAGCGACCCCCAGTTGACGCCGATGCGCACCGGCCGATCATATTCAATGGCGGCCTCGATCATGACGCGGAAATTGTCGTCATGCTTCTTGCCGATGTTGACGTTGCCGGGATTGATTCGATATTTAGCCAGCGCGCGTGCGCAGTCGGGATATTTCTTGAGCAGGATGTGGCCGTTGTAATGGAAATCCCCAATGATCGGCACTCGCACGCCGAACTTATCCAGCGTTTCGACGATCTTGGGCACGGCCTGCGCAGCGGCCTCGGTATTCACCGTCACGCGGACCAACTCGGAACCGGCCTGCGCCAGCGCCATGGTCTGATTCACCGTGGACATGACATCCGCCGTGTCCGTATTGGTCATGGACTGCACCACGATCGGATGATTTCCACCCACCGTTACATTGCCAATCCGGACCGGCACCGAGACGCGGCGCTGTTGAACTGCCATCCCACCTCCGTTTGAATTTTCATTGTAGCAACGGGAGCGGATTTGCCGCGCGAACCTAGCGCGGGCGGGCAAGCGCAGCCGTGAATCCGATGCGCGGCTTGGGCTTGGCGGGTGCTTCTATCAGACTTTTCACGATGGAATAAACGGCGCCGAGCTGCTCGCCATGTTCCTTCTGCTGGCGCTGGAGATCCTCGATTTTGCGTGCTAGATCCTTATGCGTCGCCAGTGCTTCCCTTAGCGAGATAAACGCGCGGATGACGCGCAAATTCACCTGAACCGCGCGCTTGCTATTCAACACGGACGATAGCATCGCCACGCCGTGTTCAGTGAAAGCATAAGGCTGATACCGGCGTCCGCCCCAACTTGAGGTACCAATTTGGCACCTCAAGTTTTCCAGCTCATCCTTCGTGAGCCGAAACATAAAATCATCAGGAAAGCGATCCGGATTGCGGCGGACCGCCCGATTGAGTGTTTTGGTTTCCACTTGATACAGGACCGCCAGATCGGCGTCTAGCATGACCTTTTCGCCGCGGATCAGGCAAATGCGGCGCTCGATTCCCTCGATGGCAACAGGTATGCGTCTTCTCATTCACAAGTGGTGGCGGTTCCTCTGATAGAATCTCACCAATATATGCAGCACACCCGCCTCTGGCTAATAACCGCCTTTCTGATCACGCTGTCGCTCGGCTTCGTTCTTACGCGTGGCGACGCGCAGCCCAATTCCGTCAAGCAAATTGCCCCCGGCGTCTGGTTCCGCGAAGGCGACATTGAGCATGAAGGCCACTGCAACAACGCCATCATCGAGATGAAGGACTATCTCATCATCGTCGACGCCAATTTTCCCAGTGGTGCGCGTGCCGTTCTAGCGGATGCCAAGAAAGTCTCGTCCAAGCCCGTCAAGTATGTCTTCGACACTCACCATCACGGCGATCACGCCTATGGGAATGCGGTCTGGACCAAGCTGGGCGCTGTAACAATCGCCTACCAAGGGGTCGCCGACGAGATGAAGCGCTACGAACCAAAGCGCTGGCAAGAGACAGCTAAGGAGCGCAAGGATGTCGCCGAGATGAATTCTGACCATCCCGAGCCGCCCCAGCAAACTTTCACCGATAGCCCGCATGTGATGACGGACGGCACGCGCCGCGTCGAGTTCCGCTTCTTCGGTTGGGCCCACACGCGCGGCGACGGCTTCGTGTATCTGCCCAAGGAACGCGTGCTATGCACCGGCGACGCGGTGGTGAACGGCCCGTATAACTACACTGCCGATGGCAACATCGGCAATTGGCCCAAAGTGGTGGAAGCTGCAATGAAGCTGGACGTGGAGCATGTTCTACCCGGTCACGGCCCCGCGGGCGCCAAAGACGTGATGGTTGGACAGCGCGAATTCATGATCGAACTGCACCAGGCTGTCGCCGCCGCCATCAAGGCCGGCAAGAAACTTGACGACGTGGTGAAGACCGAAGGCAGCAAATCCACCACCACGATTCAACTTTCGGCAGCCGTCAAGAATTGGGTAGGCGAGGGCCTGCCCGGTCAAGTGAAGGACGCCTACAACGAAATCGCCGCTAAGAAACCGATCGGCGACCTGCCGCACTAGTAGGACAAGCCTCTGGCTTGTCCAGGCAAGCCGGAGGCTTGCCCTACGCAGTATAATCAATAAGGAGTCCCTCATTTAATGATCCGAAGCTTAGCGCGCCTGAGCGCACATATTCAGATGTTGCCTATCCTCGAAAGCGGCGAGGAAACCCTCGTCGGTGGACAGGCCGTGATGGAAGGCGTCATGATGCGCTCTCCGCACAGCTATTGTGTCGCCGTCCGGAAGTCGAGCGGTGAGATCGTTACCGAGGAGAATCCCCTCGCGCGTGTTTCCGAGAAATACCCCGCCTTCAAACTGCCTGTGCTCCGCGGATTGGGTACGCTCGGACAAGCCATGTGGCTCGGTATCAAAGCGCTCCAATTCTCCACCCACGTGATGATCCAGGAAGAAACCAAGGGCGAAGAAAAACCCGCCGAGCTGAAGCCATGGATGATGTGGGTGACCCTCGGATTCTCGCTGCTGTTTTTCCTGTTCATGTACAAGTTTGTACCGCTGCTGCTCGCCACTGAAATCGGCCGGACGTTCCCTTCGATGCACGGGCGTCTCACTGTGAATTTGATGGATGGCGTTCTGAGGTTGGTGATCTTCCTCGCATTCTTGTTCGTTCTTTCGATGATGAAGGACATCCGCCGCACTTTTGAATATCACGGCGCCGAGCACAAGGTGGTTTTCAATTACGAATCCGGCCAGCCCGTCACCGTCGAGAACGCGCAGAAGTTTGTCACCTTCCACCCGCGCTGCGGAACCAGTTTCCTCATGGTAGTAATGATATTGGCGATCCTGGTCTATCCGTTGCTGCCGTTCGACGGATTTCTTGCCAAGTTCCTGGGTCGCATCGCGCTCCTTCCGCTAATCCTGGGCGTCAGCTACGAGCTAATACGCTTCGCCGCCAAGCGTCAACAAGGCCTCATGGCGATCCTCACAACGCCAGGCCTCTGGCTGCAGCGTGTCACCACCAAACCTCCCTCCGACGAACAAGCCGCCATCGCCATCCACGCGCTCCAAGGCGCCATGGAACTCGAGAAGGCTCAGGGTGGGGAACTGGTCATCGCGTAAGACGGCGGCTGCCCCATGCAATTCTCGCAAAGACTCGACGATATCGAGGCCCGGTTCGAGGCGCTGACTCGTCAGATGGCGGACCCAGCCGTGATCGGCGATTCAGACACGTACCGCAAGACCGCCAAGGCGCGTTCCGAGCTCGAAGAAATCGTCAATAAATACAGAGAGTACAAGCAGGCCAAACATAACTATGACGAAGGGCAGCAGATGCTCCAGGATCCCGATCCCGATCTGCGCCAGATGGCCGCCGACGAAGTGAATCGGCAGGGGCCCGAACTGGCGCGCATTGAGGAAGAGTTGAAGGTGCTGCTGCTGCCCAAGGATCCCCTCGACGAAAAGAACGTGGTGATCGAAATCCGTGCCGGCACCGGCGGCGACGAGGCAACTTTGTTCGCTGCGGAGATTTTCCGCATGTACAGCCGCTACGCCGAAACGCAGCGCTGGCGAGTGGAAGTGACATCGATCAGCGAATCCCCGGTCGGCGGCATCAAGGAAGTAATCGCTCTCGTAAGTGGTGACAAAGTCTACAGCCGTATGAAGTACGAAAGCGGAGTGCATCGCGTGCAGCGCGTCCCGCAAACTGAGCAGCAGGGGCGGGTGCATACTTCCGCCATCACCGTGGCTGTGCTCCCGGAGGCCGACGAAGTTGAGATCAAAATCGATCCCAAGGATATTCGAATCGACACGTTCTGTTCGTCCGGTCCCGGCGGGCAATCGGTGAACACCACATATTCGGCCGTTCGAATCACGCATTTGCCCACCGGGCTGATTGTTTCATGCCAGGACGAGAAATCGCAGATCAAGAATCGTGCCAAAGCCGACCGCGTGTTGCGATCGCGGTTGTACGAAATTGAGCTGGATAAACAGCGGCAAGCGGTCGGCGCAGAGCGTCGCAGCATGGTGGGCTCGGGCGACCGCAGCGAAAAGATCCGCACTTACAATTTCCCGCAGAACCGCGTGAGCGATCACCGCATCGGCTTGACCCTGCACCAGCTCGACTTGGTCATGGAAGGCCGGCTGGACCCCCTGATCTCGGCGCTCACCAATTATTATCAAGCCGAGAAACTGAAGGACCAAGGCGAGGCTGCGTAACCGTGGCGCACGCACTCCTGCGTGCCGNNGTTCACACTCATGTGAACGCTTTGAGCTTGATGACAATCCAAACCGCCCTTCTTCAAGGCACCAAGCTACTCGAAGAAGACTCCATCGCCGTCCCCCGCCTAACCGCCGAAGTCCTGCTAGCCCACGCTCTCAACCGCGAACGCCAATATCTCTACGCCCACCCCGAAGAAGAACTGACCGAGGTTGCCTGGATCCACTACGGCCGCTATCTGCACCAGCGCCTGCAAGGCAAGCCGACGCAATACATCACGGGCCGCCAGGAATTCTACGGCCGCGAATTCCGCGTCACGCCGGATGTCCTGATTCCACGCCCCGAAACCGAGCATCTGGTGGAAGCGAGCCTAACACGCCTCGGCCCAGGCGACAAAGTGCTGGACGTCGGAACAGGTTCGGGAGCCATCGCCATCACCATCGCTCTCGAAACCAGCGCCCACGTTTATGCCACCGATATTTCAACCGCAGCCCTCCGCATCGCCAGCGAAAATGCCCGCAAGCTCGGGGCACCAGTCACTTTTATAGCCGCCGACCTAATCTCCTGTTTCGCGGATGCAACTTTCGACGTGGTAGCCTCAAACCCTCCCTACGTTCCCAAGACCGACCACCCAGCGCTCCAACGCGAGGTGCGCGATTACGAACCCGAAGTCGCACTGTTCGGCGGACCCTCCGGCCTCGAAATCTATGAGCGTCTAATCCCAGGAGCCCGCCGCGTGCTGCGTCCCAGAGGCTGGCTGTTGCTCGAACTCGGCTACAATTCACTAGATCCAGTCCGCGGAATGCTCGGATCTAAATGGAGCGAGATCACCGTCCAGGCAGATCTGGCCGGCCTGCCGCGCGTGCTGGCGGCGCGGCTCATGGGGCGTTGATGTCCGTGACCACCAATACGGCTTCGGTAAACGGCGGCACGCTCATGTCAAGACAGAAACACATAGTGGGCATCCATCTAGCAGTGGAGCACGCCGCCAGATTGTCGAGGGTGTAACCGAGCCGCGACCGGCAGGGAGCGATACCACGGGTGCCGCTAGTTCTGCGTTCGGATAGCGCTTCCTGCCGGTCGCGGCTCGGTTTTTCGTGCGTTCCTAGATGCCTCCCATGATTATGTCGAACACCTAGCCAAGAGGTCCTTTCGTGGACGTAATGCGCAGTATCCTGGTACAGAGCGGCGACGGCAAATGAAGACCTACTTCCACGTCGACATGGACGCCTTCTTCGTCTCCGTCGAAGAACTTTTCGACGNNGCCGCCTCCTACGCCGCGCGCAAGTTTGGCGTTCACTCCGCCATGCCGCTCCGCACCGCCTACCGCTTGTGCCCTCAAGCGATTTTCGTGGATGGTCACCCCGAGCGATATCGCGACTATTCGCGCCGCATCTACACAATCTTGAAAACCTTTTCACCGCAAGTGGAGATGGCATCCGTCGACGAAGCCTACATGGATGTCACCGGCACCGAGCGCCTCCACGGTCCTCCGCTCGCCGCCGCACATCAATTGCACGACAAGGTGAAGCGCGAGACAGCTCTCAACTGCTCCATCGGCATCGCCGCATCGCGCATGGTCGCGAAAGTCGCATCCGATCAAGCCAAGCCGAACGGCATCCTATGGGTTCTTCCGGCCGAAGAGGCGCGGTTTCTGGCGCCGCTCGACGTTCGAAAAATCCCCGGTGTCGGCAAGGTCACGGAAAAGAATTTGCAAGCGTGGGGCATCCGCAAAGTCGGCGACCTCGCGAAACTCGATGATCAATTCTTGAGCCAGCATTTCGGCCAGTGGGGACTAGCGCTGGCCGGAAAGTCGCGCGGCCTGGATGCCGGCGGTTGGTTCGACGGCGAAGTGGGCGAGGACGGTAACCCGAAATCCATCAGCCACGAAACCACATTCAATGAAGATACTGCGGACCTCGAAACCCTGGAATCCACCCTACTGCGCCTTTCAGAAATGGTGGGGCGACGCCTGCGCGAGCACCAGCTCTACGCCCGCACGGTCCAGCTCAAGCTCCGCTACTCCGATTTCTCAACCATCACCCGCGCCCATTCGCTCGACCACGCCACCCAGCTCGATACCGAAATCTTCCGCGAGATCCGCGCCCTGTTCCGGGAAAATTGCAAAGCCAAGGCCAAGATCCGGCTGCTCGGCGTCCACGCTTCCGGCCTGGAACCGGGCGAGGGCCAGCTTAACCTCCTCGTAGAAGACAAAACCAATCGTTGGCGAAAAGCTCTGACTGCTGTCGATCACATCCGAGACAAGTTCGGCGAGGACAGCGTTTCACTCGCCACCGGATTGAAAGGCCGCTTCCGCGAACGAGTGCACGAGAATCCGGCTGGGCTACCCGGCAAGACACCGCGGGAGGACTGATTCGCGACAAAAAACTACTCAGAGACCGTCTGTAGTGGCGTTAAGAAAACTAGGGCTTAGCAGTTAGGGCAACCAATTGAAAACCCACATCTGCGGCGGCAGCATGGAGACGGTTAAAGCGGGCTACTTGA
>PMUN01000376.1 GCA_003166875.1 Bryobacterales bacterium | reverse complement strand
GTTCCTGCAGATCGGTGCCGTCCACGCTCAGCGATATCGCTTTTTGCAGAAACGGGTCGGCAATGTTCGGCAGATCTGATTCGAGGGAAATGATGCTGTTTTTCCGCGCCTTGGTGGCATAGGATATAACTTCTTCGATGATCTCTTGCGGAGACTGGGCGTGCTCAAAGAAGACGCTGCCCAGGCATTTGGCCGCCTTGATCAGCGTCTTGAGTGGTGTGGTTACCATAACCGCCCCGATAGTNNCCCCCCAGAACGATCATGAGTGCGGTGACCTGCGCGATGTCGGTGAGTTTCCCGCCTTCAATCACCAAGCCGCCCAGGATTCCGCCGGCCGCGAGCAGCAATCCGCCCAGGGTGGCTACATCCGGCCGGGTGGAGGACTTCTTCGCGCTAGCATCACTCTTGCTTGCCATGGCTTCGTCCTACTTGGTCCAGGAAGGGGCTGTTAATGGTTCCGCAGCCGGTGACTCCAGGTCCTGATCCTTCTTGAGCGGACAGCCCGCGGCCAGAATGGCCCGCCGGAACTCAATCACCTTTTCCACCACGTCTTCGGCCGATTCCAGGACCAGAAATTTCTGGCCGGTCGTCAAGGCTACGACGGTATCCGGCGTAACTTCGACATGTTCGATCAGATCGGAGTTAACAATAAGAGGCACGTGGTTCAGCCGTGTGAGGTGTATCATGAGTAACTCCAATCTGTTGGCTTGCAGGTATATCGGCGCTGTTCCATCAAACGTTTACGGTTACTCGCCCACTTAGTGCATCTTGCCTTCCAAACAGTAAAGTGTTCGCCTGTGTCAGCCGATCAGAAGACTACCGTATAAGCCGTAACATGGAACCTAATTGGACTAAGGTGGATTTCAAGAATCCTTCCGGCCAGCAGGCTGCGACTGGGGATGGGTTGCGAAGCGCGCACGAGGCGCTAGCACGAGATTTATCCATCAGTCTCTCTGCCTTCCTTCAGAGTTCTGTCACGGCCGGCTATGTCAGCGCGCTCGACATGCTTTTCAGCGACTTTATGAAGGACAAGGCGCCGTCCTGCTTCGGCCTGGCGATGATTCGCCCACAGCAATGCAGGTTGTTGTTGCAGGTGGAATACTCGGTCCTGTTCCCAATAGTCGGAATCGCCTTGGGCGCAAAGCTTGGAAGCTTTACTTCGCCGGAACGGAAGCCCACGGAAATCGAGCTACAGGTTGTCGGCCTGCTATTCCGTCTGCTGCTCTCCGATGCCTACCGGGCTTGGGCCGTGCCGCTAAAAACGCAGTTGGAAACCGTCACGCTAGAGGTGGAACAGCGCCCGGCGCGGACGTTTGCCGCGACGGACCAGGTTTTCGTCACCCGTTTCAGCCTCTCTATCGGAGAACATACGGGGCAGTTTTCGCTCGCCGTGCCTGCTACGCTCTTTGGCGGCGCGATGGCCCAGGACGATGCTATCGGCCAGCATCAACCGGAATCGGGCGGGTCTCCCGAAACTACGCTAGAGCTCATGATGCCGGCCAATGTAGCACTGGATGTATGGCTGGATGGCGCGCAAATGCGTCTGGGAGATCTTATGCAACTCTCGGAAGGGCAGATCGTCAAACTGGATCATCCGGTAGAACGCAAAGCAGTGTGCACCCTGAACGGTACAGCCGGTTTCACGGGGCAGATCGTCAGCACGGGTGCGCGCCGGGCCTTTATGCTCGACGATTTCGCCGGCTGATTGGCCTGGCTTCCGCTGTTGGCGAGCTGTTCCAGCACGTGCATTGCAGCCTGCACTTGGGACATTACAGGGCTCTCAAGCCACTCCACTGCTCCCTTCAGCACTTCCAACCTCTCCTGCTCTAAGGTATCGTGCGGATGTATGTCTGGAATGATTCTTCGGGCTTGAACCAGCTTGCTGCGCAAGCGCGTCTTTTGTTCACTGAGACTCGCGTTTAGAATCTGGCCGGCTATCTGCGCCACGTCATAGTTACCCGCACCGGGGTGGTGTGCCATACGTAACTCATATCGCAACTCCCCGGGTCGAGTTGAAGAAACTTTGGGCCTTAGACACAAACAGATGCGACTTAGCCCGTGCTGATCGGCAGATAGTCAAATAAGGTGGAAGTTGGCCGCTTGCCTTCAGCCGCCATGGCTGCGTTGAGAGCGGTAGTTTCCTGGGTAACTTGGACCGCTACGGAGGTCATGTCGGTATCTTGCAGATTACTCAGTTGTGTCTGCGTCTGCACCTGAAATTTTTGAGTCAAATCAATGGCGGAAGTGATCCGATTCTCTGCTGCACCATAAAATCCAAGCTGCTGGTTGACATAGTCACTCGCCGTTTGGATGTTTGAAATGGCCGCAGTGATATTGGTTACATTGCCGCTCTGTAGCGCTAATTGCAAATTATTGAGCGCGGCGAAAGCGTTTTGGGGCGTCGGATTGCCCAGCGTGTCCTGTGCGTCGAACAACTGCTGCGCGGTCATCGAAGTCTGGAACGTTATCCCGGTAGGATCCGCAGTCTGGGCAGTAGCCTGCGCGGTAGTGAGCTGGTCGACACCGGTCGGGCTGGTTGGATCAAGTTGATACGGCGCCGACCCACTAGCGTCGCCGCCGAAGATATAGACTCCATTCACCTGTGTTGCGCTGATACCGACTAATTGGGACAGCACACTTTGAACCTGCGTGGCCAGCGCATTCTGTTGCGCTTGGGTTACCGTCGAACTGGCGCCTTCGGAACCCAGAGTCATCGCGTTCTGTAACAGTTGCACCGCCGTTTGTACGCCGTTATCCCCGGCTTGCACATTCGCCTGCACGGCGTTTAAATTCTGGATGGTTTGATTTTCGCTCGACAGGGCCGCCCTGGCAACGAAGATGTCTCCAACTTCGGCGGGTGCGTCTGACGCCTGGTTCACGCGGTAACCAGTGGAGAGCTGCTGCTCCGCGCTATTCAAGGCGGTCTGCATGTTATCGACCGATGTTACAAATTGCTCGTTGGCCGCGTTCAATGCTGTAATCATGCTGCGCTCCTCTTATTGCACCATGTTGATCAGGGATTGAGTAAGTTCATCGATTACCGTGACCACTTTACTGGCCGCCTGGTACGAACTTTGTAACTGAACCAGCCTGACTGCCTCTTCATCCAGGTTCACTCCGGAGAGCTGCTGTTGCAGGCTCTTGGCTTGAGCTACTAACTGGGTTTGCGCCGTGGCGTTGTTGCTTGCGTTGCTCACAGCGGTGCCGACCTGCGAAACCAGCGTGCCGAAATACTGGGTGAAGCTTAAACCGTTCACTGGTCCGCTAGTGCCGCTGTCAAGCGCCGCTAACTGCAGAGCAATACCATTCGACACCGGCGGAGGCCCGGGATTTGTCGCTGCCAATTGGCTGGGTGTCATAGCCGGGTTCACGTTAAGAGTCGACGCGACACTGGCGGGCGACCCGGCGGTATAAGTGAACAGGGGAACGCCGGTCTGGTACGGAGGCGTGGCCGTAGTGGAACCCTGCGCCAGTAAGTTGTTTACCGTATCGGCTAACCCCTGGGCCAGCGTATTGAGTCCACCCACTTGCTGCCCGCCACCGGCCAGTGAGGGAATCACGTCGTTCACCGCGGTCAACACTCCCGACAAACTGCCGGATGTAATTTGGCTGGTGACATCATTGCCGTTGCTATCCACGATCGACTGGTTGGGCGGACCGTTCCCTGCATTCGTTGCGTCGTTCTGAACTTGTAACGTGTTCACTTGGGTCCCGATCACTAACGGCGTCTGCCCTCCCAGCAATACCGTCACCGTTCCGCCGATTCCTGAGAGCACTTGAACATTCGCCAAACCGGACAGATCTTCGAGCGTAGTTTCCAGTTGCGCCTGAGCGCCAGGGTCGGGCCCGGATTGCTGCGCCAAAGAGGCATTGTAGGTCTGCACCTGCCCGATATCTTGGTTGATTTGGGCAACAGTCGATTGAAGTTGCTGAACAGTTGCCCCGCGAATGTTGCTGAGCGCGGACGCCGCTGTTTGAAGGGCGGATGCGGTCTGCTGAGCCGCACTGATGACAGCGGTCTGACTAACCACGTTACTGGGGTCGGTACTCCACTCGGAGAAGGCGGAGAACAATTGATTGAATGCCGACGGGATCGCGCTCGAGGACGAAACGTCGAAGACGTTCTGCAAGGGCGTCAACGACGACTGAAGCTGTTGATAAAGGCCCTGCAGCGAGAGCTGTTGCTGCACCGCGGTATCCGCGAATTGATTCCGCGTATCCTGCGTCTGCTCCACCACGCCGCCCGACAAACCGTTTGTAGACTGGAAGTCCTGAGAGACGAAAATCGGCACTTGTGCGGCATAGCCGGGAGTGTTTGCGTTCGTGACGTTGTTCTGTGTCACGTCCACAGCGCGTTGGAATGCGTCTAATGCGCTCGAAGCCGAATTCAGAGCTGAGAAGAGACTACCCACGGCGCCTCATCCCTCCACGCTCACTTTTTTGAGAAGAACCAGCGGAGCTGCCCGGCCTTCGGTGGTGTATCCGGACTGGCGGCTTGAAATGGCGCGCAGCCATCCGGCCAACAGTTTGTCCGCTTCCGCAAGGAACTGCGCAAGCACAGCGATTTCGCCCTGCAAGGCTTCCAGGATGGATTGAATTTCGACGGAAGGCTCGGGACCACGAGTTTTGAAGATAGCCACGGCGCAGCCAAGTTGAATCTCCACTTGACGGAGCAATGCGGCACACTCCTCGGCGTTCGCTTCCGAAGGTTGCGAGAGAAGTTGTTTCACTTCACGCATATTCGCTCTGGCTGCTCGAATGCACTCCCGTGCATCCCCGGATGTAGTTAGCACTTCCACATCGATTCCCATGTCACATTCTCATGTCACCGGGGCTTTATTCGCCGGCGAGATGCGCTGCGATCAAGGCGCGGCTGACTGCCACCGAATCGACTTGGTATTGGCCGCTTTGGAACTGTTTCTGCAGTTCCAGCACGCGGGCCGCCCGGTCGGCGGATCCGGATCCAAGAGCCTGTTGTACCAGGCTGTTTGTACCGGAAATGGCAATGGAGTCGCTGGAAGGAGTGCGGCTGCTTGAACCGGAATTGGAGGCGGCCGGACCATCTGCCTCGCGCGTTGCACGGGTGGGATTCAGGTCCATTCGGGTCGCGTCCGGCGTATCTGAAGTTTTGATTTTCATCGCGCTCTCAATTCCGCCATCCCTGTATCGATTGTTCTGGCCGCATCTTTAACCTTTTTGACTAGCTCCCCATCTTGCTCTGAGGCTTGCTCTGAGATAGCCGTGCCTTGGTAGGTACGCATCACGATCGCGTGAACCTTCACCAGCAAATCCACGTCGCCCCGCGGCACCCGGAGCACTTCCGAGATTCGATCCGCGGGCTGTCCCAACCGATGCATCTTCAATACCTTGCCGCGCAGCGTGCTATTCAACCCGCTGGCTCCGAGCTCGGTGTTTCCTAGCTGTCTATCCTCCTTTTCCAGTACCGCAATCCTGTTGTTGCACTCGCTCATTAGTTTCGAAATTCGGGCAAGCTCCTGCTCCATGGCTGCTTCGCGCGCGTTCGAGCGGGCTCCGAGTTTCCGCACGCGCTGGTTGATGCCAAAGAACAGCGCCAGCAAAAGCACGGTGTTGGCGGCCAGTAGCAGGTACGGCAATAACGCCACAAAGGTCTGCATCACTTTAGCCTTTCGGAGAGCCCGAGAAGATCCACTTCCTGCTTGCCCTCGCTGAACGGTTGGCCGGACGACGCGATCCGAGTGATTCGCACGCCGTAGTTTCCACCAATAACTACAATCTCTCCCTGCGCGATCAGCCGATCGTTGACGATGATGTCCACGGGCGAGTCCGGAGAACAATCCAGTTCCACTACGGAGCCGCCTCCCAGCCGCGCGATATCCCGGAGCGGCAGTTCGGTGCGTCCCATCAGCACGCGAATGGGCAATTTAACACCCATCAAAAGAGGCGCCGCCGGCGATCCAAGGGGTCTGGCGCTGGATTCGGTGGCAACGCTAACCGACGGTTTCGCGGCGGACTGGAGGCTTTGGTCGATTTCTTCTTCCGGTCGGCTCATCAGAGGATTCCTCGTGTACTCGGCCATTTTTTGCTGACATAAGCCCGTAGCCGCAGGACCGCTTGGGATTTTAGCTGGCAAACACGAGTGGTATGAATTCCAAGGATTCCGGCGATCTCCTGCAGGTTCTGCTCTTCCTTGAAGTAGAGCGTCAAGATGGTGCGTTCGAGACGTGGCATTCGATCCACGGCGTCGGCCACCAGGTTTTCCAACTCAGCGCGCTCCAGAATTATCCCCGGCTGGCCTTCTTCCGGTTCCGCCACATATCGCAACAACTTACTTTCGGAGAATCCGTCGGTGACCTCATCCAGGCTCCCCAAGCTAACCGCACGCACGTCGGCCAAGGCATCCTGATACTCGGCCACTGATAGATTCATTTCGGCCGCGATTTCCTCTTCGTTCGGGACCCGCTGCAGACGCTGTTCNNGCATTGATTAAGCCGATGACACCGCTCGAAATAAGATCTTCCAAGCCCACCGCGCCGCCGATCTTTTCATGGATTCTCATAGCGATCCATCGCACGTTCGATAGATGATCCAGGATCAGGCGCTCCCGCTCCTCCGCCTCCAGTTTGGGAGGGGGCGCATAAAACGCGGCATTGAACATTACGTTGGATGCCATTTACGCCGCTGAAATCGCCTCCGCCCGTTCGCGCACAAACAGGCCGCCAAGCAGTGCGCCGCTGTTTGCTCGTTCGATATCTTCGGGTATGGCTTGCCCTCTGGTCAAAAAAGACAGGGGCCTCGACGCCTGAAACGCAACCGAGAGCATCGACCCATAGCATTCTGTTTCGTCCAGTTTTGTGAACAAAAGATAGTCAGGCGTGAATTCTTCGTACCGGTGCACGTAGCGGAGCAAGCCCGCCGGGTGCATGGATGCCGGCAGAACCAGGTGGATTTCCTTGTTCTTGAGTTGTGCCAGAACACGGGCCAGGTCGCGCGCCCACTCCCAATCCGGGTGACCGTAGCCAGGCGTGTCGATGAGCAGAACATGTTTGTTGCGGAATTCGTCGACAGCTTCCATGAATTGCGCAGCAGAGTTGGCCGCGGTGAAACCAGCGCCCATAATTGCCGCGAAGCTGCGGAGCTTCTCATGCGCCGCCACTCCATGCAGGTCAACGGAAATGATGCGCACCGAGAGACGCTTCGCCAGGCATTCCTGGATCGCGATCTTCGCCAGCGTGGTTGTTTTGCCGGCGCCCGGAGGGCCGACCAAGATCACCGCGCGGTTCGAATCGGAACCGTCTGGCGCAAACCCGGACCCGAATCGCAATTGCTTACCGATGCATTCGGTGGCTAGTCCTTCAAATGTCGCGGCTCCGCTGGAGGATCGCTGTGCCGGCGTTAAAGCTTGCCACCGAGCGTACGCGTCCTCAGTGATCTGCCGTGACAATCCATCATCCCAACCCGCCGAGACGAGTTGCTCGTAAAGCTGTTCCAGCTCCGGCCGCGCGAAGCTCTCGGCGCCCGCCCCTCTCAACTTCAACAGACGCTTGATGCCGTCCAATTGATCGCGCAGCAAAGTTAACTCGGCATTCAGGTCTTCCGACGGTGCCGCAGACTGTGCAGTTTCGGGGGGTTCCGCGATTCCAAACACAACTTCGTAGGCTCCCAGGTGACGGGCGTCCGGGGCGGACCGTCGGGATGTGATCAAGGTCGCTTCACCGCCCAGTTCCTCCCGCGCGTCGTGGATGGCGCGCTCCACTGAGCTGGCAAAGTACGATTTGATTCTCATGGATGCTGTTTCTCGTCTCATCGCTCCCTCATCCCACCCAGCCCAACGACTTCACTCTGATCTCCGGTGGCACCTCACTATGCGATAGCACCGCGACGTCCGGAAACGCGGTTTCCAATAGCTGTTTCACGAAGTACCGAACCGCTGGGCCGGTGAGCAGTACCGCTGAAGAGTCTGGCCGGTCCAGTTTCTTGGTGATGTTACCCACGAAATCTCTAGCAGCCTGCGGCGCCAGGCTGAGTACGCTATTGGTCTCGTTATGGTCGATGGCCGACTCCACCAGCTGCTCGGCGGCCGGTTCCACCTGATACACCGGAATCTCACTTTGCTGATTCAGATGCGGTTTCACGATGGAGCGCCGGATCGCCTGGCGTACGTATTCGGTCAACAGCACTGGGTTCTTCGACATATTTGCGCCTTCGCTGAGCGCCTCCAGAATGGTTGCCGAATCGCGAATGGATACTCGCTCCCGGAGAAGGTTCTGCAGCACTCGTTGAATCACGGAGAGAGATAGCATTTTTGGAACCAAATCTTCCACCACCTTGGGATTGCTCTGAGCCACCCGGTCGCAGAAGCTCTTGGTGTCCTGCCGGCTGAGGAGTTCGTGAGAGTATTTGCGAACCAGCTCGGTGAGGTGCGTCCCTAAGACGCTGATGTCGTCCACCACCGTGTAACCGCGGCTGCGTGCGAATGCGGCGCGCTCGGAAGGAATCCAAAGCGCGGCTAAACCAAACGCAGGATCCTTGGTGGGCTTGCCTTCCACGCTTCCGTCCACACCCCCGCTCGGGATGGCTAGCTCGCATCCGCCGGGCAGTTCGTAGCGCGCGATCTCGACGCCTTTGATCAGGATGCAGTACTCGCGTGGACGCAGCGACAAATTGTCATTCACTTTTACCGGCGGCAGATAGTAGCCCAGTTGCGTGGCCAGGTTTTTGCGGATCCCGGCGATTCTCTGCAATAGCGGCGAGGTGGGCCCACCCTCCACCAGCTTCACCAATGACAGACCAACTTCCACGGCCAGCGGATCCACTTGGAGCAGCGCTTCGACGTTTTCCTTGGCTGGTTTACCTGCCAAATCCGACGAGCTCTTGACGCCTGCGTCGCGTTTTCGACGCTTCTGCCATGCGATGGCTCCCAAACCTCCGCCCAGAGTCAGGAACGGAACCGTGGGCAAACCTGGAAATAACGCCAGAGCGACCAGGACACCGCTGGCCAGCATGAGAGGTTCCGGTTTTCCGAACACCTGCTCCTGGAACTGGGCCCCCAGACGCGAGTCGGAGCTGGCGCGCGTGACAATCAAACCACCGGAGATGGAAATCATCAAGGCTGGAATCACGGTCACCAGGCCATCGCCGATGGTGAGAACGGTGTAGGTTTCGAGTGCATGCCTGAGATCCATGTGATGTTGCAGCACGCCGATTAGAAATCCCGCGATAATGTTGACTCCCGTTATGATGATGCTGGCGATGGCGTCGCGCTGGGTGAAACGCGACGCTCCGTCCATGGCGCCGTAAAATTCTGCTTCGCCGCTCAAGTCTTTTCTGCGCCGCCGCGCCTCGGCTTCGTCAATCAGGCCGCCGTTCAGATCGGCATCAATCGACATTTGCTTGCCGGGCATGGCATCCAGGGTGAACCGGGCAGTAACTTCGGAAATGCGCACGGAGCCATGGTTGATAACCACATACTGGATCGCGATGAGCACCAGGAAGATCACGGCGCCGATAATATAATTGCCTCCCACCACGAAACTGCCAAAAGCCTCAATGACATGTCCTGCCGCCGCGGTCCCGGTGTTGCCATTCAGCAGGATCAGCCGTGCCGACGATACGTTCAGCGCCAGACGAAACAGGGTAAGCAGGAGAAGAACGGTGGGAAATACGCTGAATTCCACTGGGCGGCCGATGTACATGGCCACCATCATCACCACCACCGACATCATGAGGTCCAGCACGATCAAGAAATCCAGTACAAAACTTGGGAGCGGCGTGATGAGCGCGATCACGATCAGCAGCACCACGATGGGGACGCCGAGCTCGCTTACGCTCGACAAGCGGAGAGCTACCAGCGGATTCGCCGGTGCGGGAGCGGGGGTGGTGGCGGCGCGGGCCTTGGGCATTTCGAATTACGCGCAGACTTCCAGCGACTTGAATTTGGATATCAGAGTAGTGCGCTTCATTTGAAGCATGTTGGCGGCACGGGCTTTGTTTCCGCCGGACTTCGCCAACGCGCGCTCCAGCAGCGTGCGTTCGATACCCGATATCAACTCCTCGAAGTTAACTCCGGAATCCGGCAGGTCCAAGGCGAACATCCGCGCCAGGTCCGGCGTCAAAGCATCCTCGGGCAGATCCAGATCGCCGGATTCCAGAAGTGAGCGTCTGCCGCTGAGCGCCACTGCGGATTCCAAGGCGTGTTCGAGTTGTCGAACGTTACCGGGCCAGGAGTATCGCATCAACGTCTCCATGGCCTCGCGGGAAATGTACTTGCGGTCGGTGCCCTCCTGCTCGGCAAGCTTGGTCAAGAAGTGTTCGGTTAGCTCTAGTATGTCGCTGGCTCGCTCGCGCAGGGGCGGCATCCGTAGCACCACAACTTTCAGCCGGTAGTAAAGATCTTCACGAAAACGCCGGTTGGCCACCGCTTCCAGTAAATTCGTGTTGGAAGCCGCTATCACTCGGACATCCACCGGCACCGGTTCCGAACTTCCGATTCGCGGAACCTCGCGCTCTTGCAACACTCGCAACAGTTTGGACTGCAACTGCAACGGCATCTCGCTGATTTCGTCCAGGAAAATTGTTCCGCGGTGCGCCTGCTCGAACAGGCCCACGCGTGCATTGACGGCTCCGGTGAATGCTCCCTTGGTATGTCCGAAAAGTTCCGCTTCCAGCAAATTGTCAGGGAGAGCGGCACAGTTTATGGCCACCATCCGTGCACCAGAACGGTTGCTGGCGGCATGGACGGCTCGCGCGGCAACTTCCTTGCCGCTGCCCGTCTCACCTGTAATCAGAACCGTGGAGCGGCGGGGCCCCACCAGGCGGATGATTTCAATCGCCTGACACATGGCGCTGCTCGATCCCACTAAGCCGCGCGACCAATCGTCCTCTTCGCGAGGCGGAGAACTTACTTCGAGGTTTCGCGCACCGAGTGCCAACGATAGCCGTTCCAACAACTCTTCGGCCGGCATCGGTCTTGAAATGTATTCACACCCGCCCAAACCCAATAACTCATTCCCTCCATCCGGAGTGATGGTTGGCTCGTAAACTAAGATTGGAGCTTCGGGCCAGCGCGCGCGGAAGTCTCTTACTAATTCCTCAGCGCTCTGGGCGGCAACTGGAAGTAGTACAACGAGGGCATCCACGACAGTACTTCCTAGTACGTCGTTTGCACGTTGCAGACTAGAAGCGTAAATGATTCTGAATTTAGTAAGTTGCGCGGAATCTGTCAGAAGCTCGACGTTGGCAAGACACAAGACTGTGTTCACACGAATGCTCGACGGCATAATTGGCTGTAACTTTCAGTAACCTTTGACTCAAGAGATCGTCGGACTGGGGAGAAGACTTGAGGATTCACCCTAGTTTTTTTTGCGCCGACGCTTTACCCCCGCATGCGGGTATAGAAAAACTGTCAAAAGCGGGCCAGACGCATCGATAAGAGTCCAGATGCCTCTGCCGAACCCACATCAGGAGTACGTGAAACAACGCGTGCAATCGGCGTCGCCCGTGGAGCTGATCCGGATTCTGTACGAGGCGGCCGTGCAGTCTCTAGACGAAGCGGTGCGAGCATTGCGATCCGGTGACATCCTGAAACGCGGGCAAGCGGTGACCAAGACCATCGAAATCCTGTCCGAACTTCGGATCGCTTTACGCTACGATGTGCAGCAGGAATATTGCAGAACGTTGGCCGGATTGTATAGCTACATGCAGAGCCAGTTGATTCGCGCGCACTCCGAGCAGTCGGAAAACCTGTTGCTTGAAGTTTCCCGCTTGCTTCAGACGCTGCTGGAAGGATGGACGGGCGCCATGGAAAATCTCAGCGCCGCGGAGCAGCAACCCCCCGAAGCCGCGGTCAGCGTTGCCGCGTCAGCGTCGTCGGGTGGCCAGAATCCTTACTCGGCGGAACCTGCGGGCCCAGGGTCCCTGGGCCGGAGCTGGCAGCTTTAGCTTCATCGCGCCGGAGTTTCGCAGTCACCATTTTCGCGATTCCAAGCCCACCTTGTGCCGCCAAACCCTGAGCGAGTCCTTGCTCGGCCATTTCCATGGCCATATCGCTGGTTTTATCATCCCCGGTTCCGAGCCAACCCTTGTCCGAGGACTCTCGCGCGGCTTTCAACACCTGTCCGATGATGAGAGCTTCGAACTGCGTGGCTGCCTGCGAGATCTGATCGGGCTTCGCAGCTGCTTGGCTAAGCGCCTGGTGAAAGGTCTCACCGGCTGGTTGGTTTTGAGTGACCTGCTTCAGATTTAGGCCGGCGGCGGCCACCGCTGCTCCGGGCAGAAGATGAATGTCCATGGGATCTGAACCTAAATCACTTGAAGCTCCGCCTCCAGGGCGCCCGCGCTGCGGAGACTCTGTAGGATCGCGATAATGTCCCGCGGCGTGGAGCCGATGGAGGTAAGCGCACGCACCAGTTCCTCCACNNACCTGAGTAGTGCCGGAAGATAGCGCGTTTGGTTGCGAAACGCTGTAAGTGGTCTGGATCTCGACCGTCAGGTTTCCATGCATGATGGCGACCGGTGAAACGTGTACTTCCTTGCCCATCACAATCGTTCCGGTTCTTTCGTTTATGACGACTCGCGCCGGCCGGTCGGGTTTTACGGTAACCGCTTCCAGCTCCGCGATGAATTCAGTGGCATGCGTCGAGAAGCTGGCAGGAATCGCGACACTTACTAAGCCGGAGTTGTCGGCATGAGCGATTGGGCTCGCCTCCGTCGTGAAATGACGATTCACCGCCTCGGCAATCCGTGCCGCAGTTGTAAAGTCCGCCTCATGAAGCTGGAGCCGTACCTGAGTGGATGGTGTAACCGAAGGCGCCGGTTTCTCGACGATGGCGCCACCAGGGATGCGGCCCACGGTGGGATGATTCACGGTCTGGGTATTTCCAGCTCCGCCAAGAATAAATCCGCCGGTGACCACCGGCCCCTGCGCGATTGAGTATACCTGACCATTGATCCCTCGCAAGCTGGTCATCAGCAGCAGACCGCCTTGCAAACTGGCGCAATCGCCCATGGCCGCGACGGTAACATCAATCTGCATGCCCGGCTGCGCAAAGGGCGGAAGCGTAGCCGTGACCATAGCCGCCGCTGTGTTCCGCACCAAAATGGTTGCCGCATTCACCGTCACACCCATCTGTTGCAGCATATTGGTGAGACTCTGCGCGGTGAATAGCGTTTGTTGCCGGTCGCCGGTCCCTTTCAAGCCCACCACGATGCCGTACCCAATTAGTTGGTTATCGCGCACGCCCTCCAGCGAAACCAGCTCCTTCAGCCGTGCGGCCGGTGGATCAGCCGAAATCGGAAGCTGAGGCAGAAACAGGCCAAGGACAACGAGCGTTAACGTTCGGCTCATCATAATTAGAACGGTAGTATCCCCAAGATCAATCGGTAGAGGAAATTCGGACGGCGGATTGAGTCGTTCACCACTCCCTTACCATTCACCTGAATTTCCATCTGGGCAATCCGATTCGATGCAACCGTGTTGGTCGGGTCCAGATCTACCGGGCGAATTACGCCCCGTACGGTGACAACCTGGTTTTCCGAGCTAACCTGCACGCGTTTTGTTCCTTCGATCACTAAGTAACCGTTCGGTAAGACATGCGTCACTCTTGCGCTCAAGTTCGCGGTCAGCACGGCGCCTCGGCTGGTTTCGCCCGTTCCCTGTAACTGAGTCTGCGTGTTAGTATTTGCGAGATTCGCCAGGGGCCCGGTGGCTTTTTTAATTCCTGCCGCGGCCGTGATCGCCGCCTGGGCAGTGGACTGGCGCTGGGTTTTCACATCGCCTGTAGCAACTGCGGAAAATGTTTCGGCCACCGTGATAGTTACTAAGTCGTCCACACGGCTGGCTTTCACATCCATGGCTAAGTTGGAAAAAAGCGCATTTTGTGACCACATGGACCCGGCGGGTGGAGCAGTCGCGGGCAAGGCATAATCGCGGTACGCGTCCTTGATATATATGTCAAGGGGCGACGGCTCGGGTGGTTTCTGTTTCTTCTTGTCCTTGCTGGAGTCCGCGGCCGCGAGGAACAGCGGCAGCATCATTAGAATTGCGATCCTCAGTTTCATTGGATACGGGTTGGCATCGCCAGAGGTCCCACCACCACAAGCGCTCGGTCCTTTCCTTCAATTCGGGCCTGAAAGGTTCGGCCGCTTCGCTCGTTCTTGAGCGAGATCGTATCGCCCTGCCTGCCCGAACTTTGCGCAACAGCCTCCATACTGAGCTGGGTCGCGCCTGAGATGGCGGTGACTTGCACGATTTCTCCGCGCTGGACTTGATACGGTTCCATCAGATCGCTCCGGAACACGGGCAATTCGGCGCGGATGGCACGCCGCGGCACGCGGCCAATCACTTCGTCGAGACTGCGTGCAATGTCGTTGCGGAGGGGAAAATCGTCGTACGTTTCTTGTCTCACCTGCTTGGCGGTAACCGCGTTGCCCGGCAGAATCAGCTCGGTTGCCACCACGCGCGTCATAGTGGCAGCCACTCTCACTCTGGCCCATACGCCAAACCTGTGCGAGCTATGGTAAAGCACTTCGCCTCTCCAGGTCACCGGAGTAGATGGATCGATGCTGGTGGATGCGGATAGCCCGGACAGAGGAAAAACCAGCTTGCCAAGGGGGCCCTGCGCTCTGCTCATGGCGAGAACTTCGACACGCGCTTCCGGCATGGCGAGCGATTCCCGAATCGCGGCGCGAACCGCGCTCTCATCCAGAGGCTGCAGGGGCCATTCGAAACATGCCTTCGAACCCTCCGGGACGGCGATAACGTACTTCTTCGCGATTCCTTCGAGTTCAGGAGGCCCGAAAACGCGGCGCCCACCTGGCGCTGGGGAGTACGCGAGAACCGCGTCTCGAGGGAGCATCGAGAACATCGGCAGCGCCCGCGCCAAATCCGCTCCGGTAATTTGATCGCCACTAATCATTTCACAGGGTCCGGAATGTGCCAGCATGCTCAAGATAAGAAACCATAGGTTCATTGTTTGAGATTGTTGACCTGTTGATACATGTCGTCAGCCGCTTTCACCACCTTGGAATTGGCTTCGTAGGCGCGCTGGCTGACAATGAGGTTGACGAACTCCTGAACGATGCTGACGTTGGACTGTTCGACGTATCCTTGCAGCAACGTGCCGAGTCCGTCCTGGCCACCGGGCGCGCCCACCACCGGATCGCCGGAAGCGTCGGTCTGCTGGAACAGGCTGTTGCCGATGCTGTTGAGGCCGGAAGGATTCGCGAAAGTGGCAAGCTGGATCTGGCCGGCCTGTTGTGCCGACGTTTGTCCGGGCAGGGTGTAGCTGATGGTTCCATCGGCAGCGACCGACATGGATAGCGCGTTGGTCGGGATCGTAATCGGTGGATCCAGCAGGTTGCCGTTCGGATCCACCACCTGACCTGTGTTGTTCATATGAAAGTTGCCGGCCTTAGTGTAAGCCAGGGTGCCTGAGGTTTGGCGAATCTGAAAGAAGCCGTTTCCCTGGATCACCATATCCAATGGGTTGTCGGTCTCCGAGAAATCGCCTTGAGTGAAGATGACCTCATTCGAGACGGCTCGCGTACCCAAGCCCACTTGCAAGCCCGTCGGCACGGTGGTCTGCTGGCTGGCGGCCGCGCCGGGCTGGATCATATTCTGATAGAGCAAGTCCTGAAACTGTGCTCGCCGCGACTTGAAGCCGGTGGTGTTGGCGTTCGCGATATTGTTCGCAATATTCTCCACGTTCAATTGCTGCGCGTTCATTCCACTCGCTGCGCTGAAAAGTGCTCGAATCATCTCATCTCCTGAAACCTTAGACCTTGGCCACCTGTTCGATCGCCTCTTTGTTCATGTCATTGGCAATCGAAATCGCTTTCTGCATCATCTCGAACTGGCGCGTGACATTCACCAGACGAACTGCGCCGTGCGCAGCGCTCACGTTGGACGCCTCGACTTTTCCCTGATAGATCTGGGCCTCGGTTGCATCCGCCGGCTCCTGGCCGCTGGTGTTCTGGTAATAATTGTTCCCCTGTTTGGAGAGCGCGCTCGATTCTTTGAAATCCACCAGATGTACTTGGGCGACGGGCTGCCCGTTCTGGCTGACGCTACCATCGAAGGAAACCTGCAAAGGCTGGCCCGGATCGGTGGCTTTCACCGGCTGTCCGTTTTGGCCGAGGAGCGGATAGCCGTCCGAGGTGACCACCGTTCCGTCCGGTGACATCCGGAAATTTCCGTTGCGTGTGTACAGAGGACCGGAGGGGCCTTGCACCACGAAGAAACCCTTGCCGGACAATCCAAAGTCCATCGGGTTGTTAGTGGGTTCCAGCAGTCCCTGAGTAAAGTCCGTCCAGCGGCGTTGAATCATCGGAAGAGTAACCGGCAGTTCCGTTGCATCTGCTTCGGCGGCCTCGGAAGTATAGACGGTATGAAACTCACTGTCGCCCTTGTACCCGCTCGTCGACGCATTGGCCATGTTGTTCGCCAGTAAGTCGAGCGACTGCATGCTGGAGCGCATTGCGCTTGCAGCCAAGATACTAATCTGGTCCATAGATCCGCAATCTCAGTTGCAAGTGGCCAACCAAAAGTGAGGAGCCAGAATAATCTTTTATTTTGCTCTAACTTTTGCGATAAGTGAAAAGGCCGTGCTGTAGCGTTCGTCGAAGCTAAGTCGGATGTCGGCGAGTTCTCGACGCTCGCCAAAATCTAAGTTACTGAAAATTGACGTTTGCAACTTTGGCCGCGAATCTGCAATAAGTGGCGCCGACATGGTTACTGCTGCGGCGCCCGCTCTTCCCGATTCGCATGCGCTCTCTCAAGCCGCCGTGGGACCAGCATCCAGTTCTGCCCGGCCTCCGACCAGCTTTCAGAGCGTCTACCAGAGTTTGCCACTTCTCGCAGGCGACTCCGTTTCCCAGGTCGAAACCTCGAAGGTGGCGTCGAGTAAGAAAGTTTCATCTAAGAACACCAATGACACCCTGCCTGCACCCGTAAGTTCCACGGCCGCCACTTCTCCCTCAGAGCGTCCGTGGACGCCCGCGTTGCCATCATTTTCTGTGAAGGCCAATGCGAGCGCCACTGAACCTGAGCCCGTCACGCGAGAAGTACCGCCGTCTTCGATGTCCGAGCAATCCCCGGCCACGTCCACCCTCGTGGAAAGGGCCGATAACATCAGGGAATCTTCGCTCCCAGCGACCGCGCAGGCCCGGCCTTCCAACTTGATACAGTCTGCCGTGGCCAGCTCCCTCAATGCGAGCGCCGTCGAACCGCAATCGGCCGCGCAAGAGGTAGCACAACTTTCGATGTCCGAGCAATCCGCTCCTACTCCCGCTGTCCCGGTTAGAGCTGGCAACATCCTGGAGTACTCGCTCCCCGCATCTACACGGGAACCGTCTTCCAACCAGATACGTTCTACCGTGGCCGGTTCGCGCAGTGCTTCCACGTTTTCCGTCGCTAGCGCCATCAATCCGGATAACTCGTCCGCTCCCGCTCCTGGGATTGCAACATCGACCCGGCAACTCGCGGCCAGCCGCGAGCCGGCGTTCAATCTGCAAGCTCCAACCAATACGCCATCGTATTTATTGGGCGCACCTTCGATACTGCAGGGTTCGCAAGTTGAGGCGTCGCCTGAATCACGGCCGTCGGCGAACTCGCCTCGATCCTCCCAATCAAGTACTTCCCAGCAACCGAGTGTTGATCCCGCGCTATTCACTAGAGGATTGGCGGCCGCGCTCGCACCCCAGAGTGGGAATTTAGCCTTTTCACTGAAAATGATGGAGTCAACCCTCCAGGCGCGCCACGCTCAGCAGGTAGCGCAACCCGAGCTGACGGATCGAAATCAAGCCGCCACCCAAATAAAAAGTGCGGAACATAATCCCGCAGCGCTACTCGCCCCCAACGCGACCCACGCAACCTCATCGCCGATGTCGCCAGCGGCTATACCGGGCGAAGTAGCGGCGGCGGCCGCGACTGTAAGTCCGGTGTGGAATGAGGCAGCAGCGGCTCCGCAATTGAACGTGAGTCCGGACACGCAGTTGTCGGAGCCTCACCAGCCAGCCAACCTTAGCACGGTGGCTGCTCTATACGATGCACAGCCGATTTTGCCAGAAGCGCCGCGGCCGAGTGCGGCCAGCGAGATTCTGCTTCAATTGGGCGGCAAAGATCAGGCGGCCGCCATTCGCGTAACCGACCGCGCTGGAGCCGTAAACGTTTCGGTGCACGCCACCGACCCGGACCTGCGTTCCTCGCTGCGCTCGAATCTCGGCGATCTTGCGTCACAACTCACCCATCAAGGATGGAAAACCGAGGTCGTAAAATCCGGAACGACTCTTACGCGCGGAGAAACGTCGCAAGATCCCCATCAGGATGGACAGCGTTCGCCCGGCCAGCAGCACTCTTCGTCCCAGGGGGAACGGCAATCTCAGAGAGACCGGCGGGGCTCGAGCGGACAATGGCTCGCAGCATTTGAAGAGCAGGCATCCGGCAATTCCGGCAATCCAGGAGGTACGAACTGATGAACATACTAGACACCGCGTCCACCTCTACTCGGTCGCACCTAATCCACAGCGCGGCCACCCTAAAGGCGAACGCTACGGCGAGCACTCCGTCGAGCGGCGCCACCAACGGCACCTCTAGCACCTCCTCGGGCTCGGTCGCTGGCCTTCCCGGCTCGCTCACTAGCGAGAGCACATTTCTGAATTTGCTGGTGGCGCAGATTCAGAATCAGGATCCGCTTAATCCCACCGACAGCATACAGTTTGTCGGCCAACTTGTACAGTTCAGCCAATTGGAACAGTTGTTGAGTATCAACCAGGGCGTCACGACGCTGGCGTCCGACGTTCAACCACCCGCTTCCTCCAGCAGTACACCGACGACGCCAACCAGTGGAAGTACAAACAAATTAACTTAAGGAGCACTCAAATATGTCAGGATCATTTTCAATCGCACTGAGCGGACTAACCGCCGACACCGACGCGCTGGACATCGTTGGCAACAATCTAGCCAACCTGAACACCACCGGCTATAAGGACACTACGGCATCCTTTTACGATTTGCTGGCGCAGACCGCCGGAGGAGGCGCAATTCAAATTGGCGGCGGTGTTTCAGCCACCATCGGCCAGAGCCAGTTTACTCAGGGATCCATTCAGCTTACCGGAGGGGCCTTCGACGGAGCCATCCAAGGGAATGGATTCTTTGTGGTTCAGGATTCTGCCGGAGACACGCTGTATACGCGGGCCGGCAACTTCCAGCTCGACGCCAACGGGACTCTAGTCACAGCCACGGGGCAAAACGTGCAAGGCTGGATGGCCACCAACGGCGTGTTAAACACCAGCGGCGCGGTGGGGAACATTACGATTCCCGCCAATGCTTTATCTACGCCCAGCGCCACCACACAGTTCTCCATGGATATGAACCTTCAGTCTGGCGCAACCGTCGGAACAAGCGCCGCAACCTTCTCCGCCCCCATCCAGGTAGTGGACTCGCTCGGCACCACCCAGACCCTCACTGCCACGTTCACCGAAACCGCGGCGAACACATGGGGTTATTCCATCACTATTCCCGGCCAAGACATCACCGGCGGCAAGGCGGGAACGCCCTCTCAGCTCGCCACAGGAACTCTCAACTTTGATTCCAATGGAAATCTGACGACGCCAGCGCCTCCCGGCGTGGTTCCCGTGGCTATTACAGGGCTCGCCGATGGCGCCAGCAACATGAACTTGAACTGGAATCTTTACAACGCTACAACGGGCGCATCCACCATCACTCAGTTTGCACAGACATCCGCGCTCTCCGGCACCACCCAGGACGGAATCCCCGCCACCGAAATCACGCAGGTTTCTCTTGCCGACGGAGGTTCCATCGTGGCGCATTACTCCGACGGTAGCCAGGCCGTGGTTGCCCAACTGGCGTTGGCCGCCATCAGCAACCCCCAGTCGCTCATTTCAACTGGACAAAATAACTTTGAGCTCGGAGCCAATACGGCCGCTCCCGCCGTTGGTTCTCCTGGAACCGGCAGCCGCGGGACCATCCAGGGCGGCGCGCTGGAATCATCCAATGTTGATATCGCAACGGAGTTTACCAACTTGATTGTGTATCAACGCTCCTATGAAGCGAATTCCCGCGTGATCTCGACGCTCGATCAGTTGACTCAGGATCTGCTCAACCTGAAGCAATAACGATGGACAACTCGGATGTGTTGCAGCGCTTCGCGGAACTTCCGTTCCCTGTCGAAGTGGAGCTCGGAAACCTAACGCTGACGATAGGAGAAATTTTCGATCTCAGCGAGGGCATGATCCTCAAAACCGATCACCCCGAGGGCGCACCGTTCACCATGCGGGCCGGCGGCGCGGAGCTGGCATCAGTGGAAGTGGTGGTGGTTCGAGATTCTCTCTCCGTCCGGGTGCGGAACATGTTGCAAAAGGCAAACCCGGGTGCTGGCACGAATGGAACTAACTGAACAGATCGCGATGGTGTTGGTGGTGTTCGCACTCCTCGGAGGGCTGCTGTTTCTCGCGAAGAAGCGCGGACTGGCATCGCTTCCATTGATGGGGCGACGCAGCGCCGGCGTCCGCCGCATGGAGGTGCTAGAACGCGTTCCGCTCACTCCGCAACATGCCATCCACCTGGTGCGTGTCTCGGGAAAGGTGGTGTTGATAGGAACCGCGCCTTCCTCTTGCACCATCCTAGACGCCGCCTTACCGGACGCGTTGCCGGCTTCCCTACCCCAGAACATCCTGAGCACAGGACAATGATCAGAACGCTACTCATTCTGCTTTTGCTCCTCGCGGCCGTCTCACTCCAGGCAGCGCCGGCCGATCCGTCCGTGCCTGTCTTCGGACCGACCGCAGGCAAGGGCTTGACGCTTAGCACGCCCATGCAAATCGTGATTCTGCTGACGCTGCTCACGCTGTTGCCTGCGGCCATCATGTCGGTAAGCCCGTTCTTGAGAATCGCCATCGTGCTGCATTTTCTCCGGCAGGCCCTGGGAACTCAATCGGCGCCGTCCAATCAGGTGTTGGTAGGCTTAGCGCTATTTTTGGCATTCCTTGTCATGCAACCGGTGGTCTACGATGTTTATCACCAAGGTTGGGAACCAGTGGAGAACGGCCAGCTTACGTGGCAGGAAGGATTTGAAAAAGGCTCCCAGCCGCTCAAGACTTTTCTTCTGAAATTCTCGCGCGAAAAGGACATCAAGACGTGCCTTGAAATCGCCAAATCTCCGCCGCCGCGGACACCCGCTGACTTGGATTTGAAGGTTCTGATTCCCGCCTACATCCTTTCAGAAATGAAGGCCGGTTTTCAAATCGGTGCAGTTTTGTTTTTACCTTTCTTGATCATCGACCTGGTGGTGGCCTCCGTCACGCTTTCCATCGGAATGGTTCAGTTGCCTCCGGTCATGATTTCGGCCCCGTTCAAAATCCTTCTGTTCGTTCTGGTGGACGGATGGAACCTGGTGATCGGCTCTTTACTGAAGAGCTTTTATTAAGGAGATCATGAGTCCGGAAGCGGTTATCCACATTATCAGCCAGGCGTTCTGGACCACGGTGCTTCTTTGCGCGCCGCTGTTGCTCATCGGCTTCGCGGTGGGCATCGTGGTGAACATCATCCAAATCGCTACCTCATTGCAGGATTCGGCCTTTAGCACCATTCCGCGACTGGCTGCATTTCTGTTCGGGTTCTTGCTGCTGCTGCCATGGATGTTGAAGCAGATCTCGGCGTACTCTATCTCGATTTTTGCCGACTTGGGCCGCTATGCACGGTGATGCCGCCATCCACGCTTCCCAACTTTACGGGTTCCTTCTGGTGTTGGCTCGCATGGCCGGCGTCTTCATTTTCCTTCCTCTGCCGGGTTTCAAATCCGGCCCCGACGCAGCCAAAATCGCGCTCGCCCTGGCACTGACCTTTGCGTTGTATTCGCGCTGGCCGGTTTCGCAGCCGGCTCCTGCCAGCATGGTGCAACTCACCGGGTGGATGTTGGCCGAAGCCGGCATTGGCCTAGCAACCGGATTGGCAGTGTCCTTTGTCATCGAATGGCTGGTTATGGCGGCACAAGCCATCAGCACTCAGGCCGGTTTTGCCTACGCCTCCACGGTCGACCCCAACACGGAAGCGGATGCTACGGTTCTGATTCTGATCGCGCAGTTAGTCGCAGGCATGCTTTTCTTCGCCATGGGATTAGACCGGCAACTGCTGGGCATTCTCTCGCGCAGCCTTGAAACTAATCCGCCCGGCGCCTTTGCCGCGTCTCGGCCCAGCGTTGAGGGACTGGTGATGCTCGGCTCCGGAATATTCTCCACGGGAGTCCGTCTGGTGCTTCCGCTGATGACGTTGCTGTTCCTGATTGACTTATCCATGGGCTTGCTCGGCCGCCTGAACTCGCAGCTTCAACTGATGGCGCTCGCGTTTCCAGCCAAGATGCTGGCTGCTATGACAGCCTTGAGCCTTCTTATATTTTTGGTTCCCAAGCTCTATCAGCAGTCGGCCACTGCCGCTTTCGGAGCTCTTGGAAAATTCCTGGGTTTGTGATGCGCAAGGTCTCAGAATATGCAGCAGAGTGGTGAAAAAACCGAAAAAGCTACAGCGCATCGGCTGCTCAAGGCGCGGCGGGAAGGCAAGTTTGCTTCGTCCAAGGATTTCGTCAGCGGCCTGCAGTTCACCGTGTTCGTGATCCTGCTGGTGGAAAGCGGACAACAATTGCTTGGCAACCTCAAGAAGGCAACGCAAACCTTGTTCAGCCAGGCGTTTCGCCAGGACCTCAGCCCCGCGGTGCTGACCAACATCTTGCACAACGCTTTTGCGCAGACCATGTACCCGCTGGCGGCCACCAGCGGCGTTCTGGTGCTCACCGGCCTGGCGTTTCAGCTTACCTCAACCGGTTTCGGCATGAGCTTGCAGGGTCTGACGCCCAAGGCTTCAAACTTCAGCGTAATTTCCAAGCTCAAATCCGCTCCGCAAAAAGGCTTCGCCTCAGCTATCCAGGCCGTGGCCCTACTGGCGATGTTCGGCATGTCCATCTATTGGGTAACGGCGCGCGACTTGGGCCGGCTGTTGGTGCTGCCACTCAGCAGCCTCCAAGTGGGCATGGCTGAAATGTGTTCCTTATGCCTGACTGTGCTGTGGAAAGCCGCTGCCTTCTTCGTGTTGTTCGGAATGATCGATCTTGCCCGGCAGAGGCGCCGATTCTCCAAGCAGATGAAGATGAGCAAGCAGGATATTCGTGAGGAGCAGAAGCAGACCGAAGGCAATCCTCAAATCAAAATGCGCATCCGGCGGCTGCAGCGCGACACTCGCCGCCGCAGAATGATGGAAGACGTAAAGACGGCAACCGCCTTGATCGTGAACCCCACCCACTACGCGGTGGCTATTCGCTATCACCACGAATCCATGGCGGCGCCGGTTGTAGTTGCGAAGGGAAAGAATTATCTAGCGGGACGCATTCGCGCACGGGCGCTGTCGCATAACATCCCGTTGGTGGAAAACCCGCCTTTGGCGCAAGCCTTGTATAAATCCGTGGAAGTGGGACAACAGATTCCACCGCATCTTTACCGTGCAGTGGCCGAAATCTTGGCTTACATTTTACGTTTGATGGGAACCAAAACACTATAGCGAGAACCAGGAGACACAAATATGATTCAGTTAAACACTACGTCAAGTTCCGGGGCGCAGGATTCGTCCGCGAGCCTCCTCCCCCCTCCGCAGAGCCAAGCCGGCGACGGTTTTCAAACTGCTCTGTCGGCCGCGCTTTCCTCAACCTTGCAGAAGTTTGGAATTAATCCGAATAATGTCACGCTCTCTATTACGCCGGCCAAAGCCGCGGTCTCCGCAGTGACGCCTTTTTCGGCGGCCGCGAACGAGGCTAATGCGGCGAGTACCACTCCCGTCGTGAGCGCAACGCCCGCCGCGAGCACTACGCCGGCCACGCCGGCTTCCACCACAACGACGTCAACGGCCGGCAGCTCTTCGGGCGACTCCGAGCAGTCGTTCGATGACGCCTATTGGGCCGCGCAACCACCCGCCGTTCAGGCGCTCCGCAACATGGACGACTACGATCAGCGTACGCAATTGGCCGCGAAACTCAGCGCCGAGGGCTACAACATCGACGTGCCGATCATGGTATACGGTTGGGATCCCGCCAAGATCACCGCCGCCCGGGAAAGTTACGGATACACGTGGGTGCCATCCGCCATGCAGCAACCCGTCGAGGAAGCGCCTGGAATCAGCACGCCCGGCGCTACGGCTTACAATGCCAACAATCCACCCCCCGGTTCTATCGCAGTCTAACGCGTGTTACCGAACCGCGACCGTAAGGGAGTCGGTGCCTTTATCAGAAGTACGGCTGGATCTCCGCGAGCTCATTCTCGAACTCACTGAGTACGCCCGCCACCTGGTCACCCAGGCCGAGCGATTCGAGCGAACTGTCGGCGCCGCACGCGGTTTCTTCCATCACGCAGAACGACACTGTCGCCGCCCCGACGTAAGCATTCGCGACGTGGAGAATACGACTCAAGGCGATTCCGTCCGCGGAGGCTTCCGGATCGAGCTCGGGCCGCATATGGTATCGAACCGCGGCGCTTATCGGCGCGGGCAAGTTCCAAATCGCCAAGGCCTCCGCAGACAGCTCAGCATGCGTTGTTCCCAAAACCTGAAACTCATGCGTCGCCGAACCTTGCGGGTCCTTCTCGCACAGAAGCGCGATTTGCTTATACTCCGCGGGCAGGCCAATCGCCACCAGCAACAGCCCGAGATCGTGGAATAGTCCCGCCACGAAAGCGCCCACGGAGTCTCTTACCGGTAAATGCTGCGATAGCAGATCCGCCAGAATGGCGACGCTCACCGAGTGGCGATTAAAATCAGCCATCAACCAACCGGGCGGAGTTCTCAACGAGCGCCACATCTGCGCAGCCGAAAGACCAAGCACCGCGTTCCGAAGCTTATTGACACCAAGTAGAGAAACCGCATGCCGGACCGAACTTACCGTTCCACGTACGCTGTACAGCGGAGAATTAACCAACTGCAGGATATTCCCAGCCAGCGCCATATCTTTCTCGATCAATTCTGCCACTTTGGCGAAGGAGACATCTTCGTGCGCCAGGCTCGCAATCACGCGATGAAGAACGGGCGACAGTGGCGGCAATGCTCTTAGAGCAAGGAGTGCCCGCTCCTTTACAGGCAATGAACTGGCCGAGGCTGACACGCTTGATTAATCGGCTGCACCCGAGGAAAGCTGGTCCCCCCAAACGAGGGGATGAGCTCTAAGACTACTAGCCAATCCTGTGCAATAGCGGCGGTGTCGAGCTTGGCCCCGCGCGTGAGAGTGAGAAGCGGTGAAAACAATAGCAACGACCGGTCGCTTACGCTCGCGGTTCGGAAGAGTGTTACCGAACCGCGACCGTGAGGGAGTCGGTGCCTGCGCCGGTTCTTTGGAACGAATCATCCGGTCTGAGACTTAGCGATCCGCCAGCTTCTTGCCGGCATTCAAGCTGTCAAAATTCAGAATGGCGTTGAACACCAGAAAGTAGCTGCCTTTGGTTTCCGCGCGCCAGAACGGATTATTGGAGAACAGCACCACGTGCCCCTCACCATACGGCGAATCGATGACCGCGGCGTGTTGTGCCAATTCAGAGCCGTTATCGAGCAGGCCGGAAACCAGCAGCTCACTTGCATTGGCGTAACGAAGCACCACGCGCGGCCGCGCCACCGGCGGGATTACGTTCACGGGATTGCGAAGCTGCTCGTCGGTCAACGGCAAAGCCTCCCAGGCTTCCGCATGCGGCTCTTCGGGGATCTCCACCGGCGAGCGGCCTTGCGGGACATCCGGATCGTCGGCTGTGCCGCGGCCCGTTGCGCGCTCCTTCTCGTTCGCACCGCCGGGACCATTCGCCCCGCCACGGCCACCACTTCCGCCCACCATATTCGTCAGGTTAAAAACCGGAGGATTCGAAGCAAAGATCGCGAGATTGTCCTTGTACCCATAAACAATCGGGCTGGCCGCGTCCACCATCTTCGATCGCAAAGCCGAACCCGTTACTTTCAGCCGTTGCGCCGCCGAGATGGAGACTCCGGGCGTAAGCCCAAACGCGACGGCAAAGTTGGCGCTGTCGTTCGCCGTGATCAACAGACCACCCTTCCGTACAAACTCCTGCAAATGTTCCAGGCCCGTCCAGCCGAGTCCTGGACGCATGTCATCGGTCTCATCGGTCTTGCCGAGATTCGGAGTAAGCGCTGTAACCTTCCACGGCAGCGGATTTCCGTACATCGGCATACCATTGATCACCGTCTGGGGATTGCGGACGCCGGGAGGGAAAACAATCACGTCGTACTTCGAGCGCAGATCGACGGCATTGGACGCAGTCTGCGTGCTGATGTAGTCGTAAGGAATCTTCAGCCGGTCAAATTCAACACGCCACCAGCCTTCGGGCTGCGTGCTGTACCAGGTGTGCATTATCGCGATGCGCGCAGCGCGAACCGCATGAATTTTCACGTTGGGCGCGGAGGATGCCGCATAAATCTGCACGCCAAGCTCGGCGCCGGCTTTGCCCAGTTCGGCCGACGGCACACTACGTACGATGAATGACCCGCGGTTAAACTTTCGTCCGGCCGCTTCAAACGGCTCCTCGGCGGCTTCGAACGACGCACCGGGGAAGCGGTAGCGTAAGGTAATCAAACCGCTGTCAGCGTTGTGGTTGATCAGAAAAACATCGCCGGATCCTTCTACGCCGCCCGGCGCATCCACCGCTCCCTGAACGCGAGTCATGGATGCATCCAGGACTTTGATGTCAGTCACGCGCGATACTTGCACGTTGCCGAGTTCGCCGAAGGTCCAGCCGGTATCGTCGTAAATGGCCTTTTGCGGATCGTTGGGCGCCCAGTATTGATAATCCAGCAGCGTGTCGGCAATGCGGCTGTAGGGCTGGTCCATACGCAAAACGTAAGTTCCGGCAGGAAAAGTGCGTGGCTCGGGCTTGGGCTTTTCCTTAGGTTTGTGGTCGCCGCCTTCGGCCGCGTTTTCACCCTCCGCGGCGGTATCGCCGCCACCGCTTCCACCACGGCCACCCTTCGGCGAAGCTTTCTTAGCCGGCATCATCACGGTGAAGGGCGCACTCGCGCGAGAAATCTCGCAGCCTTGATCCTGCAGCATCCTTAATAGATCGGCTTGCGCGCCGGGCCGGGGATCGTCGGCGGGAAATACGTAGGCCGCCGGTCCCGCCGTACGAGGCTTTTCGATAGAGCGCTTCGCTTTTAAATAAAAATTGCGCAGGAATAATTTATTGTTGGTGGCGAAGTATGCCAATCCAGTCAGTACGCCAGTCTGTTCGTAATTATTGTTATTCCGTTGGGACCATTTCGCTTTCGGCAGCGGTGGATTCTGCCGGTACCAGGTGCGCGAGTACTCGTTGGGCCGCAGAGTGCGCTCCTCGGTATCGGCGCCGCCGTTACCGAATGTTTCATAGAGCCGGCTGATCCCGTTGTGCATGGCGGCGATGAACATCAGATAGCTGGGCGACCACGTGTCGAACGTGCCGTGCGTGAACACGCCTGGCATGCCGAACTTAGTCATCTCCGAAACGTTGTTCCAGCCCATCATTTGCCACTCGTCGGCTAGAATCGGATCGATCCAGGCGTTATACGGGCCGTCGCCCACGGTGTTGTCGTAAAGATACGGAACGGATTCGTGCAGATCATGTAGCACCTGCGCTTTCCAGCCGACGAAAGTCTTCAGAACATTTCGCGTCAACTCCAACGTAAGACCCATCGCATCGCGATTATTGTCGTGCGCCACATAGTGGCCCCAATAAACCAGCGGCGGCCATTCCTTACCCGGATTTGCGAGGTGCCAGCGATAGATGTCCACCATGCGATCGCGCCCGTCCACTTCCACAATGGGCGTGATCAACGTAATCACGTTTTCGCGGATGGCGCGGATATATGCGCTTTCATCCACAGCCAGCCGGTAGGCCATTTCCATGAGCGCCGTGGGCGCGCCGGTTTCGGGCGAGTGTATCGTGCCTGTGATGTAGTAAATGGGCGTTGAAACGGCGATCAGTTTTTCGGCCTCGGCGTCGTCGAGATTGATGGTGCGTGGATCGGCGAGCTTCGCCAACCGTGCGCGGTTCTCTTCGAGCGATGCAATCAACCGTTCGGATGCCACTGCCACCGCGATCATCTCGCGGCCTTCCTCGGTCTTGCCGATGCTGAACACCTTTACGCGCGGACTGGCCTTCTCCAACATCCGCATGTAGCGATACACCTCGTGCGAGTAAGGCAGAATGCCAGGTGCGCCCGCGATGTCACCGAGAACGGCCTTGGGCGTAGGCACGGTCTTCGACGCCGGCAGATAGTCGGTAAGCGGAGAGTTAAAGAATGACTCGGTGGTATATTCACGGATCTTTTTCGTGTACTCGTCATCCACGGGTTGGTTGGCATCGTGACCAGGCTTCAGCAAAATGTTTGCGCTGGGCTGCGAGAAGAGCGGAAGCGTGACGAACGCTGCGATAAGACACCGGCAGAGCTGCATGGAGAGAATATACCGCAAGATGAGACTTCAAGACGTGCCGGTACAACGCGTGGGATTGAACTTCCAAGCGCCCGCCCGCTTTCGACGCCACCATTACTGATCATGAAACGATCTGCCGGCATTTCGCACATATATAATGCACACTTTACTGCTTAAACTCTGTTAAGCGCCAGATAATGCTTGCACCCTGGATGTACTGGGTATATGATAGGGAGCCGAAACGGTAATGGCCCATTCTCACGCGGATCGAAATCCGACTTTTGCAGAGACTCCCGCCTATTTTGAAGAGGCTCTTAAGGATGCTGAGCGGCTGCTCAAGTATGCATCGGAGATGGGTCTACCAATCGAAAACCATACCCGCGATCATATACTGCAGGCCAGGGCCGTAAGCGTTGCCGGATGGGACGAGGAGACAGCGGCAAAACTGCTAACGGCGCTCGGGAAACTCGCCGCTCAGCTCAAGCCGGTTACGGCCGAGAGTCTCAAAGTGTGGAGCGGCAAGCCAAAAGTCAAAAAGTACTGGATTGTGTCGATCTGCCTGGCCGCATTCATCGTTCCGTTTTCGGTGGCCAGCTTTGTTACATCGGCCATATCCACCACCATCAAGACGAATATCGCAGCCGCTAACGATCTCGCCGTTAAATTGCGTGCGCAACTCGGCCCTCCACCGCCTTCGGAGAGGAAGGAAGCGACCGTGCCCACTGGAGTTTCCGAGACCGCCGTAATCACCGATCTCCAGCAGTTCGCGAGCGACATCCGGGAGATTGACGCGGGTGCCCGGGAATTGCGCGTACTCGTCTTCGGCCCGGGAATTGATCCTTATCCTGATGTTCGCAACAATACTAAGGCGATCCACGACACGTTTCAACTTCCCGAGGGACTGAAAGACTTTGCTTGGGCCGCGGGTGATCGAACGCAGGTGTTTCAGTACGTGCGATATTTTGGCCAAAGCTTGGTGGACGATGTGGCAGTGGTATATGGCGCGATTACTACCTGCATTCTCCCGGTTCTGTATGCGCTGCTAGGAACATGCGCGTATCTGTTGCGCACGTTTCAACAACAAATATCCGCCCGGACGTATACGCCCTCCGTCGGAGATTCAGCGCGGTTCCTGATTACAGCCATTGGGGGCGCTGTCGTGGGCCTGTTTAACAATTTCGCCATCGGGCAGGGTGCCTCCATCCCGCCACTCGCGATCGCGTTTCTGGTGGGATACGCCGTAGATGTATTCTTCGCGTTCCTGGAGGGCATGCTCGGGAAGTTCACGAAAAGCGGTCCGGTTTCGTCCACGCCATCTACAGTAGACAGCGGAAAAGCATAGGAGATTATCGAGCCGCGGGACGGTTCTGGCGAATCAATCCCAGCACGCTCACGGTGGCTAGCACCGGCAAGAACGAAACAAACAGGAACGCCGGCATGTATGAGAACCTGTCCACGATATAGCCGACCGCCAAGGTCACGGCCGTTCCCGCCATGCCCGCGCCGAATCCGCTAAAACCGGTGACCGTGCCAACCACTCGCTGGTCGAACAGATCGGAAGGAAACGTGAGCCCCATGGTCGACCAGGCCGCGTAGCCCCACAGCGCAATGCAAATCAGAAAAACGGCCCAAAACGGACTGTGCACCAGCACCGCTGGAATTCCGGCAAGCATCGGAACGCACGTGACCACGCAAACCCATTTTCTAGCTCGAATCACGGGCACGCCGCACCGGATCAGCAGGCCCGACACCCAGCCTCCCGTGAAATTTCCGAGGTCGGCCGCAACGAACGGGATCCACGCGAAAGCCGCGATCTGCTTCAGGCTGAATCCGCGCGCATCGCTCAAGTATTGCGGCAGCCAGAAAACGTAGAACCACCACATTGGATCGGTCAGCGAGCGTCCCAGCAGAATTCCCCACGCGTTCGGGTTCTTCCACAGTCTCCGGAGCACAACCAGGAACGGCTCTTTCTGGATGCTCCGATCCACGCCGTCGTCGATAATGGCGGCTTCTTCGGCTGAGAGTTTAGGATGCTGATCGCGCGGGTAATAATTCTTCCACCAGAACGCGAGCCACACCAGGCCAAGGAGACCGGATACGGTGAAAGCACGGCGCCATCCCAGCGCCAGCGAAATAAGTGGGATGGTCAGCGCGGCAATGGCTGCGCCGACGCTTGAGCCGCTATCAAAAATCGCAACAGCCAGACCGCGTTCGCGGGCCGGAAACCATTCCGCCACCACTTTACTCGCGCCAGGCCAGTTGAAACCCTCTCCAATACCGAGCAGAAATCGGTAGAAGCTAAAGGACGCGACAGAGTTCGCGAAACCGGTGAGGATACTCGCGGCGGACCACCAAATGACCGCCAGGCTGAGACCCCAGCGCGCGCCGATCAGATCCAAAAGCAGACCGCCGATGAGCCAGGTCCAGGCGTAGGCGAGTTGAAAAGAACCGAAGATCCTGGAAAGATCCTCGTGGCTGAAATGCAGCTCACTGGAGATGACCGGGGCCAGGAGCGAGAGCGTTTGCCGGTTGATGTAATTGATCGCGGTGGAGAAAAACAGAATCCAGACAATCCGCCAGCGAATGCCGTGGCCTGCTCGCATTCGCTAGGCTTTCGCCGGATGGTCCAAAATTTCTTCCGTCTTCGGATTCCAGTAAAGCTTCTTCCCTTCCCGCTGAGCTTGCGCGGCCATGATCACGCCCACTGCGGAGGCGAATCCGTCATGCACCGTTGTGTTGGGTTGTTGCCGCGACCGGATGCATGAGAACCAGTTGTCCTGGTGCGAAAGATCCTCATCGCCGATGAAGGTCGGACCAGGTTTGTCGCTGCCGGGAAGGGTGACATAATGCTGCGGCCGTTTGATGAATGGATTGCTCTCGTGATTTCCAACTTCTTCCACCAATAACCAGCGCGGGCTGCCCTCCCCGCCTTCGTTAATCAGCGTGGCCTTCTTTCCCATGATGCGCGAGAAGCTGTCGCAGTCGTTTCCGAAACTGGTGGAGTAGCTCAGTAGAAACCCTTTCGGATGTTCCAACAGCGCGTGGAAAGTATCGGGATTCTCGCGGCCATCCGGCCACGCGTAGACGCCGCCGTGCGCCACCACCGAATGCGGAAACTTGTCCTCATGGAAGTAGTTCATCAGATCCAGCGCGTGCACCATCCACTGGCTGGCAATCCCGGCCGAAAAGTCCCGATACAGACGAAACTCGAAATACGCACGTGGATCAAACGGGCGAGGCTGTTTGTGCAGCAGCCAGCGCTTCCAGTCCGTGTCCTGTTCGCGAATCTGCTTCACCTCCGGCCGCCCGCGCCACCGGGGACCGTGAAAATTCCATACGATTTCGATTTTCGTGATCTCGCCCAGAGCGCCGCTATCGATCACCTTCTTGGTCTCGCGGGAGTAGGCTTCGCTGCGGTGCTGCGATCCGATTTGAACAATCCGGTCGGTCTTCAAGAAAGCATCGCGCGCGGCCTTAGCGTCGGCCAGATCCGTCGCCATCGGCTTTTCGCAATACACGTCTTTGCCGGCTTCAAGAACGGTCTTCAGGTGCAGGGAGTGCTGGAAATCCGCGGTGGATATGAACACCGCATCCACGTCGGGCAATTCCAGCATCTTCTCCATGTATTGGAAAGTGCGTGGCCGCCGTCCGTAGCTCTTCTCGCCCCGATCGGCCGCGCGATCGCGATTAACGCTCCAAAGATCGCACACCGCGGTCAGCTCGAAGTTGTATTTATCCTTGAGCCGCGCGGCCATGCCCGCGAGTTCGGCCCCGCGGCTGCCGATGCCGATGTGGCCGACGGAAATACGATCGTTGGCGCCGAGGATGCGGCTGTAGGAAAGAGCTGTCGATTGGATCGCAGCCCCCAATCCCACAAGAGTGGAAGCTTGCTCAACAAAGTTGCGGCGCGTAGGCTGGTTCGAGTTTTCCATGATTTAACTTACCAGTTCCGGCACCGCAAACGGTGCGCGATATTTCCGGCGGAACAACGCATTGGCTTCCTCATCGCCTTTGCACGAGTATGTCTCGGGATCGAAGTAAAGTGTCCGGCCGACCCGATAAGAAATGTTCGCAAGATGTACCAGCATGGTGGAAATGGCGCCCTCGGTGATCGGCGCGTTCAGGTCCGAGGGCTTGCGGCTGCGAACCGCCGAGATGAAGTTCGCCCAATTATTGCCGGCGTCGTGGCCCGATGGACCAGGCTGCTGTTCCTTGCCGAGGAAGCTCGAGTAGCGCCCGTTGTCCTCATCCCAAATGGCAACATATCCTTTGGGACCGTATATGATCGTCCCAACTGTATTCGGAGAGCTGCCGTTCTCACCCATACCCGCTTCATGATTTGTCATCCAATGGCGAACTTCGAAAACCAAAATGCGTTTTCTGCCGCCTTCGTCAAACTCGAACGTGGCCGTCAATAAGTTCGGCGTCTCCTGGTCGTCATCGAACATCATGTGGCCGCCGATCGCGCTCACCTTGGCCGGATACTTCACGCCCAGCGCCCAACGCGCGACGTCCATCTGATGGATACCTTGGTTGCCAATGTCGCCGTTGCCGTAATCCCAGAACCAATGCCAGTTGTAATGGAAGCGATTCTTAGTGAATTCGTGCTGCGGCGCGCCGCCTAGCCACAAGTCATAGTGGACTCCGGGTGGAACCGGCGAAACCGGCTCTCGTCCGATAGTATTGCGCCATTTGAAGCACAGCCCGCGCGCCATGTAGACATCACCGATGAGGCCCTCGTGAATCTTTTGAACTGCCTCGCGTGCGATGCCGGAGCGGCTGTTGGTGCCGTGCTGGACGATGCGTTGGTATTTCTCCACGACGGTCGAAATCTGCCGCGCCTCGAACATATCGTGTGAGCACGGCTTCTCGACGTACACGTCTTTTCCCGCCTGACAAGCCCAAATGGTTTGCAGCGTGTGGTGATGGTTCGGAGTGGCGATGGACACCGCATCGATGCTCTTGTCGTCAAGCAGCTTGCGGAAATCGGTGTATCCGGTGGGACGCTTCTGCCCCAGCTTTTCGATTTCGTCCAGCCGCGCGTTCAAAACGGATTCGTCGATATCACAGACCGCAGCGATCTGAACATTGGGCATCTTGGCATAGCGACGGATGTGCTCGTGGCCTTGCGCCCGTACACCGACGCACGCTACGCGAACTGTATCGTTGGGACTCGCCAGAACGGTCCTGCTCGCGGCCGCGGCCACGGCGGAACCAAGTAGAAAATATCTGCGTTGCATGAATCTCCTTTATCTTTCGCCGAGACCTCAAGCCTGCATGCCCGCCAGAACCCCGCGCATGTAAGCAAAACTCTTGGCCATCCCCGGCATGGGATTGTTTTCGTCGATCTCGTATTCCAGCATCACGCCGCCTCGGTAATTCGCCTTCTTCAACTCCCGGAAAATAGCGGGGATCGGCATGTGTCCTTCGCCCACTGGCACCTGGGCATCGGCGTTCGAGAGGTCACTCTCATCCTTGATGTGAACGTCGAACAACCGCGAACCTGCCATGCGGATCGATTCCACCACATCCGCTCCTGCCTCGGCGGTGTGGCCGACGTCGATGCACAGCCCGCAGCGTGGATCCATTCCGTCAATGGCCTTCAGCGCGTCTTGCGGCCTAGGGAAGTTTTTGTCGCTCTTGCCGTGATTGTGAAGCGCCATCCGGATATCGTATTCCTTCACCATTTTTTCCACTTTGGGTAAGGTCTTCGCCGTCGGCATACATGTGATCATCGGGAATCCGGCCATCTTCGCGTATTCAAACTTGTGCCGGATGTCGGCATCATCGTCTTTGGGAAAAGAGATCACTCCGCCGCTCAGAACGATGAGTCCGGCGTCCTCGAACTCCTTCCGGCCGCGTGCGATTTCTTCCGGCGTGCTGCTGATGGGAAGGTGGAACTCCTTGACGGAGATGTAGGGAGTGTTCAACTGCTTCACCATCGCGATCGCCTGAGTCCGCGGGAATTTCCGAAGCGAGTAGCTGGCCACGCCCAGTTTGAAACCGGCGGAGTCATCGGATGCGGCGGATAGAATCTTCGTATTAGCAAGGAATCCTGCTCCCGCCAGAGCGCCGGCAAATCCCCGCCTGTTGATGTTATGCATGCTGCGTCTCATTCTACAGCTTGCCGGGCTCGCATGAAACTAAGAAATTTTCGAGCGTAGAGATCCAGGTTCTCGATGCCTCCGCCTCCGCGCAAAGGGGAACACATCTCATAAGCTACCGGCCCATGGAATCCGCCCTTTTCGAGCTGCGCGAGAAAAGACCGGTAATCGATAAAGCCTTCGTCGACCGGAACGGCCTGCACCGTGGGCAACAGCTTCTCGTAGTTCACCAGCGTGGGATGATACCGAAAACGGGGCCGCACCGCATAGTTCGCTGTCGTTGTATACACCGTGATCTCCGCCATCTTTGCGGCTGCAGATTCCAGATCCACACCCTGAAGCGCCGGAGCCCAGGCATCGAACATGGCGCGGCAGTTGGGAGCATTTACTTCTCGGATGAGCTCATAGAGACTCTCGAAATCGCACGCGATATCGTGGTGATTCTGAACTCCGATGGTCACACCCAGCTCCGCCGATCGCTCGGCGCACTCCCGCAGCGATTCCACCACCATCTTTGACTGCGCATCAAGCATAGCCGACGGGTGTTCATATCCAGTAAAAGCCCTCACCAGGCCGCATCCCAAATCCCGCGCCATTTCGGCGAGCTCGATTACGTGCCGGATCTGGAATTCGCGATTCGGAATGTCGCGATGCTCCAGATCTGCGGTGAAATTCGTGTATCCTGCAATGCAGGCCACGCGCAGACCCAGCTTCTCCGCATGCGACCTCAGGTGGGCACGAGCGGCAGGGGGCCAATCCAGAACGGACAAGTGTGGACGCTTGGCCATCAGCATCACGCCATCGAAACCGAGATCCGCAGCCTTGTCCAGGAATTGTTCCACGGAAAGAAAGTGCTGCCCCCAAGAACCGGAGTAGCTTACCGAGTGCAAAACTAAAGGGTGATTCAATGGTCCGTCTCCTCCAGGAACAGGATATCGTCATCGCCACTGAACTTTCGGCCGAGGCCGGCTGGAATCAGACCGCGGACGACTGGCGGATGCTGTTGCGCCTCAATCCGGAAAATTGTTTTGGCATTGAATTTGATGGCCGCCTGGTGTCAACTGCAACACTTTCCTGTTACGGCAGGAAGCTTGCATGGATTGGCATGGTCCTGACCAATCGCGCCTACCAACGCCGCGGTTTTGCTCGGACCTTGCTGCTGCACGCGATCGCGCGGGCGGACCAGCTCGGCGTTGAGTCCTTGAAATTGGATGCAACAGATCAGGGACAACCGCTTTATGAAAGCCTAGGGTTCCGCGTGGAACAACCAGTACAACGCTGGTGGCGAACCCCGCAGGCTGGTGGGGCAGCCCTTCAGCCTGCCAACTTCTTAGACCACGATATGGAAGCATACAAAGCGGATCGTTCAGAACTACTACGCGCCCTGATGCAACGTAGCAACGTTCAAACCAGCCCTGACGGATTCTGCCTCTCTCGACCAGGCCGGCGCGCCAACTATGTCGGCCCTTGCGTCGCGCGCAACGCGGATTTTGCCCGCCATTCTATCCAAGCCTGCGCGCAAGAAGAATCCTACTGGGATCTGCTTCCGCAAAACCCGGCAGCTCTCGCCCTCGCGACAGAGCTCGGATTCACCGAGAAGCGAAAGTTGATCAGAATGGTGCGAGGCAGAGACTTGCGAGGCCGCGAAGGCTGGATCTACGCGATCGCGGGCTTCGAACTTGGTTAATATGCAGATGATCCACAACGAAACAGAACTCGAAGAACGATTGTCGCGGCCCACCGAGCAGGATATCGCGGCCATGGCGGCGCTCGATGGCGATCTTCTGATCCTGGGCGCCGGCGGGAAAATGGGACCCAGTTTGGCGAAGCTCGCTCGCCGCGCCGCGGACGAAAAACCGAACCGCGACCGTAAGGGAGTCGGTGATTCAAGAAAACGCATCATCGCGGTGGCGCGTTTCTCAAATGTCAACGCCGCAGCCGAGCTGAATGCATCCGGCATCGAGACCATCACCAGCGACCTCTTGGAGCCAGGCGCGCTCGCCCAACTCCCCGATGCGCCCAATATCATTTTTATGGCCGCGCGCAAGTTCGGCACCAGTGGCTCAGCATATTTGACCTGGGCAATGAACACATATCTGCCGGGATTGGTCGCCGAAAGATATCGAACTTCACGCATCGTCGCGTTTTCCTCCGGAAATGTGTACGGTTTAGAACCAATATCCAGCGACGGATGCATCGAGTCGTCTCCCGTGGCGCCGGCGGGCGAGTACGCGCAGTCGGTCCTCGGCCGGGAGCGTATGTTCGAGTACGCGTCCAGCCGCTGGCAGACTAAAGTCGCGCTGCTACGGCTCAACTACGCTGTGGATCTTCGCTACGGCGTGTTGGTGGACATTGCGATGGCAGTTTTCGAAGGGCGACCCATTGATTTGCGAATGGGGATGGTGAATGTGATCTGGCAGGGCGATGCGAATTCCATGTGTCTGCGATCGTTCCCGCATTGTCAGTCACCACCCCGAGTGTTGAACATCACGGGTCCCGAAAAATTGTCCGTGCGTGAAATCGCACGCGACTTTGGCCAACGACTCGGGAAAACCCCAATCTTTTCCGGCGAGGAAAGCACCACGGCTCTGCTAAGCAACGCCGCCGATTCCCATAAACTCTTCGGCCTTCCCACAGTCACCGCCAATCAAATGATGGATTGGGTTGCAAATTGGATTACTGGCGGCGGCCGTTTACTAAACAAACCAACCCATTTCGAAGCGCGGGACGGTAAATATTGATGGAAATCCGCCAGCATCTCAAGCAAGGCCACGTGATTCCGGCTCATCCGCTGGCTTTGAATGCGGAACGCAAACTGGACGAACGCAGGCAACGCGCTCTCACGCGATATTATCTGGCTGCTGGAGCCGGTGGAATCGCCGTCGGCGTCCACACCACCCAGTTCGCCATTCGCGAGCCGCGCTTCGGATTATTCCGTCCCGTTCTCGAATTGGCGATGGAAGAAATGCGCCAGCGCACCGTCGCCAAGATCGCAGGCGTGTGCGGCCAAACCGCGCAAGCCGTCCAGGAAGCCGAACTCGCGGCATTGCTGGGCTACGACGCTGCGCTACTCAGCCTGGGCGCGCTGCGCGATGCAACAGTTCCTCAGTTGATCCAGCACGTACGGACCGTTGCAAACGTCATTCCGATTATCGGGTTCTACTTGCAACCGAGCGTGGGTGGCCGGCTGCTGCCATACAGTTTCTGGCGCGAATTCGCGGAGATTGACGCTGTAGTTGCCATCAAAATCGCTCCGTTCGATCGCTATCAGACTCTTGATGTTGTACGCGCAGTGGTGGAGTCTGGACGCGCTGACGATATCGCGCTCTACACCGGCAACGACGACAACATTATTGTTGACCTGCTCACGCAGTTCGATTTCGGCGGCCGCAAAACTCGCATCGTGGGTGGATTGCTGGGCCACTGGGCGGTCTGGGCCCGAACCGCGGTAGAGCAGCTTTCCGCCGTCCACGCGACCGGTGACCAAATACCGGCGTCCCTTTTGACACTCGCGCAACAAGTGACGGACGCGAATGCAGCTTTTTTTGATCCAGCGAACCAGTTTCGCGGCTGCATCGCGGGTCTACACGAGATCCTGCGCCGTCAGGGACTGCTGGAAGGAACTTGGTGCCTCGATCCTAACGAAGCGCTTTCGCCGGGCCAGAGTGAAGAGATCGATCGGGTTTGCTGTGCTTATCCTGATCTCGCCGACGATCAGTTCGTTCAAGATCACCTTGATGAATGGTTGCGCTAATAGTCCCCTTGCTGACGCGCAGGGCTACAATGCCAAGCCCTGGTAGCCCCGCGCGTTAGGGGTCTGTAAAAAAATCGGAATGAATCGCCTGGTTGGCAGACGGAAGCGTCTGCCCCACTTTGACGTGTAAGGTTTTACGGTTTGGGTGGGGCAGGCGCTTTCGCCTGCCAACCGATTTTTTCACAGACCCGTCAGCAAGGGGACAAATCAAGCGGTTAGAGACCTAGTTCGCTGACGGGTTACCTGTGCCACAATGAACATCGGAGGCGTATCATCGTCAAAGTTTGTGTGCTCGCCAGCAGCAGTTCGGGTAACTCGGCCTTCATCCGAACCGAGCGTACGCGCATTCTTGTGGACGCCGGCCTGAGTAAGCGCGATCTTTTCGCGCGCCTCGCTGCAATTGATGAACAGTGCGACAGCGTGGATGCCATCCTGGTCACCCATGAGCATTCCGATCATGTGAGCGGCCTGGTTTCTCTGGCCAGGCAACTCAACGCGCCCATTTTTATCACGCGTTTGACGGCTCCTGCAATTCCATGGGGCGAGTACACGCCCAAGCTTGATTGCTTTCAAGCTGGCACCACGTTCACGATTGGCGATATTGAGATCGACAGCTTTACCATCCCGCACGATGCCATCGATCCGGTGGGATTCTGCTTTCGCACGCACGGAATCAAGATCGGTATCGTTACAGATCTTGGCTACCTGCCGGATTCCATCAAGTTCCATTTGCGTGGCACGGACCTGCTGGTGCTGGAATCCAACCACGATCTCGAAATGCTTAAGGTTGGACCGTATCCTTGGTCCGTGAAGCAGCGGGTGATGGGCCGCAAAGGTCACCTTTCGAACGACGTCGTCTCGGATTTCATCCGCATCGATCTGGATTCATCCATCAGTACGCTCGTGCTGGGACACTTGAGCGAACACAATAATCATCCGGAAATCGTGCGCAACGTCGCTGGCCGGGCGCTCGACAAAACCGGGCGCGCGCTCTTCACGCGACTGGTGGTGGCGGAGCCGAAACAGCAAACCGAGGTTTTCACTTACTGAATGATTGAGCGCTACACACTGCCCGAAATGGGCCGCATCTGGAGCGATGAAAGCAAGTACGGCGCGTGGCTCGAAGTGGAGCTGGCTACTGCGGAAGCTCTAGCAGAAACGGGCGAAGTACCCGCCGAAGCTGCCCAACTCCTGCGGCAGCACGCCAGCTTTCAAGTGGCCCGAATCCAGGAGATTGAGCGCGAGGTCCGGCACGACGTGATCGCGTTCACCACGGCTGTGTCCCAGAGCATGGCCACCGCCGGCCATCCCGAAGCTTCCCGGTGGCTGCACTACGGCCTGACCTCGAATGATGTCGTGGATACAGCGCAGGCTCTGTTGATCCGTAGCGCATCTGAAATTATTTCGAGAGGCGTAAGTAAGTTAGCGAATTCCCTTAAGACCCGCGCTTTCGAATTCAAACACACCGTACAGATCGGACGAACGCACGGCATCCAGGCTGAGCCGATCACTTTCGGCTTGAAGTTGGCTCTTTGGTACGACGAGGTTCAACGGAACCTCGGCCGCTTTTCTGCTGCAGCGGAAGATATGCGAGTAGGGAAGATTTCAGGAGCGGTGGGGACATTCGGCCACATCGGTCCGGAGGCTGAAGAGCGAATCTGCAAACGGCTGGGATTACGTCCGGCGCCGATCGCATCGCAGGTAATTTCACGAGACCGGCATGCCAACTACGTTTCCGCGCTGGCCCTGATCGCCGCCATACTCGAAAAGATCGCCATCGAGATTCGCCACCTGCAACGCACCGAAGTTCGCGAGGCCGAGGAGCCGTTCGCCGCCGGGCAAAAAGGATCGTCCGCCATGCCGCACAAGCGCAATCCGGTGACTTGCGAACAGATCGCCGGTCTGGCTCGCGTGGTTCGCGCGAATGTGCAGGCGGCTTTCGAGAATGTGGCGCTGTGGCACGAGCGCGACATCTCCCATTCCTCGGTGGAGCGGATCATTTTGCCGGATTCCACAATCCTGGTTGACTACATGCTGGCCAACACCGATTGGCTCATCTCAGGTCTCAGGGTTTATCCCGACAGGATGCTGAAAAACCTAGAGATAACCCGAGGGTTGATCTTCTCAGGCCAGCTTCTCCTGGACTTGGCCGCGGCGGGCATGCTCCGTGAGGACGCTTACAAACTGGTGCAGAGCCACGCGATGAAAGCCTGGGAGTACGATCAGGACTTCCGGGCCGCGATCGAATCCGATCCTGAGGTGACAAAGAGGTTAGACAAGGGCCAGATTACGAAGAGCTTCTCTGTTTCCAGACAGTTAGCGAACATAGACCAGATCTTCGATCGGGTATTTCCAAACTCATAGGCCTCTTCTACAGTTGTAGTTCACAATTAGCCTCAAATCTCCGCTTCCATTTCGGAACTGTTCGATTACACTATACCTAGGAGACGGGCTGTATCGAATGCGGAACTTTACTGATTCAGACCGGTGTTTGGAACTCGAAATGGCCAGGGTACTCCTGGTAGATGACGACCCAACCTCGCGTTTAACCTTACAAACGGTACTCCAAGCTGGTGGATACCATGTAGATGCGGCAGCTTCGGCCGCCGAAGCCGTCGGCAAGCTGGAGGAGTTTGAATATCAGCTAGTTCTCAGTGATCTTCAGTTGGAATCTCCCGAAGCGGGCCTCAAAGTGCTGGCCCACGCCAAAATGATGGACTACAAGCCGGCTACCGCGATTGTAACCACCTATCAGAACTCCAAGCCGCTGCCTCCGAAACAGGCCCACATGCTGATCAAGCCGGAAGACATTCCGGAGTTGCTGGGCAAAGTTGCCAACCTGATTAGCGACCGCGCGGCGCGCAAAATGCGGCGCGAAATGCGTCACGCTACAACTTCTGGATAATCGAATCTGATTCAGCTCGCTAGAATTGAAGCGGCCTCCCGCTCCATCGATCCGGTTTTCCTGAACACTCCCCAATTCGAAAGCGAAGCTCTGGGCGTGTTCCTCAAGGTGGAAACCGTAAACCCCATCCGGTCTTTCAAGGGACGCGGCGCCGATTTCCTGGTCTCCAGTCTTCCGGCAGAATCGCCTGCATTGGTGTGCGCCTCAGCAGGAAACTTCGGCCAAGGAATGGCCTATGCAGCACGCAAGCGGAACCTTCCCTTGGTGGTCTTCGCCGCGGAATCAGCCAATCGCTTGAAATTGGACCGTATGCGCGAACTGGGCGCGCATGTGCGGCTGGCCGGCCGCGATTTCGACGAAGCCAAGCAGCATGCGCGAGGTTTTGCGAGCGAAACCGGCGCGCGCTTTATCGAAGATGGACGCGACCCGGCCATCGCGGAAGGCGCGGGTACTATCGCCGTGGAATTGGGCCGCTGGCCGCATGCTTTCGATTTCGCGTTGATCCCTCTGGGAAATGGCGCGCTACTGGCAGGCATGGGAACTTGGATGAAAGCAACATCGCCCAACACGCGGGTCATCGGTGTCTGCGCCCAGGGCGCTCCCTCCATGGCGATCTCGCTTCAACATGGCCGACCGGAATCGACCGAGTCCGTCGCGACTATTGCCGACGGAATTGCCGTTCGTGTCCCCGTACCGGAAGCTTTGGCCGACTTGGCCGGCGTGGTGGACGAGGTCCTCCTGGTGGACGACCAGGCCATGATCGAGGCAATGCAGCTAGCTTTTCGCCAGCACGGTTTAGTAGTCGAACCTGCCGGCGTGGCTGGTCTCGCCGCAGCAATCACTTTCCGCGATCGATTTCGAGGCGCTTCGGTGGTGACCCCGTTGTGTGGCGGAAACCTGACTTCGGAGCAGATACGGGAGTGGCTGCTAGGGTGAAGGGCGCTTCGAGCAGCTTCAGGCGGCTTCTGTGCCGCTAAGCCGGCCAAGCAGTCTAGTCCATCCTAAGGCGGTGCAGAATACCCATCTCGCTGTATGTGACCATAGTCGTTCCGTCAAAACCCAGCACCCAAGCCCACGTTGGTGCGTAACCGGCGGGTAGTGCGGCAGGGAGCCATCGATGGGTTTCCCGATCAAGGGCAACAAATTGCGCTTTTCCTTTTCCGAAATGGCCAGCGACGACGTCGTTCTCTTCGCTGAGGGCAACGCCGGTGATGTCTCTCGCATTCTCTCCGTCTGGCCCATCATAGCGGGCAATCTCCGATCCATCTAGTGAGAACTCGATGTACTCTCCGTCCGTGGTGAACCAGCCCACCCGGTCCCGCGATGCGCTAAGAAATGAGATCTCGTCACTGTGCCATCCCCTGGCCCGAACTGTAGTCGATGCGAGCATTTTACCCGACGGATCGAAACGTCGGAGATAGTGCCCCGGAATGTCACCAATTCCTTCTTTGCTTTTTAGATTCCCAATCGTCCAAAGGGAGCCATCCGGCGCAAATGTCACTACTTTCGGGCAATACGGCCAAGTCCGCGTTATCACCTGCTGCGTACGGTCAGCTGCGATGCGGGCGACGAAAGTGCGGTCCTGTATATTAGCGGTTAATGCGCTACCGACAATAGCGATCTCGCCCTTTGGAGATGCCGCTATGTTGTAAGCGTTGATTCGGGCTCCGTCCTGCAGCGTGAACATCATCTCCTCACGCCTACCATCCCTATCGATCGTGTAAAGGATCAGTCCGCTCGAGAAATTGGTGTCGTACCCAACGAGAATCGCCGAGTTCCAGCGCGGGATATACCGCCAGACGGCGAAGGTCTTGACATCGGGTTCCAGCGAGAAGGTGCGTTTCGCTTTCGCGATAGGATCCTGCCCGCCCAGCGAGAAGGCCGTGAGAAGGGCGACGCCAAGCAGGCTACTGTGAGCGTGCGGACAGTGCCACGCGAGAATTCTTCTACCTAATGCCATGTTACACCTCGCCAGCCGCCCCAACCCAGAGGTAAAATCTCACGTTTACTTGTGCTTGTCAAGCATGAATACGAGGTAAATCCCAACTAACTCGAAACTCACGCGTTTCCGACGCGAAACACCGCTTCTTCAAATTCATCCAGCGCGCCGGCGAAGAAGTGGTCGCGAGCTTCTATCAAGATTAGTTCTTTCGGGCCTTCGAGAGCTGCGAAATATGATTCCATGGCGTCCCGTGGACCGAACTCGTCGTTGGTGCTTTGGATAAAAACTCGGGGAATTTCACAAGCGCCCAGTGTGCGACTCGCCGCGTCGCCGGCTGGAAAACCGACGGCGATCAAGCGTCTTGGGCCTGGAATTTCGCAGCCTAGCTTCAGAATAATTCTCGATCCGAACGAAAAGCCTGCCAGACTAAACGGTAATTCCGTATAACGCGACCGTAGAAATTCTAGCGCGGCGCGGGCATCTTCCAATTCACCGACGCCGTTGTCGTACGTTCCTTCGCTCATATTCACACCGCGATAATTGAAACGCATGGCCACGGCGCCCGCACGGCGCATGCCTCGCGCCATGCGGTATACCACTTTGTTGTGCATGGTCCCGCCGAATTGCGGATGGGGATGGCAGATCAGCACTGCTTCCCGAGGCGCTTTATCCTCCGGCTCTTCGATCACTGTTTCCAGCCGTCCGGCCGGCCCTGGCAGGAAAAGCGTCTCGATGCGCCGCGGCATCAGTTGGTGCGATAGTTGGTGAACTGCATGTCGATGCCGAAATCTTGGCCTCGCAGCAGCCCCATCACTTCCTGCAGTGTGTCCCGGTCGCGTCCGGAAATGCGCACAAAGTCACCCGAGATGGAGGCCTGCACCTTCTTCTTGCTGTCCTTGATGATCTTCACGATCTCGCGCGCTTTTTCGATGGGAATGCCCTGCTGCAGCGTGATCTCCTGCCGCACCGTCGATCCAGCCGCCGAAGCAATTGGGCCGAACACCAGCCCCTTGATCGGCACTTTGCGCTTCACCAGTTTTTGTTCGAAAACATCCGTCACGGCTTTCAGCTTGAACTCGTCCTCGCTGGCCAGCACGATCTTATGATCCTTCTCATTGAGCTGAATGTCGGACTTGGAGTTCTTCAGGTCGTAGCGCTGCAGAATCTCCTTCATGGCTTGCTGGATGGCGTTGTTCACTTCCGCCAGGTCGATTTTGGAAACGATATCGAATGTATTGTCAGGCATTGGTCAATGTCCCAATGCTATCAAGACGCGCTCGGTAATTTCATGGATCATGGCGGGGAGCGCGGCGTCGAGCGCCAGGGTGATGGCGGCGCGAACGCGCTCAGGATCGATCTCGTGGGAAACGGGCGTCGGCGCGCTCGCGGAAGCAGTGGCGGCCGCTGATGCAAGCACTTCGGCAAAAAGACCGCGCGCTAGTTGCGCCTCCTTCACCAGCGGATGGATGGTCTCCATCACCTTGGACGCTTCAAACGGTTTCTTGAGAATCGCGTCACAGCCGGCGCGCACCGCTTCTTCCTCGTCGAAGGGTTCCAGCAGTCCAGCAGTCAACACCACGCGGATGTGCCGTTGGCTGGGATCGTTCTTAACGTGACGGCACAGATCGAGCCCCGATTTTCCAGGCAGGAAAACGTCCGCCAGGATGAGATCGGGATCCACGTCGGCCAGGCGCAGCAAAACCACGTCGCCATCGGTCAGGCTGACGACTTCAAAACCTTCTTCGCGTAAAATACGCTCGCCCATACGCTGAGCGTGCGGGCTGTCATCCGCCAGCAGGATACGACTCATCAGGGCTGGCCGGGTGGATTCGGCTGGCCTGAGGGCGGCTGACTGGGTGCGGGCGGCGTAGTGGGTGTTGTGGTGGCTGGCGTAGTCGAGGCAGGCGGATTCGTGGCCGGCTGCGGCTTCACCTTCTTATCCTTCTTTTTCTTTTTAGCCTTTGGATCGGTGGTTTGTGCCCGCTGCGCATTAGCCGCACTGGCGTTGGCGTCAGCGGGTTTAGCAGCGGCCGCGTTGGGATCCGCCGGTTTTGCGTCTTCCGGTTTCGCGCCCGCGGGCTGGCCCTCTGCTCCAGCGGCAGGCGGATTGGTCCGCGCATCCGGCAGCTTGTCGAGCGCCGAGGCATCTCCTCCCACCGTGGTCGCGGTCACGTCGCCGGTGAACCCTGGCGTTCCACGCGTCAACGGAACACTTACCGGAACAGTGCCGCGCAACGTGGTCATGGCCGGCTGGCCCGATTTGGCCGCGCCGCTCACATCAGGACCGCGTTGCAGTAAGCTCATGGGCTTCGAGAGCATACTGATCTTCGTTCGATTTTCGGCTTCCCACTTCATGCGATTGTAAGCCACCGGATCGGCCTGCGGAATGGGCATCTCGAGCTCCGTCAGTTTCTTCTTGGCCGCATCGGCATAACCGCTCAGCGGATAATCCCGCACAATCCGGGCGTAGGCATCGCCGGCAGCCGTGCGGAAACGCGTTCCCATTCTGTTGTAGGAATCACCCAGCTCCCAAAGCGCCAGATCGGCTTTGCTGTAGAGCGGAAATTGATCAACCAGGCGGCTGAACCGGTTCGCGGCGGATGGATTCGATCCTCTCCTATAGTAGAAGTCCCCCACCAAATACTCGCCCTCGGCCAGACCCTCCTGAATGTTCCGCAGCAGTTGTTGAGCTTCAGGTACGAACTGGCTGTTTGGGAATTGGACAACCAGTTGCCGGCATTCGTCCTCGGCTCGTAGCGCTTGGACCGAGTCGCGATCCGCCTTCTCCATTTGCTTGTAATGGATCATGCAGATCTTTTCCTGAGACTCCCCGGCTTCGGCCATCGTGGGATAGAACAAGATGAAGTCCTTATATTCGGCTTCGGCTTGCGCAAAACCCTGAGTACCGCCCTCGCGGAACCAACTGTCCGCGATAGCCAGCTTAGCTTTCGCCATGAACTCGCTTTGGTCGTACGTATTAATAAGGGTGTTGAGAGTGATGCGGGCGACTTCGTAGCGGCTGTGCTCGATGTCGTTGATCGCCCGGTCGTAGAGGACCTTATCCGGCTGTTTGGTGTCCTTGGTGATCGGATTGTCGTACTTCTTGCGTTTGAAGCCACAGCTAGAGGTCACCAGACCCCCGACCAGTATTGCGAGGAAAATGTATCGAGACATAATATTCAACCCTACAAGTTTAACCTAAGCCCTTGCGAGCGTCGCCTCACGCGCCGTTCGTTCGAGTTCCAGGAAGGCGCCCGCGACGTCGTGAGTGTGAAAAATCGACGTCCCTGCTACCAACCAGTCACACCCGGCGCGGGCGATCTCGGCGGCGTTATCCAGCGCCACGCCACCATCGATTTCAATGGCGAAATTCAGCCCTAACTCCTTGCGCTTCCATGCCAAAGCCTGAATCTTGCGAAGCGCGTTGGGAATGAAATGCTGCCCTCCAAAACCCGGATTCACGCTCATGACTAGCACGTGATCCACCAAATCCATGACCTCGCTCAGAGTTGAGACCGGCGTAGATGGATTCAGCACCACACCCGCCAACGCGCCCTCGTTTCGGATCATTCGAAGCGTGCGGTCCAGATGGACGCAAGCTTCCTGATGCACCAGGACGTGGTCGGCGCCGGCTTTGATGAACTCTGGAGCGTGGCGGTCCGGATCGCTAATCATGAGATGCACATCCAGCTTCAACCGGGTCACTTTCCGGATTGACTCCAGCACCGGAATTCCGATGGCGAAGTTAGGTACGAAATGCCCATCCATGACATCCACATGCAGCATGGATGCTCCGGCACGTTCGACCTTGGCGATCTCTTCGCCCAAATGCGCAAAATCCGCCGCGAGAAGGGATGGAAGGATTTCAACCATTGCGGACTAGCTAAGATGTTAACACAGCCACAAAAAACCCATCCCCAGGGGCGACGCCAGGAAGCCGCTCGGTCGATTGCCAGTGGCCGGGCACAGCCTGGATGACCAGCCGGTTCTCTTCCTCCTCGAGCGAACAAGTGGCGTAGACCAGCCGGCCGCCGGGGCGCAAATACTGGAGAGCGTTACGCAGCAGAGCGACCTGTTTGCGATGCAAGTGTAGCAAGTCGGAGGGTTCGAGGCGCCATTTGATCTCGGGGTTGCGGCCCAGGGTTCCGGTGCCTGAGCAGGGAGCGTCCACCAGAATTCGATCGAACTGCGTATTGAAGGGCAGCGGTTCGGTCGCATCCAGCACCACCAGCGGGCAAGCCAGGTCGCTAAGATCTTTCAAACGATGCCAGTGGATATCGCAAGCGATGGCTCGGACGCCGTGCTGCAAAGCTTGCGCGGTTTTGTTGCCGGGAGCGGCGCAAAGGTCGAGAAAGGTCATTCCCGGATGCAGGTCGAGATGCGGCACGACGGATTGCGCTGATATGTCCTGGATGCGTCCTGTACTCGCTGTGTAAGTTTCGACGGGCCGGAGGAATGTGGTGGCGATCGTCTCCGTAGTATCGGGACCGAACTGGCGCGTCCATTTTTCGATCAACCAGGCTGGCGTGGATAACTCAGTAGCTTGGTCTGGCCAGGCGACGGGCTTTCGGTCAACCTTTCGCAGTACGGCATTCACCAGACCGGAGGCCGATTGCTTTCGCGCGCGCTTGGCCAGCTCCACGCTCTCGCTTACCGCGGCGTGGGCGGGAATGCGATCCAGATAGCGGAGTTGATAAATGCCCATCCGCAATATCAAGCGGATCTCAGGATCGAGAGGCCGCGGGACGAAGCAACTGATCAGATGGTCAAGCTGCGCCTGATAGCGGAGACATCCGAAAACGATTTCGGAAGCGAGCGCGGCATCGCGGGGATCGAGCGCGGCGGTGTGCTTGAGCAGCAGATCGGAAGCATAGCCGCCTTGGGAGACTTTGTGAAGAACGTCGAAGGCGACTTGGCGCGCGGGAGAGACCAAATACCATCGTAATCGTAATCGTAGGACAAGCCTCCGGCTTGTCCCATGGGCAAGTCGGAGACTTGCCCTACGGAATCACGGGACCGATACTAGAACAATGTCCAAACTACCCCCCTGTTGACAGCCTAAAGGACGCTGTTGTAAACTCCTGTAGTCAGCCGAAAGGTAATTCCCAATGACCAAGGACAAAACCGACGTCCTCTACGGTTCGCTCGCTCTCATGGTGCTCCGCACCCTAGACACACTCGGCCCTCAACATGGCTGGGGAATCGCGCGGCGCATCGAGCAGATCAGCGGCGACGCGCTGGAGTTGAACCAGGGATCGCTGTACCCTGCCCTCCTGCGCCTGCAGCAAATGGGTTGGATAACGTCGAAGTGGGGCGCATCCGACAACAACCGGCGCGCCAAGTTCTACGCCATCACGCGGACCGGCAAGAAGCAGCTCGCCGCCGAAGCCGCGAACTGGGAGCGGATTGCCGGCATCCTGTCACGCTTCGCAAATCCCGCGAGAGAATCATCATGACAGCAATTCGTGTACTCTTTTCCCGGCTCGCCGGTCTTTTTCGCAAGGGAAACCTGGAACCCAATCTGGATGAGGAACTCGATTTTCATCTGCAAATGGAGATCGCCGAAAACCTGCGCCGGGGAATGCAGCCGGACGAGGCACGATCGGCAGCCCTGCGACGCTTCGGCGGCGTGGCGCGAGTCAAGGAGACCTACCGCGAGACCCACTCGTTACCGGTGTTCCAAGTGCTGTGGCAAGATCTGCGCTACGGTTTGCGAATGCTGCGGCGCAGTCCGGGCTTTTCCCTTTTGGCGATCCTCTGCCTGACCCTGGGAATCGGCTCCAATGCCGCCGTCTTCACGTGGATCGAAGGAATCCTGCTGCGGCCGTTCCCGAAGGTCGCCCACCAGGACCGGATGATGGCCATCGCCGGATGGAACCGCGACGTCCCCGGAGACCCCGATGTCTCCTGGCCCGACTTCCAGGATTTCGAGAAAAACTGCACCCTCTTCGACGCATTTATAGTCGACCGCATCACCGGCGTCTCGCTCGCCATTGGCGACCGGAGCGAGGTCGCAAGATCGAGCGTAGTGTCGGCCAACTATTTCGACGCGCTCGGAGTCCGGCCGATCCTGGGACGCGGGTTCGAACCGTCGGAAAACATCGGCCGCAACGCCCACCCCGTAACAGTGATCAGCTATCAATTGTGGCAATCGCGCTTCAAAAGCGATCCGAACATCGTCGGCAAAACGCAAATGCTCAACGGCATGCCGCACACCATCATCGGCGTCGCCCCGGAAGGTTTTTATGGCACCTTCGTGGGCTGGGCCATGGAGTTCTGGGTTCCCTTGTCGATGCAGGAAAAATTCGATCCCAGCGGATACAAACTCGAAGATCGCGGCGAAACTTGGATTGAAGGCTTCGTGCGGCTCAAGCCCGGCGTCACATTGCAACAGGCGCAGGCGGAGATTTCGGCGGTGGCCAGGCGCCTCGAAACCGCATATCCCGCCACCAACCGCAATCGCGGAGTGAATTTGTTCCCGCTGTGGCGCACCCCTTTCAACAATGCCCGCACTCTGTTCCCAACGCTCGGAATCGCCCTAGCTGTAGTGATCTCCGTGCTCCTCATCGCGTGCGCGAACGTCGGGAATCTGCTGCTGGTCCGCGCTTTCGGACGGCGGCACGAAATGACCATCCGGCTGGCGGTGGGCGCGGGACGCAGCCGGTTATTGAGGCAGCTTCTCACCGAAGGCATGATCCTCGCGACCATCGCCGCGGCCGGCGGATTCCTGCTGGCGTACTGGTGCCGCAACTTGTTCGTGCTGTTGCTGCCCGCGCGAGACGGTCAGAGGATGAATCTGCCGGGGGAAATCGATTGGCGCGTGCTGGCGCTGAGCACCGGCGTTTGCCTGATCTCAACATTGTTATTCGGACTGGTTCCCGCCATGCAGACCAGCAAGATCGATCTCACCTCGGCGCTCAAGGCCGAAGCCGGTGGCGTGGTGGGTGGTGGACGCCGGCGTGGCCTGGTGCGATCGGGATTGGTCCTGGTGCAAGTAGCGCTCAGTTTCGTTTTGTTGGTTGGAGCGGGACTTTTGCTCCAGAGCCTGCGCGGAATTCAGAATATCAGTCCGGGCTTTTCCACCAAAACGCTGACCACCAATGTCGATGTGAAAGTGGCCGGATACGACAGGCAGCGCACGAACAATTTTCAAGATGCACTGATCGATCGGCTCCAGTCGCTAGCCGGCGTGGAATCGGCTGCGATTCAGCGAACCACGCCGTTCGGCTATCGCAGCTATTCTTCTGCTCCCATCGCAGTGGATGGCTATGAGACTGCACCGGATCAGCAACTCATCGTGGACTACAACGAAGTTGGTCCCGCGTATCTCGCCACTATGGGCATTCCCCTGGTTTCCGGGCGCGAGTTCACGCGCGCAGACAATGAAACGGCCCCGCCGGTCGCGGTAGTGAATGACGTGATGGCGGCGCAATACTGGCGCGGGCGCGATCCCGTCGGCAGCCGCCTTCAGGTGAAGGGAAACTGGCTGCAGGTGGTGGGTGTCGCCAGAGTGTCGAAGTACGAGCGTTTGATGGAGACGCCCAAGCCGTTCTTTTTCGTGCCGACCCGCCAAAACTCCGCTGGGTTGGGGCTGGTTATCCGTACGTCGCTCCCGCCGGCTGTGATGGCGAAGGCGTTGGCGCATGAAGTAAAAGCGCTCGATGAGAACCTGGCGCCGGGTGAAGTGATAACGATGCAAGAGCAGGTGGACCGTACCACTGCGGTGCAGCGGACAGCGGTGATGATGCTCGCCGTTTTTGGCGGATTGGCGTTGGTGCTGGCGGCCATCGGGCTATACGGCGTCATGTCGTATACGGTGTCGCAAAGCACGCGCGAACTGGGTTTGCGCATGGCGTTAGGCGCTGACGCAGGAAATCTGGTGCGGCTGATAATGTCGAATGGACTCGCCTTGACCGTGGCCGGCGTTGTAGCGGGCACGGCAGCAGCGCTGGGATTGACGCGGCTGATGGGGACACTTCTATATAAGGTCAGCCCACGGGACCCCGCGGTGTTCGGCTCGGCATTCCTGGTAATGATCATCGCCGCAACGGCGGCTTGCTTTCTGCCGGCGTGGCGCGCGACACGGACGGATCCAGTGCGAGCCTTGCGCGATTAGCGTAAAACGTAGGACAAGCCTCCGGCTTGTCCAGGGCAAGTCGGAGACTTGCCCTACGGGGACGGAGACGGAATCACTGGCAGAACCAGCGCCGATGGATGCTTCGCATCGTGATAAATCTTCTGGCTAGCTTTGACCGTTCGCGTTGCGCCTAGAATCGGCTCTCCGGTATTCAGGTTTCGATTGAAGCGCGGAAAATTGCTGCTCGAAATGTACAGCCGGATGCGATGACCCGCCTTGAACACGTTGCTCGATGCCCACATATCGATGTTGTAATGATAAATTTCGCCGGGAACGATCGGCTCGGCCTTCTCAGTGGAATTGCGGTAGCGGGCGCGCACGATGCCGTCGGTGAGAAATCGCGCGTATCCGGAAGGTTCCACATCCGCCAGCAGCGCCGTGAAATCGGTATCCACGGCTGAACTCGCGGCATCGATTTCGGCGTGGATCCAGCCGGTCACTTCCACATCGCGATCCAGCGGCGGCGTGGAAAAAATCAGCACGTCCGGACGGCCTTCATTGGGGCGCTGATCCGCAGGACCGGGCGGAATCTGGTTGCCGCAGCACAGCCGTCCGCCGATGGTTGGCACCGGGTTCGCCGGATCGTATTCGTAAGCGTCAGGACCGTCTTGGCCGGGAGCGGAGGTGTTGAGTTCGTGCGAGGAATGCAGAAAATATTTGGTATATTTCGTGCGCGCCAGCGGAAACTCGCGCTCCTCTCGCCACTTGTTCTCGCCCATAACGAAGATGCGTACAGGCGCTCCGGTCGCATACTCGTTCTGGACGCCCTTCAAGGCGTAATCGAACCACCGCAGCGCCGTTCCGGTCATATCCAGCACGGCATCCTTTCCGAAAACCACGTCGCCCACTTTTCCTTCGGGCGACGTAGCAGCGTGCGCCCACGGACCCAACAGCAATCTTTGATCCTCGCGAGCGAGCGAGACCTTGTGCATACCTTCGTAGTTACGAATGGAGCCGCCCAGGAAGATATCGTGCCAGCCTCCAGCGTGCAGCGCTTTCACCTTCATTTCCGAATAATGATCGGAGATTTTCCAGGGGCGCCAGTATTCATCGTTGCGCTCGTGCGCCACCCAATCCTGAAAATACGGAGCTAGTCCGGAGACGGGCGGAGGATCGGTCATACGATATGCTTCCACCGGAAGTGTCGCGGTCCATTCCTTGGGTTGGAGCCTCGAATTCGCCTGACGCGTGAGCGTATCGATGGTGAGGCCGGAAGACCACGAACTGGCGAACCATTGCATCAAGCTGCCGCCCTGATAGGTCCAGCCCTCGTAATATTCGGCGGCTGTGACATAAGGAAAGATCGCATCGAGGTGCGGAGGCATCGCAATAGCGGCGAGCATCTGCGTCGCGCCGACGTACGATCCGCCGAACATGCCCACATGGCCATTCGAGTTGGGCAATGCAGCTGCCCATTCCACGGAATCATAACCGTCGGCGCTCTCATTGCGGAACGGATAGAATTCGCCTTCCGACGCAAAGCGCCCGCGCGTGTCTTGAATGACGACCACATAGCCGTGCGCGGCAAGCTGCGAAGCCTCGCTGGTACCGCCGGCACGATTGTACGGCGTGCGCTCCAGCAGCAGCGGAAATTTGCCGGGATCATCCGGGCGGAAAACATCAGCCCTCAGCGTGACTCCGTCGCGCATTTTGACCGGCACGCCAGTCTGGATGACGACGCGGTAGGGTTGGGCGAAGAGGGGGATGGCGAGGAACAGGAGGAGTGGGCGCATAGAGAATCAATCTTAGTCTAATGTTGATGGCGGCTGCACTCTCAATCGACAAAGGAGGAAAGAGCGAGGCGAGCGCCTTCGGCGTTACAATAAGACCGCTGTGTCTATATAACATTGCGTGACTTCAACGAAGGGCGGAGATAAGTTTCCAGCCGATTGGGATGAACGGAAGGCCTTGCGAGTCATCGACCATTACGAGAAGCAGACCGAGGAACAGGCTCTGCTGGAAGACGAGGCTGAATTCAGCCCTCCGAAGCCGGAACATTCCAAACAATTTAAGTAACCTTGAGTTTGGTATAAACTGATTGACAGGCTAGATCGCTTCGCCGTATCAGAGCGCATCTGATGTGAAGCTGGGGCGTCGGCGCGGGCCTGAAGCATTTATTTCCTGTTGCGGAAAAAAGCAAGACGCAACGAGCCATTGGGGGTGACACGGACCACCGCAGAGTACTCTTGGGATATAGGCAGTCGCTGGAGCGTCAGGACCGCGTGCTCGCACAAGCTGACCCGGCGTCCGGAAACATGGCGCTAGTGAGGCCTGTAAAACAAGAGTTTGACCGGATTCGTGCCGAATTCCCCGGGCTGATACCAGCCTTCGACCCGAATAGCGTGTCTGTCGAGGGACTGCGTCTACAGATAGCATCTGCCGTAGGACGCATCTCGGCGGAAACAGACCTTCGCTTGGAGGCTGCACAACAAACGCACCGTTCCGATGGAACGAACATTTTCATTGGACATGGCCGTTCCCTGGTTTGGCATCAGCTCAAAGCGTTTCTGAGCGACCGGCTAGGCTTTTCGTGCGACGAGTTCAACGCCCAGGCTGTAGCGGGCATACCTACGACAGCGCGCCTTCAAGAGTTGCTCGACGACGCGTGGTTCGCTTTCTTAGTGATGACGGCAGAGGACCTCCATGCCGACAACACTTCCCATGCGCGAGAAAACGTCATTCATGAGGCAGGGCTGTTTCAGGGTCGCCTGGGATTTGAACGGGCCATTATTCTCTTGGAGAAAGACTGCTCTCTATTCTCGAACATTCACGGTCTGACTCATATCGAGTTTCCTAAAGGAAACATCGAGCCGGCATTTGAAAGAATCCGCCAAGTACTTGAGCGTGAGGATGCAAATAGGAGGGCCGCTTTCAAGCAAGAACTCCAACTAGTCGCAGATGAAAAGCCTGGCGCCGACGGATTTGAAGGGGAAATGTGCCCCAAGTGCCGCCAGAGGGGTTGGCACGTCGAATCAAGCGATCCTGATCGCCAGTTTGGAGAGCTAGGGAGTAATCGTAGACTCTATAGGTGCCACTTCTGTGGGTTCAGTGAGAGTAAATTAGAGAGGTAAGGAGCACCGTGCGCGTCACTGTCCGGAGGACGCTAGAAAAAGGGCTCCGGACGAACAACTTCGGAATATCCAGAGGGCTCGGCCAGGCAGTAACATGGCGCTCGCGGTCTCTGCATGGAGTTGTTCGGGTGAGGATCTCTGCAAGCCCACAAACCGCAATCGATGTTCGGTCGCTTAGAGGCTGCGGCGTGATGCCGTGCGGCGCGACCGATGTTTTTGAATGATTCCCGCCAAGGCGCGCAGAGCTTCGTTGGCTTCTGCTGAACTCGGAAACGCGGCAGCCACATCGGGTTCAAGCACAACCACAGCACTTCCCGCGGCGTAGCGCGAGGCATACTTGTTGTGTGAGGTCCGGCTGAAATCGTACTCGGGAAGAATCTCGTCGATGCCAGTCTGGCCGGCGGCTTCTCGTTTAGTGCGCGTTTTCTTCATAGTTCCTTTGCTCACTGCGTGTGGCCCGGCGTGCGCTGATGATGCGAATCGCTTCGCCCCGGTCTGCGTACATCACTGCCAACAAACGCTGGCCCTGAGAAAGTCCCAATAATACGAACCGCCCTTCCCGAAACGAATGACGCGGTCGGCCACAATGGAGCCCAATGGGTCACCGAAGACCGTCGCCGCGTCCTCGAAAGAGACTTTGTGTGTGGCCAGATTTGACGCGGCTTTGGTCGGATCCCGCTCGAACTCCAATCTTTATTATACGTTCCTCACGAATAAATCCCCGGCGCCTCATGCCCCAAATTCCGCACGTATTCAACATACGACCCTGGATACACCACCGGCTCGCGCTCTACGCCGCTTTCGCCTCCCAACTCCAGGACGCGGGAGCCGAGTCCGCGCAGGAACATGCGGTCGTGCGACACGAAAATCATCGTGCCTTCGAAATCTTTCAGCGCTTCCACCAGCATTTCTTTGGTGGCCAGATCCAGGTGATTGGTCGGCTCGTCCAGTACCAGGAAGTTCGGCGGATTGTATAGCATCCGCGCCATCGCAAGCCGTGATTTTTCGCCGCCCGACAGCGCCCGGATCTTCTTATCCACATCGTCGCCGGAAAACTGAAACGCTCCCGCCAGCGAACGCAGCGAGCCGATACCGTCCTGAGGGAAATCCCTTTGGAGCTGCTCGAAAATAGTAAGCTCCGGATCCAGCACCTCCAGCGACTGCTGCGCGAAATATCCCATGTTGAGGCTCGCGCCCAACCGCACGCTGCCCGAATCGGGCGCACTCACGCCGGCAATCATCTTGAGCAGCGTGGTCTTCCCCGCCCCGTTCCTTCCCATCACCGCCCAACGCTCTCCACGGCGGATGGTGAGACTAAATCCGTCATAGATCACGCGCGCGCCGTAGCTCTTGTGCAGATCCTCGATCACCGCGACTTGGTCGCCCGAGCGTGGCGGGATGCGGAATTCGAACTTCACCACGTGGCGTTGCTTCGGCAGCTCGATTTTTTCGATTTTGTCCAGCGCTTTGATGCGGCTTTGCACTTGCGCCGCCTTGGCCGCGTGTGTCCGGAAGCGATCGATGAAACGCTGTTCCTTGGCCAGCATGGATTGCTGCCGCGCGAATGCGGCTTGTTGATTGGTCTCGCGGATGGCGCGCTCGCGCTCATAGAAATCGTAATTTCCCGAGTACGTGATGATCTCACCCGCATCGATCTCGGCGATTTTCGAGACGATGCGATTCATAAACTCGCGGTCGTGCGAGGTCATCAGAAGCGCGCCCTGGAATGTCTTGAGGAACTGCTCCAGCCAGATGATCGATTCGATATCAAGATGATTGGTCGGTTCGTCCATTAACAGCACATCTGGCCGGCCGAGCAGTACCCGCGCCAGAGCGACGCGCATTTTCCAGCCGCCAGATAGAGCCCCAACGTCGCCATCAATCTGGTCATCCTTGAATCCCAGCCCGTGCAGCACCTCGCGCGCTTGCGCTTCGAGTGAATAACCACCCAGGTGCTCATACTCCTCCTGAACTTCGCCGAAGCGCGCGAGAATCCGGTCCATTTCATCGGCGCGTTCGGGATCTTCCATGGCTCGGTGCAGAGCTTCGAGTTCATGATGCAGATCGCCAGCGCGCCCGCTGCCGGCGATGGCTTCGTCCAGCACGGACCGGCCCTGCATCTCCTCTTCGTCCTGGCGGAAATATCCGATCGTCAGTCGTTTTGGAACCGAAACGTCGCCCTCATCGGGAGCCTCTTCGCCCACCACCATGCGAAAGAGCGTGGTCTTGCCGGCGCCGTTAGGACCGACCAAGCCGACCTTTTCGCCGGGGTTCAGTTGAAAGGAAGCATCGACGAAGATTAACTGTTTGCCATACTGCTTGTTGATATTCGAGAAGGAGATCATCCGGAACTTGTACGGTAGCAGAGTGTGGCGATCTGCTCCTTTTGCGATAATTACGTGCGTGATTCGTTCGTCCCTCTTAGTCGCCTTGGGCGTGGCCGTCCTCCAGGCCCAGCCCGCCGACCTGGTGCTACGCAACGGCAAAATCGTCACCATGGAATCGAGCGTGCCCGAAGTGCAGGCGCTGGCGGCCCGTGGCGGCAAGATCGTCGCAGTGGGCACGAATCAGCAGATGCTAGCCTACATCGGATCTTCCACCAAGGTCATCGACCTCTCAGGACGCCTGGCCATCCCAGGATTCATCGAAGGGCACGGGCATTTCACCGGTCTGGGCGCTTCTAAGATGTCGCTGAATTTGCGCGACGTGAAGAATTGGGACCAGATTGTTGCCATGGTCGCCGCAGCCGCGCGCGAAGCCAAGCCCGGAACCTGGATTATCGGACGCGGCTGGCATCAAGCCAAATGGGATCCGCCGCCCTCTCCCAACGTGCAGGGATTCCCGCTGCACGACGCGCTCAGCAAAGTTTCTCCAAACAATCCGGTGTGGCTGACTCACGCCAGCGGTCATGCAGGATTTGCGAACGCGGAAGCGATGCGCCTGGCCGGCGTCGACAAGAACACTCCCAATCCATCCGGCGGCGAGATTCTGAAGGATGCGCAAGGCAATCCCACCGGATTGTTCAACGAGCAGGCACAGGGTCTCATCGGGCGCGCGCTGACGTCCTATCGGGAGCACCTGCCGCTCGCTGAACTCGCCGCGGAAGCGCGCCAGCAGGTGGATCTCGCGGCACGCGAATGCCTTTCGAAAGGCATCACCACTTTTCAGGACGCCGGCTCTCCGCTCCCGACCGTGGATTTGCTCAAGAGCCTGGCGGAGGAGCACAAGCTGGGCCTGCGCCTCTGGGTGATGCTTCGAACCAGCAACGCTATCCTAGCTCCGAATCTGCGCAAGTACTACACCATCGGCGCAGCCGACGACCACTTCACCGTTCGGGCCATCAAGCGCATGATGGATGGCGCGCTTGGGTCGCGCGGCGCGTGGATGCTGGAGCCTTACTCCGACCTGCCGCCTGGAACTCCGAACAGATCGGGGCTCGCGACGCAAGATCCGGCCGATATACGGAAGACCGCGGAGCTCGCGATTGCCAACGGCTATCAGCTCTGCGTCCACGCCATCGGTGATCGCGCAAATCGCGAAGTGCTGAATATATACGAAGCCGTCTTCAAGGAGCATCCGGATAAGAAAGCCTTGCGATGGCGCATCGAGCATGCGCAACATATCGATCCAGCCGACATTCCGCGCTTCGCGGAACTGGGCGTGATCGCTTCCATGCAAGGCATCCACTGCACCTCCGATGCGCCATTCGTTATTTTGCGTTTGGGACCCAAGCGCGCCGAAGAAGGAGCCTATGTTTGGCAGAGTCTCATGCGGTCGGGCGCGCTGGTTACCAATGGAACGGACACGCCGGTGGAAGACGTGGACCCGATCGCATGCTTCTATGCTTCGGTGAGCCGGAAGTTGAAGGATGGATCGGTATTTTTCCCGGAGCAGCGCATGAGCCGGGAAGAAGCGCTGCGGTCGTACACCGTGAACAATGCTTACTCGGCATTTGAGGAGTCGAGCAAGGGTTCGCTCGCGCCCGGCAAGCTGGCAGATGTCACGGTGCTGTCAAAAGATATCCTGACGATTCCGGAAGACGAGATTCCCAAAGCGCAGGTGGACTATACGATTGTCGGCGGTAAGGTAATGTACCAGCGCGCTCCGTAGGGCAAGCCTCCGGTTTGCCCAGCTGACAAGCCAGAGGCTTGTCCTACGCTGCTTAGTAAACCGGACCCCAATCGCGCCGCAGTTCCCGCCGCATTTCGCGCAGGGCCTCGCGTTCAGCGCGAACCGACTCGCGAATGGCGTCGCGAAGCTCATGCGATGCCTCACGCGCGCTCTCGCGTGCAGTGCGGGCGGCTTCGCGCTGGACGTCGCGGCTGGCGCGCGAAAGCTCGCGGGCTTCCCGCGCCTGTTCTCGTGCCTGGTCCCGCGCTTGCCTGGCGATTTCACGGGCATGTTCGCGAGCTTCGCGGGCAATTTCGCGGGCTTCGGAGCGGTCCCGCCAATCGCAATCCTCATTCACGTACGCAAAAGCGCAGCCCGCCGCAAGCATCGCAACCAGCAACACGCCACCTATCTTAGCCGTCATACGGCCTCCTTCTTCAAAGTACAGACGAACAGGTCTTCATTTTGTTCCGAAAATTTCCGCAAGTTTTGTGAGGTCGATATTCCCGCCCGACACGATGCAGACGATCTTGGATTTCGCATGCTCCAGAACACAGGCGACGGGCGTCGCGCCGGCTCCTTCGGCGATGATCCGGTTGCGCTCGGCCATCAGGCAGAGCGCGGAGGCGACTTGTTCCACCTCGGCCACCAATACGCCGTCCAGCAATCGCTGGGCGCGCTCAAACATCTGTGGAAACACGGACTTACCGCCTATCCCATCCACGAACGAACGCCGCGGTTCGATGACCTGCGGCGACCCAGCCTGCCACGATGCTGTGAGTGGCGCGGCCGTCGCCACTTCGGCGGCGAAGATCTTGGTCGCCGGCTTCAGTTCGCGGATGGCCGACGCGATGCCGCACGCCAAGCCCCCACCACCCCAGGGGATCACGATGGCGTCCACTTCGGCCAAGTCTTCCAAAATCTCAAACCCAATGGTTCCGTTTCCGGCCATGACATTCGGATCGTCGAAGGCGTGGATAAAGACGCCCTCGACGCCGGGGTACGATCGTTCCTCGAAGGCGCGCCACCAGGCATCGTAGGGGACTTTGAGGATTCGCGCGCCCAGCCGTTCGATGGCGCGAATCTTGGTTTCGGGCGCAGATTCCGGCGCGATCACGGTGCATGGAATGTTGAGCTCGCGCGCCCGCCAAGCCACTCCTTGCGCCATGTTCCCCGCCGATGCCGTGACGACGCCCTTTCGAAGATCGTCCGCGGACATGTGTGCCATGGCATTCGCGGCGCCACGGATTTTGAAGGAGCCGATGGGTTGCAGGTTTTCGAGCTTGAGGTAGATTTCGGCCGGGATTTCCGGCGCATTGAGACGCACCAGCGGCGTGCGGATGGCCGACCCCGCGATGGCCTGCCGCGCTTCGAGAATGGCGCGGAGATCCGGACACCCAACAGGCATGAAGCCTTGATTCTACCTAGCGGTCCGGTCCCCTTGCTTACGCGCGGGGCTACATCCCCGCACGTTCGTCCTGATCCATTGGCCGGATTGTAGCCCCGACCGTGAGGGAGGGGACCAGACGATCAGCTCCGCGCTAACGCTTGGGGCTCCGTCACGCGAGCGCGCCAAACGTTGGTTTCTCTGAGCGCGGCGCTGGCCAGCTTTCCACGCCGGCCTTGGGGATCGAACTCAACCGCGCGCCGAAAATGATCCTTCGCTTCCAATACGTTGCCCAGCGCTTGCATCGCCATGCCAGCGCGATAATGAGTTGCCGCAAGATCCGGCGGGCTTTTGGGATTGGTAGCCTCCAGCGCCTTCTCAATCGCGGCCGCGACTTCAGACGACCGGCCGATGCTGGCCAGAGCCCAGGCCTTGAGCGCCCAATAATCGTCCTGCGGGCGTCCGTTGTTTTTAACCTGCAGCCGGGATAGTCCGGCAAAATCAATGATGCTCTCGACATATTGCAGCGCCTTTTGAGGATCTTTGCCTTGGCGCAGCAACATCTCGGCCATGCCGCGGTAAGGACGGCGCAGCTAGGTGAACGTGTGCAGAGCGGCTTCGAAACTGCGCTGTGCTTCATCGTAGCGGCCCTGTTCCATTAGAGTGTCGCCGAGATATTCCAGAGCCATTCGATAGCCGGTCTTCGACAAATTTCCGGGCGCCGCTAAGGTCGCCGGAGTTCATCAGCGCGCTCAATAGCGTGTCGACACCCACCTCGGAATCGGGGAAATCTTCCAGCAATTGCTTCGCTTCGGAAACGGCATTGCCCCACTGCTGGTGGATGTTGTAGCCATGGATAATCGCAAGATCGATCGCATCTTGGTATGCGCCGGCCGTAGAATTCTTTTCAGCATCGAGTAGAACTGGAAGTGCGGTTTCGAAGTACTTACCTCGAACTACCAGGCTGGCGGCAGCGTTGATCATTTCGACGGCGCCAGCCTTGGGAACCGGCCAAAGTTTTAGGAACGCCCACCCGGCCAGCGGGTCCTAGGAACGGTTTGTTCCTCGCGCAACCAGTCCAGCCATTGCTTGGCGGACTTGAGATCTCCCTTTTGTGCGGCCTGAAGCGCTTCTCCGCCCGCCGGAGTTTGACGATCCAGGCGACGGTCTTCATCGCGCCATTATTGGTTGCATCCGGAATGCGCACGCGGTAGCCGGTTTCATCCGACCCCTCGCTGACAAATTGTGCATTGCTTACGGCCAGGTCGGCCGTCGTGGCCCATCCCACCGGCGCTCTCCCCACCACCCGCCAGGAGCGCAGCACGTTCAAAATGTCATTGCGTTCGGTGCGGACTACCAGGTCCCGCCACTCCGGAACAAACAACTGGTTCCAACTCTCTTCGTCATCCGGATCGAGCAGGGCATAAATAAGGTGTTGCGCCAGCGCTATAGGCGGTTCTTGCGAGAACCGGGCATCCTCGCGCCGCCGAGTCTTCTGAAACATGGCGATCTCGGCGCGTGCGCTTTCATTCTCATCCTGCATTGCGGCGCGGAGTAATCGTCCGGCCGCGGAATACTCATGCAGGAAGATCAAATACTGTGCCGCGGAAGTGAATTGAGATTGACGCGATGCATCCACGCCGGCCGCATCGAATGCTTTCTGGGCGGCTTCCACGCCATCTGTAACAGCCAGCGCCGCCAACCGATAGCTCAGCGGCGCGTCATTCGTCTCGTCTTCATAGAACTTCTTTACATCTGAATATTGACGGTCATAGAGCAATGCCTCAGGCAATGCTGCCACCGACTTTAACTTCGGCAGGTCGGCCTCGATTTTGCGAAACGCGGCGATCGCTTCCGCGAGATTCGCCTGTTTCGAAAAGCGCACACCCTTGGCGTCATACTCGTACACGTTAGCCAGTTTCAACTTGAGCTTGGGGTCTTTGGGATCCTCCGTCACCAGCAACTAGCCACCAGCAACCAGTCCCCTACTCTCCGTTAGACAAATCCACAAAAGCGCCGTTCAGATTGACCTTTGAAAAACCTGCCGCCGCTTCGCCCTGAGTGGCGTAGCGATACAAGGCCACTGCGAAGATTCCCTTCACCGCGCTCATTAAAGCGCCCAGCATCAGAAAATAAAGCAGTGCGAGCGCGAGCGCCACCGGCTGATGACGTGCTCCCAGGATTAATAGGATACCTGGAATGGCGAGCACCAGGAAAGGCAGACCAAAACCGATGTTGGCGCCAATCTGCTCGCCCCAGGTCTTGCGCAGAAGCTGGCAGGACCGTTTGATGGAGCCGAAGACTCCCGCTTCCTCGAAGACCAGCACCGGAACCATGAGGTAAGTTGTGACCGCCCAGGCCACGCCGACCAGGGAGGCGAAGATCTTGCCAGCCGCCTTCGAGCGGTCTTCAATGATGCGGATGATCAGACCCACCGTGCTCGCCACTACCGCCCACATCATAATGGCAGGGAGTTTCGCTGCCGCTTGACTCATCCCCGCGCCGAGCGTTGGTTCTCCGCCCGAGAAACGCATCTGCGCGCAAGCCGCCAGTGCGCAGCTAAAGAAAACGATGACGAAGTAGTTGGTGCAATACCAAAGAAACATCCAGGCGTAGGTGCTGGGGTCGACATGATGCTGTGCCTTGTACTGCTGTAGGATGCCAAGTTGGAAAAGAGGAATGAAGTAGAGCGCCGCAACCGCCAACACCGCCAGACCGCTCAGGATGGGGAAAACGATGAGTTTTTTATCTTTGCGAATGACATGAAAGCTTTCCCAAATCAAATCCCAGGATCGAGAGAAGGTACCCATGGAAGACTCCTTTTATCGCTATAAGGCTCAATCGGTAGATCGGCGGAACGGGGCCAAAACTTGAGGGCGATTTCGGCGCCGAAAGCCAATCAACATGTCGGCTCAGACGCGAGAGAGAGGAGGCGGCAAAGACGCCGGCCCCAACTTGGTAAGCGGTTGTTCGATCTCCCGTGGCGCACGCACCGTCGAAAACACACTTCGTTCTCGGATGGACGAATGCAAAGNNCGGCTTGCTGCTGGTATTTGTCAATGTTTGAAGCAGCGGGTCCAGGGGGTCCGCCCCCACCATTAGCCGAAATTTTCATTCCATTGGATGGGCTGCAAGTCCATGAGATACACTCATGCGTGCCGCGTTCACATTCGTGTGCTTCTTATACTTAAATTGCAACGATGATCCCATGCCGTACGCGAGGTTCCAAGCACCCAGCAGGCCCCCAATCCCCCAGGCCTCGCGCTTGCATCGACCGCTACTTGCGGTATAACATCAAACGACTGAGGGAGGGACCATGAAGTTATCCACCACGCCTGCGCGCCGGGTTGCCCTGCTTGTTGCACTGCCGATCGCGTCGCTGCTCATCTGCTCTTGCGCCCGAAAAGCGGGCATTCCAGCCGGACCCGAATTCCAGAAGAGGGCCCAGGAAGCGCTCATCCTGGCCAAGCCCGGCGACGTGATCGAACTGCCGGAAGGCAAGCTGGATCTGACGTCCACGCTATCGCTTTCAGTGGAGAACGTGACCATCCGCGGCAAGGGGATGGACAAAACCATCCTGTCCTTCAAGAACCAGAAGACCGGATCAGCGGGAATGTTGGTGACGGCCGGTGGATTCACGCTGGAAGACCTGGCGATTGAAGACACCAAAGGAGACGGGGTGAAGATCAACGGCGTCACTGGCGTAACCATTCGCCGCGTCCGCGCCGAGTGGACCGGTGGCCCAAAAGACACCAACGGCTCCTACGGGCTGTATCCGGTGCAGTGCAAGAACGTGCTGATCGAAGATTCGATAGTAAAAGGAGCGTCCGACGCCGGCATTTATGTCGGGCAATCCCAGAACATCATCGTGCGCCGCAATCGCGCAGAATATAATGTCGCCGGAATCGAGATCGAGAATTCGCAGGATGCCGATGTTTATCAGAACACCAGTACCAACAACACCGGCGGGCTGCTGGCCTTCAATCTTCCCGATCTGCCTGTGAAGGACGGCCGCAACGCACGGCTGTTTGAGAACAACGTGTACGGCAACAACACACCGAACTTCGCGCCTAAGGGGACCATGGTTGCCAAGGTTCCGGCCGGCACCGGCGTCATCATCCTGGCCACCAATCATATTGATGTGTACAAGAACACCATCAAGGACAACGCCACGGCCAACGTCTCAATCATTAGTTACCTCACCACCGAGAATCCCATCAACGATCCGACCTACGATCCGTACACCGACGAGATTTACATTCACGACAACACCATTTCGGGAGGCGGTAACAATCCCACCGGCCGAATCGCGGATAGTCTGGTGCCCGTGCTGGGCAAGCCGCTGCCGGCCATCCTCTACGATGGCGTGGTGGATCCAAAAAAGAAGACGGCCACCATTTGCGCGCAGAACAACGGTGGAGCGGAATTCGTGAACTACGACGTCGCGGGCGGTCTCAAGCACTTGCTGAAGAACGCGAGCGCGAACAATTGCGCATTGCCGCCGCTGACAGCAGTGGCCGGCTTCGGGGGAAACTAATCGATCGCGCGAAAGCATGCAGAAGATTTGCGTTCATTCGCGTTCATTCGCGGCCATAATTCTGATTTCTGTTCTGTGCGCTTGCAGCAAACAAGTCCACCAACACGTCCAGGAACCCTATCCCACCAAGCTTTCGGCCTGGCGCTTATTCACCGGCACGGCCGCTGAACTGCATCCGAATCAAGGCGTGGTCCCCTATGATCTGAACACACCGCTTTTTTCCGACTACGCCACCAAATACCGCTTCGTGTGGATGCCGGAGGGGACTTCCGCGGTTTACAACGCTACCGACTCTTTTGAATTCCCGATTGGCACCGTTTTTTCGAAAACCTTCGCGTATCCGGACAGCCAACACGGAGGGAAACAGAGACTGATCGAGACACGCCTGCTGGTGCACGGCCGCAACGGCTGGACCGCCCTGCCTTACGTGTGGAACGAAAGCCAAACCGAAGCCGAGCTTGAAGTGGCTGCCGACCCGACAGTGGTTCACTGGACGCATCCGTCCGGCGAAGCCTACACCATCGACTACGTCATCCCTAATCAGAATCAGTGCAAGGAATGTCACGAGAAATCAAAAGCCACTATTCCGATCGGGCCCAAGGCGCGCAATCTGAACAAGGACTTCAACTATGCGGACGGCCGCGCCAATCAACTGGCCTACTGGACGCGCATCGGGTATCTCAAAGGCGCGCCCCCTCCCGAGCAAGCGCCGCGCGCGGTGGTGTGGGACGATCCATCCAGCGGCACTCTCGAAGCCAGAGCCAAAACCTATCTGGATGTCAATTGCGCGCACTGCCACAATGCCGCGGGCACGGCCAACACTTCCGGCCTTTTCCTGGATGCCGGACAAGCGGATCTCATGCGGCTGGGTGTTTGCAAGGTTCCGGTATCGGCCGGACACGGCGCGGGAGATCTGTTGTTCGATATCGTGGATGGCAAGCCGGAAGAATCCATCCTGATTCGCCGCATGGATTCCGATGTCCCCAAGGTCATGATGCCCGAGCTGGGACGAACCATCATTCATCGCGAAGGCGTCGCTCTGATCCGCGAATGGATTCGTTCGCTGCAAGGTAAGTGCAGCGCGAAACCTGCCAATCTTTAGAACAGCGCGGTAAAATAATGAGGCCTATGAAAGAAATTGACGCACTCCGACGCCACGTGGTGGATCTTCTGGTAGGCCGCAACGCGCACATTGATCTTGAGGGCGCTTTAAAGGGCCTGCCTGCAAAACTCCGTGGCGTGAAGCCCAAGGGCTCGCCGCATACCGCTTGGCAATTGCTGGAGCACATAAGGATCGCCCAGTGGGACATTCTGGAGTTCAGCAGGAATCCGAAACACGTTTCGCCGCCATGGCCTGAAGGATACTGGCCGAAGACGGAAGCGCCGCCGAGCGCGGCGGCCTGGAACAAAAGCGTTCGCCAGACTTGCGCGGATTTAGAAGCGATGCAGAAATTGGTTGCAAGCAAAAAGAGCGATCTGTTTCGACCCATTCCGCATGGGGACGGTCAAACGCTGCTGCGGGAAGCGCTGCTGGTGGCGGATCACAACGCCTACCACGTGGGTCAACTGGTTTTGCTTCGGCGATTGCTGGAGGCCTGGCCGGCGCGCTAGAAGCGCCTTCGCTGATTTTTTGACGGATTTTCAGGGACGTGGCGCACGCACCCCCTGCGTGCCGCGTTCATACTCATGTGAACGCCATGAAAATAATTCTTCTTCCTATTGTGTTCCGAAGAGTGTGAAACACGGCACGCAAACGCCCACGACAAAGCAGACCGCGATCTTCGTGAATAGCCAGAATTATCCTGGGATCTCCTGATTGATTCGCTGACGCCGCTGTTATCAAGTTGTTATCAATGTGTAATCGGCAGTCGTGCTAGAATAATGTTTAGAATTCTATCCG